>NZ_JAGYGK010000008.1:0-374255 GCF_019947395.1 Pseudomonas sp. BF-R-26 | reverse complement strand
TCCCGAACTCAGCAGTGAAACGATGCATCGCCGATGGTAGTGTGGGGTTTCCCCATGTGAGAGTAGGTCATCGTCAAGATTAAATTCCGAAACCCCTATCTGCGTATGCAGGTAGGGGTTTTGTTTTACCCGCAGGAAAGTGTCGTGGAGGCTATCCCCGGTAACAGCTGCATTGTTCATGAAGTTTCGGTGGAACGGACGCTAAAGTAACCACGCCGTTTTTGGTATGGTGCAGCTCGTTTTTTAACGGACTGCTTTCAAGCCTACGGATCGGCACCTCCTCTACAGTCAAAGAGCTGCTGCAGAAATGCCTGAACCAATACCAATCAAGGATCACGAAAAAGAGACGCGCCTGGTCAATAAAAGACTGATGGCCTGCGCCTTGTTCGTCGTTGCTATTACCTGCGCGCTGGTGGTGCGGCTGTATGTTCTGCAGGTGGTCGAGTATGACTACCACTCGACGATCTCCGAAAACAACCGCGTACACGTATTGCCGATCGCCCCTACCCGCGGGCTGATCTACGACCGCAACGGTGTGCTACTGGCGGACAACCGGCCCAGTTTCAACCTGACCATCACCCGCGAACGCGCCTCCGACGTCAAAGAAGAGCTGGATGAGGTGGTCAACCTCCTGCACCTGCCGGCTGAAGACCGCACGCTGTTCGACAAGGCGATGAAGCAGGCTCGACACCCCTTCGTGCCCGTCACCTTGTTCTACGAACTCAGCGAAGAACAGATCGCGGTGTTGGCAGTCAACGAGTTCCGTTTGCCAGGAATTGACGTAGAGCCACAGTTCGTTCGCCACTACCCGATGGGCGCACACTTCGCACACTCGATCGGCTACGTCGGCCGCATCAACGAGAAAGAATCCAAAGCCCTGGATACGGTGGAATACCGTGGCACCCAAGCCATCGGCAAGACCGGCATCGAGAAATTCTACGAGCCTGAGTTGCACGGCCATGTGGGTTATGAAGAAGTCGAGACCAACGCTCAGGGCCGCGTGCTGCGAGTGCTCAAACACACCGACCCGGTCCCCGGCAAAAACATCGTATTGAGCCTCGACGTCAAACTTCAGGAAGCAGCCGAGGAGGCGTTGGGCGATCGCCGTGGCTCGGTGGTCGCTCTCGATCCGTCGACCGGTGAAGTGCTGGCCATGGTCAGTAAGCCAAGCTTCGACCCGAACATGTTTGTGACGGGTATCAGCTTCAAGGAGTACGCGGCGCTGCACGATTCCATCGACCGGCCGCTGTTCAATCGTGTGCTGCGTGGGCTCTACGCGCCGGGCTCGACCATCAAGCCGGAAGTGGCTATCGCCGGTCTCGACACCGGGGTGGTCACCCCGCAGACCCGCGTCTTCGATCCGGGTTATTACCAGCTACCGGATTTCGATCATAAATACCGTAACTGGAACCACAGTGGCGATGGCTGGGTGGACATGGACGCGGCGATCATGCGCTCCAACGACACCTACTTCTACGACCTGGCGCACAAGCTGGGTATCGATCGCCTGCATGACTACATGGCCATGTTCGGTCTCGGCGAGAAAGTCTCGCTCGACATGTTCGAAGAGTCTGCCGGTTTGATGCCATCGCAAGCCTGGAAGCGTGCCACGCGCCGTCAGGCATGGTTCCCTGGCGAGACAGTGATCCTCGGCATCGGTCAGGGCTACATGCAGGTCACGCCCCTGCAGCTAGCTCAAGCCACCGCGCTGATCGCCAACAAAGGTGTATGGAATCGCCCCCACCTGGCCAAAACGGTGGATGGCGTAGCGCCGGTGGACGAGCATCCGATGCCGAACATCCTGCTCAAGGATCCACGTGACTGGGAGCAGGTCAACCACGGCATGCAGATGGTGATGCACGACGCTCGCGGGATTGCCCGAGCGGCAGCGGCGGGGGCTCAGTACCGCATCGCCGGCAAGAGTGGGACCGCGCAAGTGGTGGCGATCAAACAGGGTGAGCGCTACAACCGGGCGAAAACCCTGGAGCGCCACCGTGACAATGCCTTGTTCGTCGGTTTCGCCCCGGCCGAACATCCGAAGATTGTCATCTCGGTCATGATCGAAAACGGCGAGGCCGGTGGTCGCGTTGCCGGTCCTGTGGTGCGGCAGATCATGGATGCCTGGCTACTCGATCAGGACGGTCACCTGAAGCCGCAATACGCTGTGCCGAGTAAAACGCCGGGCGACCCTCACGTCTAACGATCAAAGCTTCACAGCACAGCCTCACAAAGCTTGAGTACGTGCTGGCGGATTGCGAACATTATCTCGGCTCGCCTGCCCTGCAGGGCAGCCCCCAAGTTTTGTCGCAAATCGCGACAACCAATGAGACGACGAACAACCTGTTACGGTCTTGAGACACCTGCTATTGAGGATTAGAATTTTTGGGTGAATGAGGGAACTTTTGCCCGGGCACACATCTGGCGTGAGGGAGGTAGCGATGTTCCTTTCAACCCTGGAAATTCAGAACATCATTGAACATAGTTTTTTGCCCGCTGTGTGCACTTGCAGCATGGAGGCGGACCAGTCCCTGACAATTCGGGTCTGCGATTGCATGACCGGGAAAGTGGATCTGGTGGCCACCCATGTTCCGGTATGGACACTGGATAGCCCCCACGCGATCGCGTCGCTAGTGGCTGATATGCGGCAAGAAATCGAGGCTCACAAAGGCACTCACCTTCCGTTGTACCGCTGAACCTGCGTCACGCCGCACCACGTTGGGGGGCGGCGTGAATCCCGAAGCCGAGAAGGTAGTCCGGCCACCGCCGAGTACCTCTACGGGCTGTTCAGCATCGATCTGAAAACCGGCAAGACCGAAACCATTCGGTAATTGTGGTGCTTGAGCGGATGCTTTCGCGGGCAAGCCTCGCTCCTGCATTGGGTTTTGGTGGGCACACAATTTATGTACCGCCGAAGCCCCCTGTAGGAGCGATGCTTGCCCGCGAAGAGGCCTCAAGAACACCGCAGCATCAAGCCCCAGGCACCGGACAACTAAAATCCCCTTCCTGACACTTCAAGTAAGTCTTGAACGCCTCGACCCGCGCCTTGGTCAGCTCAGTGGTGCAGTTGCTGTAGATCAGCGGATACACACTGCCACCCGCCACCCCGGACGCCGAGAACTTGCACTCGGCATCGCGAAACGCAATCCATGAGCGCTGCGCACCGATCAACAGCTTTTTCGCGTCGGGGCTGTCCTTCAACCGTGTGGTGATCTGCTGATAAAGCGCATTCAGCTCCTTGTCGGCCGCCTTGTTCTGCTGCGCCGCGCACTGATTCATCGTCGTCTGGTCAGTGGCATTGTCGCAGTCAATGGCATGCGCAAAGGGGGTAAACAGCAGCGGCGTCAACGCAAGGAGAAAACGTGGGGGCATGTGGGGTTCGCTGTGATGATGGAAAGTTGGAATGCAGTGTAGCGGGGCGCCGCCAGCCAACAAATCAGAGTCTGGCGCGGTGTATCCGGAAAGCTATGTCTGCCACTCCTGACATTTCTCATTCGATTCATATTCAAGCCAGGGCACGTCATGGGACGTCCAGATATGAGCCTGAGGTGTCATTTTCGGATCATCGTCGAGCGTCGCCACGCGAACGATTACATGGGGTTGGGCCAAGCGCTCTGCCATCAGATGCGATCCGCAGATCGAACAGAAGTGCCGAAGCTTGCCCGGCGACGACTCATAGGTGCTTAGCCGATCCTGTCCTTTTATCCAGCGAAAGTGCTTACGCATGACCCCGGCCGTCGAGGCGAATGCCGCTGCATGTGCCTTGCGACAGGTGTGGCAGTGGCAGTGACTGATGGGCATGTCGAGGCTATCAAGTTCGTATTCGATGGCTTTGCACAAGCAGCTGCCATGCAAGTTATTCATGGGGCTTTTCCTGGTTGCGTGGCTGATATGTCGGCAGCGGCGGCCCGAAGCAGGGCGTCAGCCGTGGCCTCGATGTCTTCGCGCAAGTGCAACTTCGCAAGCCACCCGTCAGGGATGGCCTGCACACCGTAGTGAGCCCCGGCCAACTGGCCGACGATGGCGGCAGTGGTGTCGGCGTCGTCGCCCAGGTTCGCGGCTTCGAGGATGGCGGCTTCAAAACTGTCAGTGTGGTGAAAGCACCACAAGGCCGCTTCCAGTGATGCAACGCAGTAACCGGTACCGCGAATATGGTCTTTGGATTTTCCGAGGTAATCGCCGCGGGCGATGCTCGCGACCTTCGGTTCCACGAACGTCGTCTCTGGCAGGCTCTGCAAATCCTGCCTGGACGCTCCTTGCAATGCCTTGCGGATCAGATCGGCAAGCAACTGACAGCATTCAAGTGCCTCCGGCGCCGCATGGGTAGTGCGCGAGCTGTCTGCGGAAAACCTCCTGATCCGGTCGGGGTCGGGAAAGTAGTACAACACTATTGGCGCTAACCGCATCAGTGAGCCGTTACCGGCCGTATAAGGATCGGTGGATCCCGCGAATGGCTGACCGGTTTGCTGATAACGAGCCAGCGCTTCACGGACGGTCATACCAATGTCGAAGCATTCGCCAGTCGAACTCAGATAACCCCATTGCCACCAGTTGAGGTAACGACCCATTTGATCGGCCGCATCAAAACCTTTTTTGTTCAGCAAGCTTTCTGCCAGGCAAAGTGCCATGGAAGTGTCATCGGTCCATTGCCCTGGCTTCAGATTGAACGGGCCGCCGCCAACCATATCGCTCAGAGGGGCGAATGAGCCGCGCGGCTGGAATTCGGCATGGGTGCCAACGGCATCCCCACAAGCAAGCCCCAGCAGGGTTGCGCGATAACGTTCCGTGAGTGAAGGCTGCATGAATCTTCCTTGTAAGGGTTCCTCGTCGTTGCAAACGTTAGCAGTTTCAGCCCGCTGACTCCCCCGAAAAACCAGAACTTATGGCCAAAACTGAGGCCGAATATTTCAGGTACGGGTGATTGCGGCACCTGTTTGATACAACTTTTAGGTTGGTCTTATGGTCTTTACAGGCCTACTGTTCAATACAGGAGGTGACTTATGAACCCAGCATCAGATCGCATCGAAAGGAAGATCCTGCTCAAGGTCCCGCGTTCGCAGGTCTGGCGCGTGCTGGCCAATGCCGAAGCCTTCGGGCAATGGTTCGGTGTGGCACTCGAAGGCAAGCGTTTTGTCGCCGGCGAGTGGACCCAGGGGCAGATTACTTATCCTGGTTATGAGCACTTGTTGTGGAATGTACTGGTGGAGCGGGTCGAGCCGGAGCGGGTGTTTTCGTTTCGCTGGCACCCGTATGCAGTCGAACCCGATACCGATTACTCCCAGGAGCCCACCACGCTGGTGAAGTTCGAACTCCAGGATATGGACGAAGGCACGTTGTTGACGGTCGTCGAGTCCGGTTTCGATCACATCCCTCAGTCGCGCAGGCTCAAGGCGTTCCGCATGGACAGCCGGGGTTGGGATGAGCAGATGAGCAATATCGAAAAATTTCTGGTAGACACCAAGGACCATGAGCGTCAGGGAGGTTAATGGCTGCAGGCCACGACACCGTGGCTTCAGCGCATGATGACTGATTCGTCTAAGGGTTTTCGGAAGGGCGGCTATAGCGAATGTCTTACACGCGGTAGTAGCTATGTCGTCTATTGCAGATTGGATCCCAAGCGTAATCTAGCCTCATCAACTGAAGCACAGGAAGTGCTCCAGGGTCACGGATGATCGACCATTGCAAGGATCGCTGCCGACAGGGAGTCGATATGGTCTTGGGAAAAACCCGCTTCGGCGGGTTTTTTTTCGTCCGCAGAAAACTGCAGTTGCTACAAGAAGGGCAGGTTTCAGGTGCTGAATGGTCAATGGCTTACATGTAGTCGATGGTATGTCGTCTTTTGAAGCTTCACCGATACGTCTAATCTGGATCCATCAACTGAAGCACAGGACGTGCTCAGGATCACGGATGATCGACCATACGCCAGGATGGCTGCCGACAGGATGTCGCATGGTCTTGAGAAACCCGCTTAGGCGGGTTTTTTTATGCCCTTGAATTGCCTGATTCTGGCGAACACAAAACTGCTAAATCGCCTGAGCGCGCAGCCGGGCGATGTCCTTGCTCGGCGAGGCGCCAAACAGACGGCTGTATTCACGGCTGAATTGCGAAGGGCTTTCGTAGCCCATTTTGTAGCCGATTGACGAAACATCACTGTTCTCCAACAACAGCAGCCGTCGCGCTTCCTGCAAGCGCAATTGCTTCTGGTATTGCAACGGGCTCATGGCTGTCACCGATTTGAAGCGGTGATGCAGCGCCGAGGTACTGAGATTGATCATCTGCGCCAGGTTCTCGATGCTCAGGGGTTCGGCGTAATGGTTGTTCAGCCATTCGATAGCACGGCTGATGCGGTGGGTCTGGGTGTCGGGTATGGCGATTTCATGCAAGCGCTGGCCCTGCTCGCCGCGCAATAACCGATAGAAGATTTCCTGCTGCGCCAGTGGTGCCAGGGGCGCGATGTCGTCCGGGGTTTCCAGCAACCTCAGTAGCCGCAATACGGCATCAAGCAAGGGCGCGTCGATTCGATCCAGAAACAGACCACGTCCAGTCGTTCTCACCCCGGGTACCCCGATTGGGCTGACGTCGGCGATCAAACGGCAGATCTGCGCCGGGTCAATGTCCAGACGCAAACACAGATAAGGCCGATCCGGGCTGGCCTCGATCACTTTGCCGGCCAAGGGCAGGGTGACCGACACCACCAGGTAATTGAGCGGGTCGTAAATATAGCTTTCAGCGGCCAGGCGTACTTCTTTGCGTCCTTCGACAATCACGCACAGTCCCGGTTTGTGCACTGTGTGCAGGTCTTCGGTGGGATGGTCGCTGCGGATCAGGTGCAAGTCTTTGATCGGCGTGGCATGAACGCCGTATTCCGGGGCGAAGCGCTTCATCAGGCTCACCAGCTCGGCGCGCCGAACGTCGACGCCGTCTTGGGCATTCGCGGAAATAGAAGTCGTCATGCTGAACAATCTCCCTGGCCGAAGGTTGAGTCGGGCTAGTAAAACCGATTGCGCGCGTGTCGGCCAGCGTCGGTTTCGCTGCTACAGGATCGTGCAAGAACCCAGGAGAAACCGGCTAACGAAACCCATCGAAGCGTCCCTAATCTGGACCTGTCGCAACGTCCCCACCCGGGATGTTCCAGCTTCCAGATAAGGGAAAAGTCATGTCCAACATTCAAGGCAAAGTGGTTGTCATTACCGGCGCCAGCAGCGGAATCGGCGAAGCCAGTGCACGTCTTCTGGCCAGTCAGGGCGCCCATGTGGTTCTCGGCGCCCGACGCGTCGATCGCCTGGAAACACTGGTCGCAGAACTCAATGAATTTGGCCAGAGCGCAGCGTTCAGGGCGGTGGACGTCACACGCCGCGATGATGTGCAGGCCTTCATCGATTTCGCCGTCGAGCGCTTTGGCCGGGTCGATGTAATCGTCAACAACGCCGGAGTCATGCCCCTGTCGAAACTCGAGGCGCTGAAGGTCGAGGAGTGGGACCGGATGATCGACGTCAACATCCGTGGCGTCCTTCACGGCATCGCTGCCGGGCTGCCATTGATGCAGCGTCAGCGCTGCGGCCAGTTCATCAACATCGCCTCCATCGGTGCCTACACCGTCAGCCCGACCGCCGCCGTGTATTGCGCCACCAAATTCGCCGTGCGTGCGATTTCCGAAGGCTTGCGTCAGGAAGTCGGTGGCGATGTGCGAGTCACGGTGATTTCCCCCGGCGTGACCGAATCCGAACTGGCCGAGAGCATTTCCGATGCCGGCGGCCGCGCCGAAATGCGTGAATTCCGCAAGATTGCCATTCCTGCCGAGGCTATCGCCCGAGCCATTGCCTATGCCATCGATCAGCCGGCCGATGTGGATGTCAGCGAATTGATCGTACGGCCGACGGCCAGTCCGTTTTGAACCGGCACTTATTGAAGTCGGGAGAACTGAAATGACCAAACCATCAGGCAATCAAGACCAATACGTTGGCCTTTGGGTCACCGCCGACGGCGTGATCCGCCACCAACTGCTGCCCGGCGGGCGCTACGACGAGGCGCGCGGCCATCGGGAAAGCGCCTATCTGGGCCGCTATTGGCTGGAGGGCGACCACATCGAATATGTCGACGACACCGGTTTCACGGCTGACGGCGACTTTCGCGACGGGGTGCTCTACCACGCCGGGATGGTGCTGTACCGCCGGCCGGAGTGACGCGTCATTGATTTTATCGAGCAAGTCATGCACTGAAACAGAGGAACCTACCCATGAAAAACTCTCCTAAAACCTGGTTTATCACCGGCGCCTCGAAGGGCCTCGGCCTGGCCCTCGCGCAACAGGTGTTAGCCTTGGGTGATCGCGTCGCCGCCACCTCCCGTAACCTCGGGGAGCTGCAGGCCGCCAGCGAGCGCTTTCTGCCGCTGCAAGTCGATTTGATGAATGAATCCAGCGTGGCCAGTGCTATCGCAAGCACCGTTGAAGTCTTCGGCAGTCTTGATGTCGTCGTCAACTGCGCCGGTTACGGCCAGCAGGGCACCTTCGAAGCGCTGTCGGACAGCGAATTGCGGCGCAATTTCGATGTGAATCTGTTTGCGCCGCTTAATGTATTGCGTCACGCCTTGCCGCAGTTGCGGGCGCAGCGCAGCGGGCACGTGATCAATATCTCGTCGATTGTCGGCTTCGATGGCGGTTATGCCGGTTGGGGCAGTTACGTGGCGAGCAAGTTCGCCCTCGGTGGTATGACCGAAGCGCTGGCGGCAGAGGTTCAGGAGTTGGGAATCAAGGCCACCGTGGTTTATCCGGGACCGGTGCGTACGGGGTTTCTGTCCAGCGCTTCACTGGCTGTTGCCGAGCGCAGGATTGATGATTACACCGCCGCGCAAGCCTCACTGGACCTGCACCAGAACACTCTTGATGGTCAGCAGGCCGGCGACCCGGACAAGATTGCCTTGGCAATCATTCAGGCGGCCAATGTCAGTGAGCCGCCGCTGCACTTGTTCATGGGCCAGATTGCGGTTGACCTGGCGCAACAGAAAATCGCACAGGTGCAGCAGGACTTGAACCAGTGGAAAGCCATTTCGCTGGCAACAGATTTTCCGGCCTGAGTGACTGGCTGCGGGGGCAATAGCTCCCGCAGCCGTTTCTTTCACTGGCGGGCGAGTTTCGCCGCTGCACGTTCGGTGATTTCCGAGCGCAATTTCAAAGACGCGGCAGCGCGTTTGCGGGCTTCATCCAGCACGCTGACCGGCGCTGTCTCGGGACTTCCCGAAGCAAACGGTGGCGCCGGTGCGTATTCCAGCTGCAACTGCACCAGTTGCGCCGTGTCCTTATCGAACAATTCAGCCGCCAGGGTCAGGGCAAAATCGATCCCCGCGGTGATCCCGCCACCAGTCAGCAGATTGCCGTCGCGCACCACCCGATCGTTCACCGGGATCGCTCCCAACACCTCGAGCAATTGGTGATATGCCCAGTGAGTGGTGGCACGTTTGCCCTTGAGCAACCCCGCCGCGCCAAGCACCAGCGCGCCGGTGCAAACCGAAGTGACATACTTCGCGTTAGCGGCCTGAGCCTTGATGAAGGCCAGGGTTTTGTCATCCTCCATCAACGGCCCAACGCCGCTGCCGCCGGGAATGCAGATCACATCCAGTGCCGGGCAATCGTCGAAGGTTGTGGTCGGTTTCAACACCAGCCCGGTGCTCGCGGTGATCGGGACCAGGTCCTTCCAGATCAGATGCACTTTCACGTCCGGCAGCGAGGCCAGCACGTCATAAGGGCCGGTCAGGTCCAGTTGTTGAAGCTGTGGAAACAACAGAAAACCGATCTGCAACGTCATGGCGTTTTTTCTCCTGGTTGAGGTGGACGACTTCACTGTAGGCTCGTAGGATCTGGCGCATACGCCAATAACCCCACGAATTACGCCAAATATGACGAGCCATCCGAAAACCATCCATGTGCTGGCCTTTGCCAACGTGCAACTGCTCGACGTCACCGGGCCGTTGCAGGTGTTCGCCTCGGCCAACGACATTGCTCGCCAGCAAGGTTTGCCGCCGCCCTATGCGCCGTCGGTGATTGCCAGCGGCGGCGGGGCAGTGATGTCGTCGGCGGGGTTGGCGCTGTTGGCGGAGCCGTTGCCGGAACAGGGCCGCGACACTTTGATCATTGCCGGTGGCTGGGGCGTTTACGCGGCGGCGAAAGACGAGTCGCTGGTGGGCTGGGTACGTGAGCACGCGACGGGGTGTCGGCGGGTGGCGTCGGTGTGTACCGGGGCGTTTTTGCTGGCGGCCAGCGGTTGGCTCGATGGCAGGCGGGTGGTCACGCACTGGACCCGTTGCGAGCAATTGGCGCATCAGCATCCCAAACTGCAGGTCGAACCCAACCCGATCTTCATCAACGACGGCCCGGTCTGGACCTCGGCCGGTGTCACCGCGGGCATCGACCTGGCCCTGGCGATGGTCGAAGAAGACCTCGGCCGAACCATGGCCCTGGACGTCGCCCGGCAATTGGTGGTGTTTCTCAAGCGTCCGGGGGGGCAGGCGCAGTTCAGCGTTACCTTGTCTTTGCAAAAGGAAGGCAACCGATTCGACGATCTTCATGCCTGGATCAGCGAAAACCTCACCAAGGACCTCGGCATCCCGACCTTGGCCTTGCAGGCCGGCATGAGCGAGCGCAGCTTCGTCCGTCACTACCGCGCCGACACCGGCCAGACTCCGGCGCGGGCCATCGAACTGATTCGGGTCGAGACCGCGCGACGGCTGCTCAGCGACACCGGTGTACCGATCAAACGGGTCGCGGTGCAATGCGGGTTTGGCAGCGAGGAAACCTTGCGCCGCAGTTTTCTGCGAGCCATGGGCGTGACACCGCAAGCCTATCGCGAGCGGTTTTCCGTCAGCTCTCCAGCAGATCCAGTATTGCCTTGAGGGTCGCCTCGGGCGCTTCTTCGGCAATGTTATGCCCGACGCCCGCCAGTACTCGGCGTTCGTAAGGGCCGGTAAAACGCTCGGCGTCTTCATCGATTTCAGATACGGGGCCGACACCATCATCGGCGCCGCACAGGGAAGTCGTCGGTACGCTGATTGCCGGTTGTTGGGTCAGCGCTTCTTCCATCCATTCCAGCGCAGGGTTGCCAGGCGCATACATGAAGCGGTGCCGGTACGAGTGAATCACCACCTCGACGAAATCCGGATTATCGAAGGCTGGCGCGCTCAAGGGGTAACGTTCGGCATTTTTGGCCCAGGTCGGCGACCACAACTTCCAGAGCAGTTCGCACAGTGCCCGGCGGTTTTGGGTCAAGCCTTCAACACCGCGCGGGGTGTGGAAGTAGTACTGATACCAGAGACGGTGTTCAGTCTCCGGATCCAGAGGCTGGGTGGAGTTGGGGATGTTCTGAAGGTTGTAGCCATCCCCGGTCACCAGACAGCGCACCCGCTCCGGCCATAGCGCCGCAACAATACACGCCGCCCGACCGCCCCAGTCATAGCCGCACAGAGCGGCTTGTTGAATGGCGAGAGCGTCCATCAGGTCCAGCAAATCCTGGGCGAGGGCGGCTTGCTGGCCGGAGCGCAGGGTGTCGGGGGAGTTGAAGCAAGTCGGGCCGTAGCCGCGCAGGTACGGGACGATCACGCGGTAGCCCTTTGCGGCGAGGGCCGGGGCGATTTCGTCGTAGGCGCGGGGGGAGTAGGGGAAGCCGTGGAGCAGAATGATCGGGTCGCCGGTGATGGGGCCGTGCTCTTCGTAGGCGAGATTGAGGCTGGGTGTCAGTGCGTATTGGATCTGCGCGTCATGGTTCATTCGACATTCCAGAGTGGCTGTATTGAGATGGCTGATTCAAATCGACTCGGGGCCTTATCCTCAGACTTCCACGTCCGCCACCTGATTGAAATACTTCGACCGATCCGGTGTAAACGTCACCATCATTTTGGTCCTGGAACAGGTCAATGCCCGTTCTGAGCTCAGATCAATATCCAGATCTTCCCCGCGCAACCCCTGCCATTGGGCGAGGTATTTGAGGGATCCGTATTTTTCGAGTTTCTTCAGGCTGCGACTGACACCACCTTTCCAGCCCAGCACCGGGAGTTCGCCGGAGAGGCATTGTTGGGCGAGGTCGGGGAAGCGGGCGGCGCGTTGGCGGCCGATCTCCCAGCATTTGATCAGGCCTTTGTCGTGGCCCTCCCACAGTTCATCCCGGTTCAGGCCTGATCGGAGTGGGGTGTCGATGCTGCGATGGATGCGCTGGGTCATTCTGGTTCCTTGAATTCGGGTTTTATTGGACAGCTCCGCTGTGCCCGTTGACGTGGATGGTAGGGACGGATGTAAGCGGTGGCAACAAAGTATTTCTGGATGTAGGAATGAGTGACTGCGTGTTGATTGGGCGAGTTTGTTTAATAAATGTAGGTGTTTGGCCTACACGATCCTGTGGCGAGGGGGCTTGCCCCCGTTCGGTTGCGCAGCAGCCGTAAACCCAGCAAATGCGGTGTTTCTGGAGGAATGTGGTTGTAGAATTCAGCGCCGCTACGCATCCCGACGGGAGCAAGCTCCCTCGCCACAGGGGTATGTAGAATGTGTTTTTGTTTACTGCCTGTAAGCCTTTCTCCTACAAAAAATGCAGCGAAAGCAGGCATTTCCGACGGGTTTTGGCGACAGTAAGCCTTGTGCTGGGCTGATGGCCCTTTCGCGGGCAAGCCTCGCTCCTACGGATTCACACTGAACCTGTGGGAGCGAGGCTTGCCCGCGATGCAGGCGCCTCGGTCTCAAGGCTGCCAGAAGTTTTTCTCCCCGCTCAACTTCCTGTTCAGAAAACTCGCCGCGCTGATCAGCGCCAGGTGCGTCAGCGCTTGTGGTGTGTTGCCCAGATGTCGGGCATGGCTGTCGAACTCTTCGGCATACAGCCCCAGCGGGTTGGCGTACTTCAGCAATTGTTCGAACTCCAGGTGCGCTTTCTCCACTTGGCCGGCCCGGGCCAGGCATTCGACGTACCAGAACGAGCACGCGGCGAAGGCGCCTTCGGTGCCGGGCAGGCCGTCGATCTGGCTGTCGTCGTTGCGGTAGCGGTAGACCATGCCCGCGCGCACCAGGTTTTTTTCGATGGCTTCGAGGGTCGCGATCCAGCGCGGATCCTTGGCGCTGACGAAGCGCACCAGCGGCATCAATAGCATCGAGCCGTCGAGGCCGGTGCGGCCGATGTGCTGGACGAAATGCCCGCGTTCCTCGTTCCAGAAGTTGCTCCAGATGTCGGTGTAGATCGCTTGACGGGTCTGGTCCCAGCGGGCGAACGGGGCGGGCAGCGAGCGTTTGGAGGCCAGCCGGATGGCCCGGTCCACGGCTACCCAACACATCAGTCGCGAGTGCAGGAAATGATACTGCTCGCCGCGCATTTCCCAGATGCCGACGTCTTTTTGCTGCCAGGTTTCGCAGACCTGATCGACCACCTCCACGGTGTGTTTCCAGCCTTCATGGGAGATGGCCTCACCGTACTTGTTGACCAGGTACACCGCGTCCAACAGCTCACCGAAGATGTCGAGCTGGATTTGCTCGTAGGCCTGATTGCCGATGCGTACCGGTGTCGCGTCGCCATGACCGGCCAAGTGTGGAAGTTCGACCTCCGGCAGTTCTTGGCGACCGTCGATGGCGTAGAGGATGTTGAGTTTCCTGGTCTTGCCGTGACAATCCCTGACCCGGCAGCGCAGCCAGCGCATGTAGGCGTTGGCCTCCTCGACGAAGCCCAGGCGCATGAAGGCATAGACGGTGAACGAGGCGTCGCGGATCCAGGTGTAGCGGTAGTCCCAGTTGCGTTCGCCGCCGGGCGTTTCCGGCAGGCCGAAGGTGGCGGCGGCGAGGATGGCGCCGTGCTTGCGCGAGGTCAGCAGCTTCAAGGCCAGGGCCGAGCGATTGACCATTTCCCGCCAGCGACCGCGATAATTGGACTGCCCGATCCAGTCACGCCAGAACTTCAGGGTGCGTTCCAGGCACAGTGCGGCGGCGCCTTCCTTGAAGCGCGCATCGTCAACGCCGCCGAGCAGGAACTCGGCGCTCTGGTCCTGCTGGAGGATGAATTCGGCGACGGCCGCATGGCCCTCGATGCGTAAGTGCTGATCCGAACACAGCTGCATGGCTGGCTGGCCGGTGGCCTCGAAATACACACTTCGATCACGTGCGCGAGCCTTGGTCGGAGCCCGGGCATAGTCATGACGAACAGCGCAGCGCATGCGGATCGTCGCTTGTCCGCTGACCACTCGCACCCGGCGCATCAACATCGGCAAATCATCTTCGCTGTCGCCGATGGGCAGCAGGTCGGTGACTTCGACCACCGCGTGATCGCTGAGCCAGCGGGTTTGCAGGACGTTGGTGTCGGGCAGGTATATCTGCTCGCGACGGGCATCGGGCAGGTCCGGGGCCAATTGGAAGATGCCGGCTTCGGGGCTGTCCAGCAGCGAGCAGAAGATCGACGGACTGTCGAATTCCGGCCAGCAGAAAAAGTCCACGCTGCCCTTGTCGTTGACCAGCGCCGCGCTGCGCATGTCGCCAATGATGCCGTGGGCGTCGATGGCGCTTTGTCGTTCGGAATGATCAACCATTGCCGCAGTGCTCCGGGGAACCGAGGGTCTAACTAGCTGACCGGTTTGAGCCGCAGAGAGTTCATTTGCCGGCATGTGGCAAGTTGCAGGCCCTTGTTGAGGCCGGACCCCATCGCGGTCGGACTGAGTTGCAAACCGCTTATGCGCTGGAATCGGTGCTGGACGAGGTGCTTTATTGTCGGGCCGCCGCTGTCGGTGGGGTAGCCCGGTGCAATGCAATTCAAAATGTGGGAGCGAGCCTGCTCGCGAAGACGGTCTGGCAGGCGACATTGATGTTGAAGGTGATGGCCTCTTCGCGAGCAAGCCCGCTCCCACAGGGGTTATATGTCGAGCATAAATAACCGGGGCAATGCAGATCCAGAGTGCAGCAGGCTTGCTCCCATAAAGGATTACCAGCCTCTTCCCGAATTCACCCAGAAATTCACCGACAACGAAGTCGACACCGATTCCACCTGATGGAACCAGCCTTCGGGTAGAAACAGCAGGTCGCCGGCCTCCAGGGTCACCCGCAGAAACGTCACGTCCCGCGCGCCGGGAAAGCGTTGATAATCCGGCGCATCCGGATTGAAATCACAACCGTCGAGCCCGCCCTGGGGGGCCGTCGACCAAGTGCCGAGGGCTTCGCGGTGATGAGGCGCGGCGAGGGTGAAGGTTTTCTGGCCCCAGACTTGTGCGAACAGGTTGTCGGTATCGTCGCGATGCAGCGGTGTCAGCGTGCCCTTGGGGCCGATCCAGATGCGTGGCGGGATGAACAGCGCTTGATCGAAATAGAGTGGGTACTTGATCTGCTCCATCAATTGGGCGGGCAGGATATTGTTGCCCATGTACGCCGGTGGTTCGCCATCGGCGCTTTTGACCGCCGGGGTATCCAGCGAGGCGATGAACGCGGCCATGGAGGTGGAGCGGAAATCCCGTTCCGTGGAGAAGGTTTTCTTCACGTAATCGCCGTGTCGGGTGATGCCTTGCAGTTCGGCGAAATGCACCAGCGATTCTTCACGGCTGAGCTTGAACAGGGGCCAGTCTTGCAGGGCATCGCTGATCACCAGCGGAATACCGTGGGGCAGGTAGCTTGTCTCGAACTCCAGCACCGACAGCTCGCTGCGTGGCCGGCGCTCCACCGAATATTGGGTTGGCAGGCTCGCGGAGACCTTTTCGCTGAAACGCGGTGGGGTCGGGTAGCGCTTGTTCATGTCGACCTTTTCCACCACACCGCCCCCATGGCGAGCGTGATCGATGATCTGCGGCAGCATCGTCGCCAGGCCCATGTTGCCGCCGATTTTCAAGCGACCGTTGGCGAACAGCTCCTCGACGTTGGCCATGCCGCCCATGATCCCGAGAAAGTCCTTTTCCGCAACTTCGATGGTCACGTCGGGGCTGGCATGTCGGCCGGCTTCGGTGCGGCTGCTGGCCTTGACCTCGGACCAGTACGCCTGGTGCGGGCCGAACACGAATTGAAAAACCCCTTTGATGCCGACGGCACCGGCATTGGCGAACAGTTTGCCCAGGATGGTCTGCAGGTCCACGGCTTTTGCCCCTTGTTGGTTTTGGTCTGAGCTGGTTTTGGTCTTAACAGGGGACGATAACCTGCAGCGGAAATTTAACCGGCGCTGACTAATTTGCGTCGCTTGCGGACCGTCCCTCCTTACAGACGACTTTTTGAGGTGAACGTGGTGACCAAGCTGACCTTGCTGTGCCTGCCGTACTCTGGCGCCAGTGCCATGGTCTACAGCCGCTGGCGGCGCAAGTTGCCGCAATGGCTGCAGTTGCAGCCGGTAGAGTTGCCGGGGCGGGGCGCACGGTTCGGCGAACCGCTGCACACCGACATGCGCGCACTGGCGATGCAATTGGCCAGGGAGCTGCGTTCGACGCTAAAAGCGCCCTACGCCTTGTTTGGTCATAGCCTGGGTGCCTTGCTGGCGTGCGAGATGGCCCACGCCTTTCGTGAGCTGGGCTGCCCGGAACCGGTGGCCCTGTTTGCCTCGGGAACGGCGGCACCCACGATGCGGGCCGACTACGACCGCGGCTTTGCCGAGCCGAAAACCGATGGGCAGTTGATCGAGCAGCTACGAACGCTCAACGGCACCAGCGAAGAGGTGCTGGCCAATGAAGAGCTAATGAGCCTGACGCTGCCGATTCTGCGCGCGGATTTTCTGCTGTGCGGACATTTTCAGCCGGTGCAGCGGCCATTGCTCAAGTGCCCGGTGCACGTGCTGGGAGGCAAGTCCGACAAGGCCACCACCGAACAGTTGATCGGTTGGAGCAAGGAAACCCATGGCAGCTTTTCGGTGGACATGCTGGCCGGCGGGCACTTCTTCATCCATGAGCACGAAGCCAAGGTGCTACGGGTGATCAAGGATCAGTTGGAGGTTCATCATCGGCGGGGAGCCATGGTTGCCACGGCCTGAATTCCACCCTGTTTCACCTTGTGGGAGCGAGCCTGTGTGGCGAGGGGGCTTGCCCCCGTTGGGGTGCGAAGCGCCCCCGGCATTTCAAAGTCAAACCGCATACATAGGGTTTACGACTGCTTCGCAGCCGAACGGGGGCAAGCCCCCTCGCCACACAAGGGCTACGACCATCTGTGTTTCCTCGCTCGACCTCCCTTCCTGATACTTATTCTCAAACGCTAATTTTTCCGGTCTGCATTCGTTTTATAGGGACGACGTGCCTTTGTGCTTCCTGCCTACTGATCCGGATGCTAAGAAATGAATGCTGAAGACTCCTTGAAACTTGCTCGCCGGTTTATCGGGTTGCCCCTGGAAAAGCGCCAGATGTTCCTTGCGGCCTTGCACAAGGAGGGCGTGGACTTCGCCCGTTTTCCGATTCCGCAAGGGGTCGAGGCCGAGGACCGGCAGGCGCTGTCCTACGCTCAGCAGCGCATGTGGTTTCTCTGGCAACTGGACCCGCACAGTGGCGCCTATAACTTGCCGGGTGCGGTGCGTCTGACCGGGCGGTTGAATCTGCCGGCCCTGGAGCAGGCGTTCGCCAGCCTGGTGGCGCGTCATGAAACCCTGCGCACGGTGTTCCAGCGTCAGGCCGACGAGACCCTGCAACAAGTGCCGGCCAGTGTGCCGCTGGTGATCGAACAGGTCGATTTCAGCGCCTTGCCGGCCCTTGAGCGCGAGCAGGCCGTGGCCGAGGCCGCCCAGCAGCAATCGTTGCTGCCGTTCGACCTTGCCGTCGGGCCGCTGCTGCGGGTCAAGCTGCTCAAGCTCGCCGAGCAGGAGCACGTGCTGCTACTGACCTTGCACCACATCGTTTCTGATGGCTGGTCGATGAATGTGTTGATCGATGAGTTCATCCGCTGCTACGACGCCCATGATGCAGGCGCGCAACCGCAGCTCGCACCGCTGCCGATTCAGTACAGCGACTATGCGTTGTGGCAACGCCGCTGGCTGGAAGCCGGGGAACAGGCGCGGCAACTGGAATACTGGCAAGCCCAATTGGGCGACGAGCACCCGGTGCTGGAGTTGCCCACCGATCACCCGCGCCCGGCGATGCCCAGCTATCGCGGTACACGTTATGAGTTCGGGATCGATGGCCAACTGGCCGAGCAACTGCGAGCCACCGCGCAGAAACACAACATTACCTTGTTCATGCTGTTGCTCGGCGCTTTCAACGCCTTGCTGCACCGTTACACCGGGCAGACCGACATCCGCGTCGGCGTGCCGATCGCCAATCGCAACCGCGGTGAAATCGAAGGCCTGATCGGTTTCTTCGTCAACACCCAAGTGCTGCGGACCCGGCTCGACGGCCAGACTCGCGTGGCCGATTTGCTCAGTGACATCAAGGAAACCGCCCTCGGCGCCCAGGCCCATCAGGACTTGCCGTTCGAGCGGCTGGTGGAAGCGTTGAAGCTGGAGCGCAGCCTCAGTCACACGCCGTTGTTCCAGGTGATGTATAACCATCAGCCGCAGGTGGCAGACATTTCCACAGTCGCCACCGCGTCGGGCCTGGAACTGGGCGTGATCGAATGGGAAGGGCGCACCACCCAGTTCGACCTGACCCTGGATACCTATGAAAAGGCCGGCAAACTGCACGCCGCGCTGACCTACGCCAACGACCTGTTCGACGCCGCGACCATCGCCCGCATGGCACGGCACTGGACCCATCTGTTGCGCGGCATGGTCAACGACAGCCAGCAGCGCATCAGCGATTTGCCGTTGCTTGAAACAGCGGAGTATCAGCGCATCGTTCACGACTGGAACCGCGCTGACCAAGGATTCGCCGATGATCTGTGCATCCATGAGCTGATCGCCAGGCAAGTCGCGGCCATGCCGGACGCGCTGGCGGTGACCTTCGCGGCAAAACAACTGACCTACGCCGAACTCGACGCTCAGGCCAATCGTCTGGCCCATAAACTGATCGAGTCGGGTGCGGGGCCGGAAGTGCGGGTCGGCGTGGCGATGCAGCGTACCGACAGTCTGCTGGTGGCGTTGCTGGCGGTGCTCAAGGCCGGCGGTGCCTACGTGCCGCTGGACCCGGATTACCCGGCCGAACGAGTGGCCTACATGCTCGAAGATAGTCGCGCCTTGGTGCTGTTGACCGAGCAGGCGTTGGCCGCGACGCTGCCCGTGACTGCGCAAACCCAAGTGCTGCTGATGGACGCCGCAGAGCCGTGGCTGGCCGCTTACCCGAGCAGCGCGCCGGTGACCCGCGTCACGCCGGATAATCTGGCTTACGTGATCTACACCTCCGGCTCCACCGGCAAGCCCAAAGGCGTGGCCATCGCCCATCGCAACGTGCTGGCGCTGATCGACTGGTCGCAATCGGTCTATAGCCGCGACGATATTCAGGGTGTACTGGCCTCGACGTCGGTGTGCTTCGACCTGTCGGTGTGGGAGCTGTTTGTCACCTTGGCCAATGGCGGCTCAGTGATCATCGCGCGCAACGCCCTGGAGTTGCCGCAATTGCTGGCTCGTGATCAGGTGCGCCTGATCAACACCGTGCCATCGGCGATCAATGCATTGCAGCGCGACGGACAGATTCCGCCGAGTGTGCGCATCATCAACCTCGCCGGTGAGCCGCTGAAGCAGAGCTTGGTGGATGCGTTGTATCAGCAGTCGACCCTCGAGCACGTCTACGACCTCTACGGTCCATCGGAAGACACCACCTATTCCACCTGGACTCGGCGCGAAGCCGGCGGCACCGCCAACATCGGCCGCCCGCTCAAACACACCGCCGGCTATTTGCTGGACGCCGATCTGCAACCGGTGCCCCAAGGTGTATCGGCCGAGCTGTACCTGGCTGGCGCCGGCATCACCCGAGGTTACCTGGCGCGGCCGGGCATGACCGCCGAGAAGTACGTGCCGAACCCGTTCGCCAGCAACGGCGAGCGCCTGTATCGCACGGGCGATTTGACCCGTTATCAGGTCGACGGTGCATTGCAATACGTCGGTCGCATCGACCATCAGGTCAAGGTTCGGGGATTTCGTATCGAACTCGGTGAAATCGAAGCGCGGCTGTTGCAGCAGGACGCGGTGCGCGAACTGGCAGTGCTGGCGCAGGACGGCGCCAGCGGTCAGCAATTGGTCGCCTACATCGTGCCGGCCGATGCCGCAGTGTTAGCGGGTGATGCCGATCTTCAAGCGAGCCTGCGTGAAACCCTGAAAGCCGCGTTGCGCCAACATTTACCGGATTACATGGTGCCGGCTTATCTGCTGTTCCTCGAACAATTGCCGCTGACGCCCAACGGCAAACTCGACCGCAAAGCCTTGCCTGCGGTCGACGGCACTCAGCAGCAACGCGAACACGTGGCGCCACGTTCGGCGCTGGAAAAGTCCGTGGCAGCGATCTGGCAGGACGTCCTGGCCATCGACAACGTCGGTCTGGAAGACAACTTCTTCGAACTGGGCGGCGACTCCATTGTGTCGATGCAGGTGGTCAGCCGCGCGCGTCAGGCGGGCATCGTGTTGAGTCCCAAGGACCTGTTCCAGCACCAGACCATTCGCAGCCTGGCGCAAGTGGCCCGCAGCGGTGAACAGAACCTGATCGATCAAGGTCCGGCCGTTGGCGCGGTGGCCCTGACGCCGGTGCAGCACTGGTTCTTCGAGCAAGCCATTGCGCAGCGTCAACACTGGAACCAGTCGCTGCTGCTGGTCCCACGCGAAACGCTGGATGCCGGGGTGCTGGATCAAGCGTTGGCGCAGTTGCTCAAGCATCACGACGGTTTGCGTCTGCGATATGAAATGACTGATGTCGGTTGGCAGCAAGCCTATGACGCGGCGTCCAGCGAGTCGGTGTTGTGGCAACGCTCGGCGCAATCGGCCGAAGAACTGAATGCCCTGTGCGATGAAGCCCAGCGCAGTCTTGATCTGAGACACGGCCCATTGCTGCGAGCGCTGTTGGTGGACATGGCCGACGGCACGCAACGGCTGCTGTTGGCTATTCATCACCTGGTCGTGGACGGTGTTTCGTGGCGGGTGTTGCTGGAGGACCTTCAGCAATTCTACTGTCAGATACGCGACGGCTCGACGCTGACCGCTGCGGCGAAAACCAGTTCCTACCAACGCTGGGTGGCTCGTCTGCAAAGCCACCTGCCGACATTCCAGAACAGTATCGATTATTGGCAGGCCGAACTGCGCGATGCTGCGCAAAACGACTTGCCGTGCGACCGCCCTGACGGCGCACTGCAAAACCGTTTCGAGCAGAAAATCGAACTGACCTTCGACGCCGAGCGAACCCGCAAACTGCTGCAACAGGCGCCAGCCGCCTACCGCACCCAGGTCAATGATCTGCTGCTGACTGCGCTGACGAGGGCCATGTGCCGCTGGACCGGGCAGTGCAGCACGCTGATCCAGCTCGAAGGGCATGGCCGCGAAGACCTGTTCGACGACATCGATTTGACCCGCACCGTTGGCTGGTTCACCAGCCTGTTTCCGGTCAACCTGACCCCGGCCGGCGATCTCGGCGCATCGATCAAAACGGTCAAGGAGCAATTGCGCGCGGTACCGGACAAAGGTCTGGGATACGGTGTGCTGCGCTACCTGGCCGATCCGCACATTGGCGCCGCACTGGCAGCCCTGCCGCAGCCGCGCATCACCTTCAACTACCTGGGGCAGTTCGACCGCCAGTTCGACGAGGCGGCGCTGTTTGTGCCGTCCAGCGATGGCAGTGGAGCGGCCCAGGATCCGTCGGCGCCGTTGGCCAACTGGCTAACGGTCGAAGGTCAGGTGTACGGCGGTGAGCTGTCGATGAGTTGGGGCTTCAGCCGTGAGATGTTCGACACGGCGACCATCCAGCAGCTGGTTGATCAATACGCTGTCGAACTCAATGCGTTGATCGAACATTGCTGCACCCTCGAAACCCCACAGGCTACGCCGTCGGACTTCCCGCTGGCGCGCATCACCCAGGCACAACTCGATGCACTACCGGTGGCCGCCGGACAACTCGACGACCTCTACCCGCTATCGCCGATGCAGCAGGGGCTGTTGTTCCACACCCTTTACGAGCAGGCGGCGGGCGAGTACATCAATCAGCTGCGGGTGGATGTGCAAGGCATCGACCCCGAGCGTTTCCTCGCGACCTGGCAGGCCACTGTCGATGCTCAAGACATCCTGCGCACAGGCTTTGTCTGGCAGGGTGAACTGGAGCAACCGGTTCAGATCGTCCACAAGCAGGTTCAGTTGCCGTTCACTGTGCTCGACTGGCGTGAGCGTGGCGATCAGGTTCAGGCCTTGAGTGAGCGGGCTGATGCCGAACGCCAACAAGGGTTCGACCTGAGCCTGGCACCGTTGCTGCGACTGGTACTGGTGCAAACCGCCGTCGATAGTTGGCACCTGATTTATACCCATCACCACATCCTGATGGACGGCTGGAGCAATTCGCAGTTGCTCGGCGAAGTCCTGCAGCGTTACAGCGGTCGCGCGCCGGTGTCCTCCGTCGCGCGCTATCGCGATTACATCGGTTGGTTGCAGCGTCAGGATGCACAATTGAGCCAGGATTTCTGGAGCGAGCCTTTGGCCTCCTTGCAAGAGCCGACCCGGCTGGCCCTGGTGGTGTCTGGCAACGAAACCCTTAGCGGGCACGGCGATCACTTCCAGACCCTGGAAGTCAGTCGCACCCAAGGCCTTGAAGCCTTTGCCCGACTACAGAAAGTCACCCTCAACACCCTGGTGCAAGCCGCATGGCTGTTGTTGCTGCAACGCTACACCGGTCACGAAACCGTGGCCTTCGGTGCCACGGTGGCTGGGCGCCCGGCAGACTTGCCCGGCATCGAGCAAGCTGTCGGCTTGTTCATCAATACCTTGCCGGTGATCGGCGCGCCGCGTCCGGACCAGAGCGTCGGCCACTGGTTGCAAGCCGTACAGGCGCAAAACCTCAGCCTGCGCGAGTTCGAACACACGCCGCTGGCGGACATTCAACGCTGGGCCGGGCAGGGTGGCGAAGCGCTGTTCGACAATATTCTGGTGTTCGAGAACTACCCGATTGCCCAGGCGCTGCAACAGGGGGCGGAGCAAGGTGTGGTGTTCGGCGAAGTCGCCAACCTTGAGCAAACCCATTATCCGTTGAGTGTCGCGGTGACGCTGGGCCAGACGCTGGCACTGCATTACAGCTTCGACCGGGCGCATTTCTCCATGCCGGCGATCGAGCGCATCAGTGCGCACCTGCTGCAACTGCTGGAACAGTTTGCCGAGTCGGCCGAACGCAACCTCGGTGAAATCGCCCTGGCCAGCTCCGCCGAACTCGCGCAGCAACAGGCCAGTAACCGCCCGCAACCGTATCCGGTGAATGTCGCCGTTCACCAACGCATCGCCGAGCTCGCTGCCCAGCGCCCGGAGCGCACGGCGGTGATCTTCGCCGGTCAGCGTTTCAGTTATGGCGATATCGACCGACGCGCCAATCAGTTGGCCCACGCCCTGATCGCGCGAGGTGTCGGCCCGGAAAGCCGGGTTGGCGTGGCCTTGCCGCGTAGCGAAGGTGTGATCGTCGCGTTGCTGGCGGTGCTCAAGGCCGGCGGTGCCTACGTGCCGCTGGACACCAGCTACCCGCGTGAACGCCTGGCCTATCTGATTGAGGATTCGGGGCTGGCGTTGCTGCTGACCGATTCTGCTGTTTCTGCGCAGTTGCCGGTGGAAGATTCGGTCCCGGTGCTGGAGCTCGACCGCCTCGATCTGCGCAGCCAATCCCTCAATGCGCCTGAGGTGCAGCTCGATCCGCAGAACCTCGCTTACGTCATCTACACCTCCGGCTCCACCGGTAATCCCAAAGGCGTGAGCGTTGCCCATGGCCCGCTGGCGATGCACTGCCAGGCCATCGGCGAGCGCTATGAAATGCGTGACAGTGACTGTGAATTCCACTTCATGTCTTTCGCATTCGACGGCGCCCACGAGCGTTGGCTGACCAGCCTGACCCACGGCGCCTCGCTGCTGATTCGCGACGACAGTCTCTGGACCCCGGAGCAGACTTACAACGCCATGCGCGAACACGGCGTGACGGTGGTGGCGTTCCCGCCGGTCTACCTGCAACAACTGGCCGAGCATGCCGAACGTGAAGGCAACCCGCCGAAGGTGCGGATCTACTGCTTCGGCGGCGATGCCGTGCCCAACGCCAGTTTCGAGCGGGTCAAGCGCGCGCTCGATCCGGACTACATCATCAACGGCTACGGCCCGACCGAAACCGTGGTCACGCCGCTGATCTGGAAGGCCGGGCGCGACGTGCAGTGTGGTGCGGCCTATGCGCCGATCGGCAGTCGTATCGGTGACCGCAGCGCTTACGTGCTGGACGCCGACCTGAACCTGCTGCCCCAAGGTATGGCCGGTGAATTGTACTTGGGCGGCACGGGCCTTGCCCGGGGTTACCTGAACCGTCCGGGGCTGACGGCGGAACGGTTTGTCGCCGATCCGTTCAGCGTTGTCGGTGGCCTGCTGTACCGCACCGGTGACCTGGTGCGTCAGCGTGCCGACGGCACTTTCGATTATCTGGATCGCATCGACAATCAGGTGAAAATTCGCGGTTTCCGTATCGAGCTGGGAGAAATCGAAGCGCGCCTGCAAACCCTCGAAGGTGTGCGCGAAGCCGTGGTGGTTGCCCAGGAAGGCACCGCCGGCAGCGGCAAGCGCCTGGTGGCTTATGTGGTGGCCGACGCGCTCAATGCCGATCGCGCCGATTTCGCCGAAAGCCTGCGCGAACAACTTAAAGCCGTGCTGCCGGCGCACATGGTGCCGGCTTATTTGCTGCTGCTTGAGCGCCTGCCTCTGACCCCCAACGGCAAACTCGACCGCAAGAACCTGCCCAAACCGGACGTCAGTCAATTGCAGCAAGCCTACGTGGCGCCGCAAAGCGCACTGGAGCAGCAACTGGCGACGATCTGGCAGGACGTGCTGAAACTCGATCAGGTCGGTTTGAGCGACAACTTCTTCGAGCTGGGCGGCGATTCGATCATCTCGATTCAAGTGGTCAGCCGCGCCCGACAGGCCGGTATCCGCTTCACGCCAAAAGACCTGTTCCAGCACCAGACCATTCAGGCACTGGCCACGGTGGCGCGGCTTGGCGAACAGGCTCAGGTCATCGATCAAGGGCCGGTGACTGGCGAACTGGCGTTGTTGCCAGTGCAACAGGTGTTCTTCGGACAGGCCATCCCCGAGCGCCAGCACTGGAACCAGGCGGTGATGCTCAAGCCGACGCAAACCTTGAATGCCAACGTGCTGGAGCTGGCTTTGGGCGCACTGGTTGCGCACCACGATGGCTTGCGCTTGAGCTTCGCCGAACAGGCCGAGGGTTGGCAGGCGCAGTACCGTGCGCTGGACAGCCAGACCGATGCGATGGTCTGGGCGGTCGATGTCGCCGACGCCACGGCACTGGAAGCGGTAGCCAACGAAGCGCAACGCAGCCTGAACCTGCAAGACGGGCCACTGATGCGTGCGGTGCTGGCGAACCTCGATGACGGCAGTCAGCGACTGTTGCTGGCGATCCACCATTTGGTGGTGGACGGCGTGTCGTGGCGCATTCTGTTCGACGATCTGCAAACCGCCTACCGTCAACTGTTGACCGGCGAAACCCTGCAATTGCCAGCCAAAACCAGTGCCGCCAAGGTCTGGGCCGAGCACCTGCAAACCTACGCTCACAGCGCTGAACTGCGCACCGAACTGGCCTGGTGGCAACAGCAGTTGCAAGGCGTCGAAGTGGCTTTGCCGGCGGATAATCCCCAGGGCGGGCAACAGAACCGACACGCACTGACGGTGCGTACGCAACTGAACAAGGAACTGACCCGCCAATTGCTGCAAGACGCCCCGGCGGCCTATCGCACCCAAGTCAACGATTTGCTGCTGACCGCACTGGCCCGCGTCATGGTGCGCTGGACCGGCGCCGACAGCACATTGATCCAGCTTGAAGGTCATGGCCGTGAAGAGCTGTTCGACGGCATTGACCTGACCCGCACGGTCGGCTGGTTCACCAGCCTGTACCCGGCGAAACTGACGCCGGTCGCAGACCTTGGCGGCTCGCTGAAACAGATCAAGGAACAGCTGCGCGCGATCCCGAACAAGGGCATCGGTTTTGGTGCGCTGGCCCATCTGGGTGACGAGGCTGCACGTAAAACTCTCAGCCAATTGCCGGTGCCGTGTCTGACCTTCAACTACCTTGGCCAGTTCGACGGCAGCTTCACCGAAGCTGACGGCGCGTTGTTCGTGCCGTCCAGCGAAGCGGCTGGCGATGAGCTGGATGCCAACGCGCCATTGGCTAACCAACTGGCCCTCAATGGTCAGGTGTATGGCGGCGAACTGAACCTGGGCTGGACCTTCAGCCGTGAAATGTTCAATGAGGCGACCATCCAGGGTCTGGCCGACGATTACGCACTGGAACTGCAAGCACTGATCGCCCATTGCTGCCAGACCGGAAATCACGGCATCACCCCGTCGGACTTCCCGCTGGCGCGCTTGAGCCAGGCACAACTGGATGGCTTGCCGCTGGCGCCGCAGTCGATCGAAGACCTGTATCCATTGTCGCCGATGCAACAGGGCATGTTGTTCCATGCCGTGTACGAAGAAACCACGGGCGATTACATCAACCAGTTACGCCTGGACGTCGAAGGGCTGGACCCCGAGCGTTTCCATCAGGCCTGGCAAGCGGTCGTGGATGCCCACGACATTCTGCGTACACGGTTTGTCTGGCAGGGCGAACTGGAAAACCCGGTGCAAGTGGTCAGCAAACACGCGCAAATGCCTTACAGCCTGCATGATTTGCGCGTGCATCCGCAGCGCGATCAGAACTTGCAGACGCTCGCCGACACTGAGCGCCAAAACCTGAACTTGAGCTCGTCGACCTTGTTGCGTTTGGTGATCGCGCGCATCGACGACAACCGTCATCACCTGATCTACACCAACCATCACATCCTGATGGATGGCTGGAGCAACTCGCAGTTGCTCGGTGAAGTGCTGCAGCGTTACAGCGGTCAGTTCAACGCCACTCACAGCGGGCGTTATCGCGATTACATCGCTTGGCTGCAACGTCAGGACACGGCAGCCAGCGAAGCGTTCTGGACCCCGGCGCTGCACGCGCTGGACGAGCCGACGCGTTTGGCCCAGACCGTCGCGAAGCCTCAAACGTCTATCGACACCCAAGGTTATGGCGATCATTTCCAGGTACTGGATGCCGATCAAACCCGGCGTCTGGGCGAGTTTGCCCGGGCCTCGAAAGTCACTGTCAACACGCTGGTGCAGGCAGCCTGGTTGCTGCTGCTGCAACGCTACACGGGTAAAAACACCGTGGCCTTCGGCTCAACGGTTGCCGGTCGTCCGGCCGACCTACCGGGTGTCGAGCAACAGATCGGTCTGTTCATCAACACCTTGCCGGTGATCGCAAGCCCTCGGGCCGAGCAATCGCTCAACAGCTGGCTGCAAGCGGTGCAGGCGCAAAATCTGGCATTGCGCGAGTTCGAACACACCGCGCTGTTCGATATTCAACGCTGGGCCGGGCAGGGCGGTGAAGCGCTGTTCGACAACATCTTGGTGTTCGAGAACTACCCGATTTCCCAAGCCCTGGAGCAGGGCGCGCCGCAAGGACTGCGCTTTGGTCCGGTGGCAAGTCTGGAGCAGACCAACTATCCGTTGACCCTGCTGGTGAGCCTCGACACTCAATTGTCGGTGCACATGAGCTATCAGCGCGCCAGTTTTGCATCGGCGACGGTGGCGCAATTGGCGGCTCATTTGCAGCACCTGTTGAGCCAGATGATCGACGCCGGTGAACGCTGCCTCGGCGAGTTGGTGCTGTTGGATGAGACCGAACAGCAACAGCTCTTGCTGGACTGGAACCGCGCTGACGAAGGTTTTGCCCAAGACCTGTGCATTCATCAGTTGATCGACCGCCAAGTCGCCGCCCAACCGGACGCGCTGGCGGTCACCTTCGCCAGCCAACAGCTGACTTACGCCGAACTTGATGGCCGCGCCAACCGTCTCGCCCACAAGCTGATCGAGTTGGGCGTGGGCCCGGAAGTGCGGGTCGGCGTGGCGATGCAGCGCTCGGACAGCCTGCTGGTCGCGCTGCTCGCGGTGCTCAAGGCCGGCGGTGCCTACGTGCCGTTGGACCCGGATTACCCGGCCGATCGCGTGGCCTATATGCTCGAAGACAGCCATGCGCGGGTGTTGCTGACCGAGCAGGCTGTTGCTGCAACGTTGAACGTCACTGCCGAAACCCAAGTGCTGCTGATGGACCTGATCGAGCCGCAGCTGGCGGATTATCCGCGCAGCGCCCCGATCACTCGTGTCACGCCGGATAACCTGGCTTATGTGATCTACACCTCCGGCTCCACCGGCAAACCCAAAGGCGTGGCCATCGCCCATCGCAATGTGCTGGCGCTGATCGACTGGTCGCAATCGGTGTACAGCCGCGACGACATTCAGGGGGTGTTGGCCTCGACCTCGGTGTGCTTCGACCTGTCGGTGTGGGAGTTGTTTGTCACCCTGGCCAACGGTGGTTCGTTGATCATCGCGCGCAACGCCATGGAGTTGCCGCAATTGCCGGCTCGGGATCAGGTGCGCCTGATCAACACCGTGCCGTCGGCGATCAATGCGCTGCAGAGCGCCGGGCAGATTCCGCCGGGTGTGCGCATCATCAACCTCGCTGGTGAGCCGCTGAAGCAGTCGCTGGTCGACGCGCTTTATGGGCAACCGACCGTGGAGCATGTCTACGACCTCTACGGCCCGTCGGAAGACACTACCTATTCCACCTGGACCCGCCGCGAGGCGGGTGGCACGGCGAACATTGGCCGGCCGCTCAAACACACCGCCAGTTACCTGCTGGATGCCGATTTGCAACCGGTGCCTTTGGGCGTGTCCTCCGAGCTGTACCTGGCCGGTGCCGGCATCACCCGGGGTTACCTGGGCCGGCCGGGCATGACGGCCGAGAAGTACGTGCCGAACCCGTTCGCCAGCAACGGCGAGCGCCTGTACCGCACCGGCGATTTGACCCGTTATCAGGCTGATGGCGTGCTCGAGTACCGAGGGCGGATCGACCATCAAGTGAAGATCCGCGGTTTCCGCATCGAACTGGGTGAAATCGAAGCGCGTCTGCTGGAGCAACCGGCGGTCCGCGAAGTGGCGGTGCTGGCTCAGGAAGCCTTGGGCAGTCAGCAACTGGTGGCCTACGTGGTTGCGCCACAACTGGACCTCACTGCCGCCGACGATCAGCAGTCTTTGCGCGATGAACTCAAGGCACGGCTCAAGGAATCCCTGCCGGAGTTCATGGTTCCGGCGCACTTGTTGTTCCTCGCCAGCCTGCCACTGACGCCTAACGGCAAACTCGACCGCAAGGCGTTGCCGACTGTGGAGACCAGTCATTTGCAGGTGCGTTATATCGCCCCGCAGAGCGAGCGCGAGCAGCAGGTCGCGGCGATCTGGCAGCACGTACTGCAAATCGAGCGGGTCGGCTTGCTGGATAACTTTTTCGAACTGGGCGGCCACTCGTTGCTGGCCGTCAATGTGGTTTCACGCCTGCAACTGGAACTGGGCCTGAAACTGACCCCACAACTGATTTTTCAACACCCCGTACTCACGGATTTCGTCAGCAGTCTGGCAACCGCAGGTGAGCAGGTCGATACGTTGAAACTGAGCAAGCTGGACGCCCTGCTTGACGAAATGGAGGAAGCTTGATGGATACCAATGTCGCTTTGAAGATCGCCCGGCGCTTCATTACTTTGCCGCTCGACAAGCGCAGGGTCTATCTGCAGAAGATGCTTGAGGAGGGTGTTTCGCCGGCGAACTTGCCGATTCCCGAAACACAGTCGCAGTTCGATCCGGTGCCGCTGTCCTTTGCTCAGGAACGCCAGTGGTTTCTCTGGCAGATGGACCCCGACAGCGTCGCCTACAACATCCCCAGTGCCATGCAGTTGCAGGGCGAACTTGACGTGTCGGCGCTCGAACGCGGCTTCAATACCCTGATTGCGCGTCATCAAAGCCTGCGCACGACGTTCCAGCAGCAGGATGAGCGGGCGGTGCAGGTGATTCATCCGCACGTGAGCCTGACCGTCGCCGTGCATGAACTGGATGACAACCCTGGTGCTCCGTCGCAAGAGGCGCAGATTCAGGCGTTCGTGTCTGAGCAGACCGGACAGCCTTTCGACCTGGTCAACGGGCCGCTGTTGCGCGTCAGCCTGTTGCGCCTTGGCGCGCAGGAGCACGTGCTGACCCTGACCCAGCATCACATTGCCTCGGATGGCGCATCGATGCGGGTCATGGTCGATGAGCTGCTGCAACTGTATGGCGCCTACCGTCAGGGCCACGAACTCGCTTTGCCGGAGTTGTCGATCCAGTACGCCGACTATGGCATCTGGCAGCGGCACTGGATGGAAGCCGGGGAGCGCGAGCGGCAACTGGACTACTGGCAGGCGCACTTGGGCAGCGAGCATCCGGTGCTGGAATTGCCCACCGATTACCCGCGTCCGGCGGTCCAGAGCCTGCGGGGTGCCCGTCATGAACTGGCGTTGCCGACGGCACTGGGCGAGCGCTTGAGAGCCTTGGCCAAAAGCGAAAACGTCACGCTGTTCATGCTGTTGCTGGCGTCCTTCCAGACCTTGTTGCATCGCTACAGTGGCCAGGCCGACATTCGCGTCGGCGTGCCGACTGCTAACCGCAACCGGGTCGAGACCGAGCGGCTGATCGGCTTCTTCGTCAACACCCAGGTGCTCAAGACCGAATTCGATGCGCAGGCCTCGTTCAGCGCGTTACTGGCCCAGGTCAAGAACACGGCGATGGCCGCCCAGGCTCATCAGGACCTGCCTTTCGAACAGCTGGTCGAGGCCTTGCAGCCGGAACGCAGCCTGAGTTACAGCCCGCTGTTCCAGGTCATGTACAACCACCAGAGCACCGGTGCCACCCAAAGCCGGCAGGGCACGGGCGAGTCTGCGTTGACGATCCGCCACTTGCATCAGGAGTCGCGCACCGCGCAATTCGACCTGACCCTGGAAACGTTCGACGGCCCCGAGGGCCTCGGCGCACAGCTGACCTATGCCACCGACCTGTTTGACGGCGCGACCATCGAGCGTCTGGCACGGCATTGGCAAAACCTGCTGGGCAGCATCGTTGCCGATCCGCAGCAGCGGGTGGGCGAACTGACGCTGCTCGACGAAACCGAACAACAGCAGGTGCTGGTGGACTGGAACCGCAGCGCCGCCGAATACCCGACCGACCGCTGCATCCATCAACTGATCGAAGCCCAGGCCCTGCGCACGCCTCAGGCCACCGCGCTGGTGTTCGCCGGGCAATCGTTGAGTTATGCACAACTCAATCGCCAGGCCAACCAGTTGGCGCATCGGCTGATCGAACTGGGCGTCGGTCCGGATCAATTGGTTGGTATCGCCATCGACCGCGGCCTGGAAATGCTCGTTGGTCTGTTGGCGATTCTCAAGGCGGGCGGTGCCTACGTGCCGCTGGACCCGCAGTACCCCGAAGACCGTTTGGCGCACATGATCGAAGACAGCGGTCTGCAACTACTTCTGACCCAGGCACATTTGATCGGGCTGTTGCCGATTCCGGCTGGTGTGCAGACCCTGTCGCTCGACCCGCAAGGCGAGCACGCTCGCGGTTACAGCGAAGCCGATCCGCAGGTAGCGATCAGCGGTGAACACCTGGCGTATGCGATTTACACCTCCGGTTCCACCGGCAAGCCCAAAGGGGTGATGGTGCGCCATCAGGCGCTGGTGAACTTTGTGGTGAGCATGGTCAAAGAGCCGGGCATTGACGCCCAGGACCGCATGCTGTCACTGACCACGTTCTCGTTCGATATCTTCGGCCTGGAAATCTACGGCCCGCTGTTCAGCGGTGCCCGTGTGGTGCTGGTGGACAAGCAGACCGCCCAGGATCCACAAGCGCTGCTGGAAATGATCCGGCAGCAGGAGGTCACGGTGGTGCAGGCCACGCCGTCGACCTGGCGCATGTTGCTCGACCACGAACAGGCTCCCATCCTCCAGGGCTGCAAATTCCTCTGCGGCGGCGAAGCGCTGGCCGATGACCTGGCCCAGCGCATGCTTGGCCTGGCGGGACAGGTCTGGAACCTTTATGGCCCGACCGAAACCACCATCTGGTCGGCGGCCTGGCAGCTGACCCGCGAGCAGCGCCAGCCGTACCTCGGCAAACCGATTGCCAACACCACGCTGTACATTTTGGGCGACGATCTGGCGCCGAACCCGGCGGGCTCCATTGGTGAACTGCTGATCGGTGGCGACGGCCTGGCCCGTGGGTATCACGACCGTGCGGCGATGACCGCCGAGCGCTTCCTGCCCGACCCGTTCGGCAATGGTGCGCGGCTGTACCGCACAGGCGACCTGGCGCGCCATCGTCACGACGGCGTGCTCGAATACATGGGGCGCATCGACCATCAAGTGAAGATCCGCGGTTTCCGCATCGAGTTGGGTGAAATCGAAGCGCGTTTGCTGGAGCAGCCAGCGGTTCGCGAAGTGGCGGTGCTGGCGCAGGAAGCCCTGGGCAGCCAGCAACTGGTGGCCTATGTGGTCGCGCCGCAACTGGACCTCAATGCCGCCGACGATCAACTGCGCCTGCGTGATGAACTCAAGGCGCGGCTCAAGGAATGCCTGCCGGAATTCATGGTCCCGGCGCATGTTCTATTCCTCGCCAGCCTGCCGCTGACCCCCAATGGCAAGCTCAATCGCAAGGCGTTGCCGGCGGTGGATGCCAGCCAGTTGCAGACGCGTTATGTCGCCCCGCAGAGCGAACGGCAACAGCAAGTCGCCGCCATCTGGCAGGACGTGCTGAAGCTGGATCGCGTAGGCCTGACCGACAACTTCTTCGAGCTGGGCGGGCACTCCCTGTTGGTGACACAAGTGGTGTCGCGGGTACGTCGGGTGCTGGACATCCAGGTGCCGTTGCGCAGCCTGTTCGAGCACAGCACCTTGGAGGATTTCGTCCAGGCACTGGGCGCCGAACCCGGCGAGCAGTCACCGGTGATGACCCAGGTCGACCGTGATCAACCGCTGGCGCTGTCCTTTGCCCAGGAACGTCAATGGTTCCTGTGGAAAATGGACCCCGACAGCGCCGCCTACAACATCCCGACCGCGCTGCGGATGCGCGGCGAATTGGACAAAAGCGCACTGCAACGCAGCTTCCAGGCGCTGGTGGAGCGCCACGAAAGTCTGCGCACAGCGTTCGTCGAAGAAGATGGCCGCACCTGGCAGGTGATCCGCCCGCAAGGTCGTGTGAGCTTTGTCGAACAGTGTCTGGCCGCCAGTGATGAGGCGAGTATCAAGGCCTTCGTCGAACAGGAGACGCAACGTCCGTTCGATGTGCTCGACGGTTCGTTGGTGCGCTTCGTCCTGCTGCAGGTGGGCGAGCAGGATCACGTGCTGGTGCTGACCCTGCACCACATCGTCTCCGACGCCTGGTCGTTGCAGGTGATGATCGATGATCTGATGGGCCTGTACTCGGCGATCAGCCAGGGCCGGCCGGCCGAACTGCCAGCGTTGCCGGTGCAGTATGCCGACTACGCGGTCTGGCAGCGTCAATGGATGGCCGCCGGTGAACGGGATCGGCAATTGACGTACTGGACCGAAAAACTGGGCAGCGAACAGCCGCTGCTGGAGTTGCCACTGGATCATCCGCGTCCGGCGCAGCAAAGTTTCCGCGGCGCGCGTCTGCCGATCACCCTCGACGAATCCCTGAGCAATGACCTGAAGGCATTGGCCCGGCGCGAAAACGTCACGCTGTTCATGCTGTTGCTCGGCTCGTTCCAGACCTTGCTGCATCGCTACAGTGGCCAGGCCGACATCCGCGTCGGGGTGCCCATTGCCAACCGCAACCGACTGGAAACCGAGCGTCTGATCGGCTTCTTCGTCAACACTCAGGTGCTGCGCGCCGAGTTTGACGGCCAGATGACGGGCGCTCAATTGCTGCAACAGGTGAAGCAGACGGCCATGGCGGCGCAGATGCATCAGGACTTGCCGTTCGAGCAGTTGGTCGATGCCTTGCAACCGCAACGTAACCTGAGCCACAGCCCGCTGTTCCAGGCGATGTTCAACCACCGCAGTGAAGCGGCGTCAACGCTGGCCGAATCCTTGCCGGGCATCGATCTGGAAAACCTCAGTTGGGAGCACCGCACCGCGCAGTTCGACCTGACCCTGGACACCAGCGACAACCCGCAAGGCCTGCACGCCTCGCTGACCTACGCCACCGATTTGTTCGAACCATCGACCATCAAGCGCATGGGCCTGCACTGGCTGAATCTGTTGCGGGGCCTGGTCGAGGACATCAACCGGCCGGTCGGGCAATTGGCAGTGCTTGATGACCAGGAGCGGCAACTGACGGTTGTCGACTGGAACGCCACCGCTGTCGACTACCCGTTGCACCGCAGCGTGCATGACCTGATCGAAGAACAGGTCGGTAAAACCCCGAATGCGTGTGCGCTGGTGTTTGCCGAACAAAGTCTGAGCTACGCCGAGCTCAATGGCCGAGCCAATCAACTGGCTCACGTGCTGATCGAGCAGGGCGTCGGCCCGGATGTGCTGGTGGGCATCGCGGTCGAGCGGTCGGTGGAAATGGTCGTGGGCTTGTTGGCGATCCTCAAGGCGGGCGGTGCCTATTTGCCGCTGGACCCGGAATACCCGCAGGAACGCCTGGCCTACATGTTTGAAGACAGCGGCATTCAGCTGTTGCTGACCCAGAGCCACTTGCTTGAGCAATTGCCGATCCCGGCAGGCATTCGCAGCCTGGTGCTGGATCAGGACGGCGATTGGCTGGAAGGGCACAGCGATTCCAACCCAGGCATCGACCTTGAGGGTGAAAACCTCGCTTACGTGATCTACACCTCGGGCTCCACCGGCAAACCGAAAGGGGCGGGCAACCGTCATTCGGCGCTGGTCAATCGTCTGTGCTGGATGCAACAAGCCTATCGGCTCGACGCCACGGACAGCGTACTGCAAAAGACGCCGTTCAGTTTCGACGTCTCTGTCTGGGAATTCTTCTGGCCGCTGTTGACCGGCTCGACACTGGTAGTGGCCGCGCCGGGTATTCATCGTGATCCGGCGCAATTGATCGAGCTGATCACCGCGCAACACATCACCACGCTGCACTTCGTGCCTTCGATGTTGCAGGCGTTCCTGCAAGACCCTTCGGTGGGCGAGTGCACCAGCCTGACCCGGATCGTCTGCAGTGGCGAAGCCCTGCAAGTGGATGCGCAGCAGCAAGTGTTTGCCAAGCTGCCCAATGCCGGGCTGTACAACCTCTACGGCCCGACCGAAGCAGCCATCGACGTTACGCACTGGACGTGTATCGAGGAAGATCGCGACAGCGTGCCGATCGGCCAGCCGATCGCCAACCTGGGCACTTACATTCTCGATCACGAGTTGTCGCCGGTACCGGTGGGTGTGGTCGGTGAGTTGTACTTGGGCGGCGAAGGCCTGGCCCGGGGTTATCACCGCCGTGCAGCACTGACCGCCGAGCGATTTGTCACCAGTGCCTTCGGTGATGGCCAGCGTCTGTACCGTACCGGTGACCTGGCGCGTTATCGCGCCGACGGGGTGATCGAATACGCCGGGCGCATGGACCATCAGGTGAAAATCCGTGGCCTGCGCATCGAATTGGGCGAGATCGAAGCGCGTCTGGCCGAACACGACGAAGTCCGTGAGTCGGTGGTCATCGCCCAGGACGGCACACTGTTGGTGGCGTATGTGGTGCCGGCCCGCGACGCACTGCTGCATGCCGATGATGACGTTCGCAACGCCGTGCAGCGCAGCCTCAAGGAATACTTGAGCCAGACCTTGCCGGATTACATGGTCCCGCAGCATTGGCTGTGGCTGGAGAAAATGCCGGTCAGCCCCAACGGCAAACTGGAACGCAAGGCGTTGCCAAAGGCTGACACGACCACCAGCAGCAAGGCTTACGCCGCACCGACCACTGCCACCGAACAGGCGTTGGTGGAGATCTGGCAAAGCGTGCTGGGTCGGCCGCAGGTGGGTATCAGCGACAACTTCTTCGAGCTGGGTGGCGATTCGATCATCTCGATTCAGGTGGTCAGCCGGGCGCGCCAGGCGGGGATCCATTTCAGCCCCAAAGATTTGTTCCTGCACCAGAACGTGCAAAGCCTCGCGGCGGTGGCGACTGTCGGCGACAGCGGGTTGAGCATCGACCAGGGCCCGGTCACCGGCGACACGCCATTGCTGCCATTCCAGCAGTTGTTCTTTGAGCGCGAGATGGCCGAGCCGCACCACTGGAACCAGTCGGTGCTGCTCAACTCCGCCAAACCGTTGCACGCCCAACACCTGGAGCGTGCGTTGCAGGCACTGATCACGCATCACGACGCGTTGCGTCTGGCCTTCATCCGTCAAGGCGACCGCTGGACCGCGCAGCATCGTTCGCTGGCTGAGCAACAGGTGCTCTGGCAACAGTCGCCTTTGCTGTGGACCGCCGAGATCGCTGATCCGGCGGCGCTCGAGCAGTTGGGCGAGCAGGCCCAGCGCAGCCTCGACCTGGCGAGCGGCAATCTGCTGCGCGCCGTGCTGGCGAACATGGCCGATGGCAGTCAGCGTCTGTTGCTGGTGATCCATCACCTGGTCGTCGACGGCGTGTCCTGGCGCATTCTGCTCGAAGACCTGCAACAGGCTTACGAGCAGTTGCAGGCCGGCGAAGCGCTCAAATTGCAGGCCAAGACCAGCGCCACCCAGGCCTGGGCGCGGCGCTTGCAACAACATGCCGACAGTGCGGTGATGCAGGCTCAGCTGACGTTCTGGCAAGGGCAATTGCAGGATTCGCGCAATGACTTGCCTTGCGATCGACCACAGGGCGAGTTGCACAATCGTCACGCCTTGCATGTGCAGACCCGTCTGGACAAAGAGCAGACCCGCCAGCTGTTGCAGGAGGCGCCGGCGGCCTATCGCACACAGGTCAACGATCTGTTGCTGACGGCTCTGGCGCGAGTGATCGCTGACTGGACGGGCGACGCATCGACCCTGATCCAGCTCGAGGGCCATGGTCGCGAGGCGTTGTTCGAAGAACTCGACTTGAGCCGCAGCGTAGGCTGGTTCACCAGTCTGTTCCCGGTCAGGCTGACCCCGGCGGCGACTGCGCAGGACTCGATCAAGACGATCAAAGAGCAGCTGCGGGCGATCCCCGATAAGGGCCTGGGCTTTGGCGCGCTGCGCTATTTGGGCAATGACCGCACCCGGCAGGCGCTGCAAGCCTTGCCCGTGCCGCGCATTACCTTCAACTACCTGGGCCAGTTCGATGCCGGGTTCGGCGACGAGGCGGGCGCACTGTTCACCCCAGCCAGCGAATCGGCCGGCGCGCAGCAAAGTCCGCTGGCGCCTCTGGACAATTGGCTGACCCTCAATGGTCGGGTGTATGGCGGCGAATTGAGTATCGGCTGGACATTCAGCGGGCAGATGTTCGATCAATCGACCATCGCGCGGTTGGCGGATGCTTATGCGCGGGAACTGGGGATCTTGATCGAGCACTGCTGTCAGGCTCGGCATCAGGGGCTGACACCGTCGGATTTCCCGCTGGCCGGGTTGACGCAAATCCAGCTCGATTCGTTGCCCGTGGCGCCACGCCAGGTCGAAGACATTTACCCGTTGTCACCGATGCAGCAAGGCATGTTGTTCCACACCCTCTACGAGCAGCAGGTCGGCGATTACATCAATCAGCTGTGCGTGGACGTCGAAGGTTTGCAGGTCGAGCGTTTCCGCGACGCTTGGCAAGCGGCACTGGATGCGCACGATGTGCTGCGCAGCAGTTTTATCTGGGACGGCGAATTGCAGCGGCCGCAGCAAGTGATCCACAAGCGCTTGCCAGTGCCGTTCACCTTCCATGACTGGCGTGGGCAGAACGACCTGCCCCAGGCGCTCGAGGCACTGGCTCATGCACAACGGCAACAGGGCTTCGACCTGCATGAGGCGCCTCTACTGCGCCTGGTGGTGGTACAAGTCGCCGCCGAACGCTTTCAGCTGATTTACACCAGCCACCACATTCTGATGGATGGCTGGAGCAACTCGCAGCTGCTGGGCGAAGTGCTGCAACGCTACAGCGGCCAGGCACCGGCGATCGCGGCGGGTCGTTATCGGGATTACATCCAGTGGCTGGCGCAACAGGACGCGCAGGTCGCCGAGCACTTCTGGAAAGGCCAGCTGGCGAACTTCGAGGCGCCGACCCGTCTGGCCGACACGCTCGTTTACCGTGGCAACCAGGCTGGCATCGATACGCAGGGCGAGCATTTCCTGACCCTGGACGCCGCTGTCACCGATGACCTCAACACCTTTGCCCGGGGACAGAAAGTCACCGTCAACACGCTGGTTCAGGCCGCCTGGCTGCTGTTGTTGCAGCGCTACACCGGGCAGGACACCGTCAGTTTCGGCGCCACGGTTTCTGGTCGTCCGGCGCAGCTGAGTGGGGTCGAACAGCAGATCGGTCTGTTCATCAACACCTTGCCGGTCATCGCCAGCCCCCGTGCCGAACAACCGTTGGCGCAGTGGCTGCAGCAGGTGCAGGCGCAGAATCTGCTGCTGCGTGAGCAGGAACATACGCCGCTGTTCGACATTCAGCGCTGGGCCGGGCAGGGTGGTGAAGCCCTGTTCGACAACATTCTGGTGTTCGAGAACTACCCGATCGCCGAAGCCCTGCAACAGGGCGCGCCACAAGATCTGCGCTTCGGCGAGGTGGCCAGGCATGAGCAAACCAACTACCCGTTGACGCTGGCGGTGAGCCTGGACAGCCGATTGACGGTGCATTTCAGCTATCAGCACAGCCGTTTTGCCGCGGCCACCGTGGCGACACTGGCGGCGCAGTTGCAGCACCTGTTGATCCATATGAGCGCCAGCGCCGAGCGTTGCCTCGGCGAGTTGGAGTTGCTGGACCAAGCCGAACAGCAATTAGTACTGCGCGACTGGAACCGCACCGAAGCCTGTGGGGTCGAGGATCTGTGCATTCACCAGATGATCGATCGTCAGGTCTTTGTGCAGCCGCAAGCGTTGGCCGTGACCTTCGGCAACCGGCAGCTGACGTATGCCGACATCGAAGCGCGGGCCAATCGTCTGGCGCACAAGCTGATTGAATGCGGTGTCGGCCCGGAAGTCCGTGTTGGCGTGGCGATGCAGCGTTCCGACAACTTGCTGGTGGCGCTGCTGGCGGTGCTCAAGGCCGGTGGCGCCTATGTGCCGCTGGACCCGGATTATCCGGCCGATCGCGTGGCCTACATGCTTGAGGACAGCCGTGCCCTGGTGCTGCTGACCGAACAGGCGGTGGCGACGACGCTGGCCACAGGCGCTGATACTCAGGTGCTGCTGCTCGATCAGCTCGAAGCGCCACTGGCGGCTTATCCGCATCACGCGCCGGTGACTGCGGTGACGCCGGACAACCTGGCCTACGTGATCTACACCTCCGGTTCCACCGGCAAGCCCAAAGGCGTGGCGATTACCCATCGCAATGTGCTGGCGCTGATGGACTGGTCGCGGTCGGTGTACAGCCGCGACGACATTCAAGGGGTATTGGCCTCGACGTCGGTGTGTTTCGACCTGTCGGTGTGGGAGCTGTTCGTCACCCTGGCCAACGGCGGTTCGCTGATCATCGCCCGCAATGCTCTGGAACTGCCGCACTTGCCGGCGCGGGAGCAGGTGCGCCTGATCAACACCGTGCCGTCGGCCATTGCCGCATTGCAGGATGCCGGGCAGATTCCGCCAGGCGTGCGCATCATCAACCTGGCCGGTGAGCCACTGAAGCAGAGTCTGGTGGAGACGTTGTACCAGCAGGCGAGCATCGAACATGTCTACGACCTGTATGGCCCGTCGGAAGACACCACCTATTCCACCTGGAGTCGCCGCGAAGCCGGCGGCACGGCGAACATCGGTCGGCCGCTCAACGGCACCGCCAGCTACCTGCTGGGTGCCGATCTGCAACCGGCGCCGCTGGGCGCATCGGCCGAGCTGTACCTGGCCGGAGCCGGCATTACCCGCGGTTACCTGGGGCGCCCGGCGATGACCGCCGAGAAGTTCGTGCCGAACCCGTTTGCCAGCAACGGCGAACGCTTGTATCGCACCGGTGACCTGGCCCGTTATCAGGCCGACGGCACATTGCAATACGCCGGGCGTATCGACCATCAAGTGAAAGTGCGTGGCTTCCGTATCGAGCTGGGCGAGATCGAAGCCCGTCTGCTTCAGGCGCCGAGCGTGCGACAAGCGCTGGTCGTGGCGCATCCGGGCGCATTGGGCCAGCAGTTGGTCGCCTACGTAGTGTTCGATGACCCGGCGCTGACTCTTGGCGAGGCCTCGGCACAGGCCGTACTGCGCGAAGAACTCAAAGCACGACTTAAGGAAAGCCTGCCGGATTACATGGTGCCGGCGCATGTGCTGTTCCTCGAAAGCCTGCCACTGACGCCCAATGGCAAGATCGATCGCAAGGCGTTGCCGAGCATTGATGTCAGCGCATCGTCTCGGGACTTTGTCGCACCGGTCGGCGAACTCGAAGAACAGATTGCGACGGTCTGGCAGAACGTGCTGGAACTCGAGCGGGTCGGTCGCGAGGATCACTTCTTCGAGTTGGGCGGGCACTCCCTGCTGGCGACTCAGGCGGTTTCGCGCCTGCGCAAACTCACGGCCGGCGCCTTGAACTTGCGTGACCTGTTCAACCATCCACGCCTCAAGGAACTGGCGATCTGGATGCGCCAGCAGCAGGACGCGCCAACGACGGGCACGGGCGCTGGTTCCGTGGCGCTCAAGGCCCATGGCGCCAAGGACAGCGCACCGTTGTCGTTGGTGCAGCGCCGTCTGTGGATCGCCGAGCAGTTGTCCGGCGGCACGTCGACCTACGGCATGCCGATGGCCCTGCGCTTGCGCGGCGAGCTGTCGATCGAGCGACTATTGAGTAGCTTTGCCGAGGTGGTGCGCCGCCACGAAGTGCTGCGCACCGCCTATACGCAGGACGACGAGGGCGACCCAATTGCGCTGATCGCCGAGCATGTCGAGCTGGACTTCCCGGTGATCGACCTGTCCGGGCTGTCGCGCAGTGCTCAGGAAGAACAGGTGGCGCAAACGGCACTGGATAACGCGCGCACACCGATCGACCTGGAACAGGCACCGCTGTTGCGTGGGCGAATCCTGCACCTGGGGCCGACCGAACATGTGTTGCTGTACGCCATGCACCACATCATTTCCGATGGTTGGTCGATGGGGGTTTTGATTAATGAATTGGTGCAAGTTTACGACAGCTACGACCGTGCCGAGGACGGCGACCTGACGCCACTGCCGGCGCTGGAGGTGCAGTATTCCGACTTCGCACTCTGGCAGCAGGCGCTTGAGCAGCAAGGGGTTCTGGGGCAACAGGCCGAGTACTGGAAAGACCGGCTCGCCGGTTACAGCGGGCAGCTGATGCTGCCACTGGATAACCCGCGCGGCCTGACGCCGTCCAATGAGGGCGACGCGGTGCAGTTCCGGCTTACCACCGGTTTGAGCCGCGCGCTGCGCAAGCTATCCGTGGACGCAGGCGTCACGTTGTACAGCACGCTGCTGGCATCGTTCCAGGTGCTGCTGCACCAGGTCAGTGGTGGAGCCGATGTGCTGGTCGGTGCCGATGTCGCCGGGCGTGAGCAGCCGGAGCTCGAGCGGCTGATCGGCTTCTTCGTCAACGTGCTGCCTCTGCGTTCGCGGTTCGAGGCCGGCACCGTGTTCTCTAACTTCCTCGCGCAGACCCAGGAAACCCTGCTCAGCGCCCTGGAGCATCAGGACCTGCCGTTCGACATGATCGTCGACGCCTCGGGCGTACCGCGACACAAGGGCATGAACCCGTTGGTGCAGGTGTTGTTCGTGATGAACAACCTGCCGGGACGTGTCCAGGCCATGGGCGGTTTGAGCGTGGAAGCGCTGCCGGCGCTCGAGACCCATTCTAAATTCGACATGGCATTGTTCGTTGACGATGAAGAAGGGCAATTGCTGGGTACTTGGCAATTCGCCACAACCTTGTTCGGACATGAGCGCATTCAGTACCTGGTCAAGGCCTGGATAGCCCTGTTGGAACAGATCGTCGCTGATCAGGACATTCAGTTGGGAGCTCTCAGTATGCCTGTCGACAACCGCGCGGTGGCTGCTATGCCCGCCACCGCCCCGGGACCCAAGGCCGACAAACTCGGCAAATTCCTCAAGCGTTCCGCGACTCCGGTCGCCAAAGTCCGGCCGTCGCCGCTGCGTGAATCCCTGCTGGTTGCACCGCAGCGGTTTCCGTTGCTGTTGGAGCCGAACGAGCCGCACCTGGACGTGATCGAGTGGATCAACCACAACCGGCCATTGATCGAACAGAAACTGGCCGAGCACGCCGGCATTTTGTTCCGCGGCTTCGAACTGGACGGCATTCAGGGTTTTGAAGCTTTTGCCGAAGCGATCCAGCCGGGGCTCTATGGCCAGTATGGCGACCTGCCGAAGAAGGAGGGCGGCAAGAACACCTACCGCTCCACGCCGTACCCGGAACGCAAGATGATCCTGTTCCACAACGAGAGTTCGCATCAGGACCGCTGGCCGCGCAAGCAGATGTTCTATTGCGAGCAGGCGGCGCCCGTGGGCGGTGCGACACCGGTGGTCGATTGCCGGTTGATGTACGAAAAACTGCCGGCGGACCTGCGTGAAAAATTCGAAAACAAGGGCTTGCTCTACGTACGTACGTTCACCGACAAGCTCGACGTGTCCTGGCAGCACTTCTTCAAGACCGAAGATCGCGCCGAGGTCGAGGCCCGTTGCCGTGCCGGTGGTATCGAATGGCGCTGGCTCGATAACGATGAGTTGCAGACCCGTACTCCGGGGCCGGCGATCATCCGTCACCCGGTCACCGGCGAGAAGTCGTTCTTCAATCAGGTGCAGTTGCACCACATCTATTGGCTGGAGCCGGATGTGCGTGAAGACCTGCTGTCGATGTTCGGCCTGGAGCGCATGCCGCGTCATGTCTATTACGGCGATGGCTCGCCGATCGAAGACGACGTGATGCAGTGCATCGGTGAGTTGTACGAGGAATGCGCGGTGCGTTTCGACTGGCAAAAAGGCGATGCGATCCTGCTGGACAACATGCTCGTAGCTCACGCCCGTGATCCGTTCGAAGGCCCGCGCAAAATCGTCGTCGCCATGGGCGACATGTTCGACCGCAGTGCCCTTGAAAGCGCACAGAACGCCCAAGGCACCATGAACACCGAGGAAACCGGAGCATGAACGAGGTATCGATGGACGCGCAGGACCTGGGTTACGCCTTCACTCCCGAGCAGCAAGGGCTGCTTGAGCAGCTGCCCAAGGCCCCGGCCTGCAGTGATGCGCTGCATTTGCTGGAAGTGGACATTACCGGTGCGCTTGACCCGCAGCGTCTGCAAGCGGCGCTGGATGCGCTGTTGGCGCAGCAACCGATGCTGGTGCCGCGCCTGGCCAAGGCGCCGGGCTTCCATGGTCTTCGCCAGTTTGCCGGGGGCGTCGGGCGCTTCCCGTTGACGGTGCAGACACGCCTGGAAACGGCAGCCGAAATCCAGGCTCAAGTCGCCGAATGGGCGGCACGATCGTTTGTCGTCGGTGAGTCGGAGAACGCTCAGGCGATGCTCTATCGCCAGGCGGACAATCACTGGACCCTGGTGCTCGGCGTTGCCCGGCACTGTATCGATGAAAGCGGCTTGCGGCTGATTTATCAGCAACTGTTGCGGGCGTATGAGCAGGGGCTGGCCGAGGCTGATGACGAGACCGGGGAATTCACCCAGTACCTGGAATGGCGCAGCGAAGTGGTGCTCGACGAGGATGCGGCCAGTGCCCGGACTTACTGGCAGCAGCACCTGCAAGGCGCGGATGTCGACCTGTCCACCCCATGGCTGGGCTACCGGGCCGCAACCGCCAAGACATCGTCCGCTACAGCGCTGTTGACGACCACGCTTGAGCCCACGCTGCACAACGCGCTGCAGCAGTTGGCAGGCTCGCTGGCGCAACCGCTGAGCGTCGTGATGCAAGCCGCCTGGTGGTTGCTGTTGGGGCGTCTGGGTGGAAATGAACAGCTGCTGGTCGGGGTGCGGCACGACAGTCGCGACGACTATGAGTATTTCTGCGACGCCGTGGGCGTTTTCGAGAAAACCCTGCCGCTGCATTTGTCGATGGTGGCACGTACTTCGTTCAGCGCCTGGGTCAGTGAACTGGCGGCGCGCCTGGAGGAGCACCGCACCTGGCAGGAATACTGGTCACCGGAACTCGCACCCGCAGCGGCCAGACCGGCTTATGGTTTCGCGGTCTGGCGTGCACCGCAGCCCCAGACTTCAAGCGCGCTGCAGTGGACACCCGTGCAGCGTCCCGTTGCTCGGGAAACTCAATTTGAACTGATGCTACAACTCGAACCGGGCGAATCGGGCCGCCTGCATCTTCATTACGCCACGCAGCGTTATTCGCTGATGGCTGTCGAAGGGCTGATGACGCAGTTCAGCGTATTGCTGGCGAGCATCGTGGCCAATCCTCAGGCCGAGTCGGGGCAACTGGCATTGCTGGGGGCCGCCGAGCAACGACGCTTGCTGGCAATCAACCCGCCACCCCGACCGCTGGTGGATGGCCGATACCTGCCGCAGCGCATTGCCGATTGGGCGCATGCCACACCGGACACCGTTGCGCTGACCGACGCGCAGCAACACCTGAGCTACGGGCAATTGCAGGCCAATGTCGACGGGTTGGCCAAGGCTTTGAAAACCCAAGGCCTGACCCGAGGTTCGATCGTCGCGTTGGCGTTGCCGCGCTCGGCCGATCTGGTGGTGGCGATGCTGGCGGTCTGGCGTGTCGGTGCGGCGTATCTGCCGCTGGACCCGCAATGGCCGATGGCGCGTCAGGTGTTGATGCTGGAGCAGGCCGGGGCCGCTTTGCTGCTGGTGGATGCCGCGCAAATTGATCAGTGGCACGGTCATTCGTTGAGCGTCTGCACGCTGAATCAATTGCACCAATCGACGGACCTGTCGGCACCGGTCATCGAATTCGATACCCAGGGCAGCGATGCGGCCTATGTGCTGTTCACTTCAGGCTCCACCGGTGTACCCAAAGGCGTAGTGATCGAACATCAACAATTGCTCAATTACACCGCTCATGCCAGTCAGGCCCTGGGGCTTAATCAGTGTAAACACGTTGGCTTCTCGTCTACCGTGGCGGCAGACCTGGGTAACACCGCATTGTTTGGTGCCCTGTTCAACGGTGCGACGCTGCATGTGGCCAGTGACGAGCAGATGCAGGACGGCCGGTTGTTCGCCGATTACTTGAAACAGCAGGCTATCGATTGCCTGAAGATCGTTCCGTCGCACCTTGCCGCGCTGCTCGACAGCGACAGTCCGCTACTGCCGTCTACGCTGATTCTCGGTGGCGAACCGATCGTCCCAACGCTGCTTGAGCGTATCGCTCAGTTGCGCAGCGATTGCCGGGTGTTCAACCACTACGGCCCGACGGAAGCGACGGTGGGTGTGCTGATCCATCCGCTGTTGCTGGACGGTGGAATTCAAGAGACTGCCGCCCTCAGCCAGGTGCTGGGTAACAATCAGGTGTATGTCCTTGACGACCACTTGCAACTGGCCCCGGTCGGGATGTTGGGCGAACTGTACCTGGGTGGCGCGCAATTATGCCGTGGTTACATCAATGCCGAGGCCGATGCGCAGGTGTTCATTCAGAGCCCGTTCAATCCTCAGGAACGTCTGTATCGCACCGGAGATCTGGCGCGTTATCGCCCGGATTTGGCGATTCAGTTGCACGGTCGGCGCGATCAACAAATCAAGGTGCGTGGTTTCCGTATCGAACTGGTGGAGATCGAAGCTGAACTGCTGCGCCTGCCTCAGGTGGCTGAAGCACTGGTGTTGCCAGGCGCTACAGCTGAACAGGGGATGCAGGCATTCGTCGTGCCTCATCAGCCACCTTCGCCGGCCTTGCTTGAGATCGTTCGCAGCGAACTGGCCCAGCGCCTGCCCGCCGTGATGCTGCCGCAGCACGTGCAGTTCATCGAACGTTTTCCACGGCTGGCCAATGGCAAGATCGACCGCAAGACGTTGCAGCAACTCAGCGCAAGCCTGGCTGACGAAGAATGTCTGGCGCCACGGGATGCGCTCGAGCAATTGCTCGCGGCACGCATGGCGCAGCTGCTGGGTGTTGAGCGTTTGGGCATTGATCGGGATTTCTTCGCCGCCGGTGGCCATTCGTTGTTGGTGATCAAACTGGTGGCCGGTATTCGCAAGTTGTTGCAGTGCGAAATCCATCCCGGTGTGGTGTTTGATCATCCGACCGTGGCGGGTTTGGCATTGGTGTTGCGATCTCGGGAAAGCAGCCCCGGTCAACTGGAGAAACTGGCCCGGACGCGGTTGCGCCTGGACAGCATGAGCCCGGAAGAAAAAGCCTTGTTGACGGAAAAAGCCCGGCAACTGCAAAACGCCAAGGCTGCACAGAACAGCTGAGAACCCCGCAAATAAAAGGCCGACGCCCAACGCGTCGGCTTTTTTTTAAATATGCTGTTAATGATAAATAAACTCATTCCGGTTTCTGCGTGGCGCTACGTCTTACTAAGGTATGCAGACAATTCGGGTCGGGCAGGGTAGCCCCAGGGTTCGGGTTTGTAGGGCAGAACACGATTTTTGCCGTTGTCCAGACAGATGACCTGTGCCCGGGGAGGGGCCGGGTCGACCGCCAACTGACGTGCTGCCCTAGAGGTGGCCGACAGAGCGGTTTACGTGTTTGGGCAGCGTCGGGCACTTGGTGGCCCATCGGTCTTATCCACTTCTAACGAATAATAGAGAGCACGATGTCAGCAATTCATGAGTTGAAACCTCTGTTCAAGGCTTTGATCGTTTCCCGTACGCTTCGCTCACGTCATTCGCTGGCCGGTCTGGGCATGGCCTGTCTGATGCCGTTCAGCGCGCAGGTCTGCGCCGAAGAGATCGCCGTCAACATTGCCGCGCAGCCCTTACCCCAGGCGTTGCAAGCGTTTGGCGAGCAAACCAACCGGCAGGTGATCTACAACGCCGCCGACATCGCTGACCTGCGCGGCAACCGCGTCAGCGGCAAACTGAGCGCCGAAGCGGCCATTGCCGAACTGCTCAAGGGTACCGGCGTGCGCTACAGCTTTGAAGGCAACACGTTGATGCTGGTGCGGGGTTCCGCCACTGAAGGCCTTGAGCTGGGCGCGACCACCGTCAATGCACAGCAGCTGGATGCGACGACCGAAGGCAGCAACTCATACACCAGTAACGCGGTGACCATCGGCAAGGGTACCCACACCCTCAAGGAAATTCCCCAGTCGATCACCGTGATGACGCGTAAGCAGATGGATGACCAGAACCTGGTCGATCTCAAGGACGCCGTCAACCAGACCACCGGCATAGTCGGCCTGCAGGGCGTCGGCGAAGGCATGATTCTGTCGTCGCGTGGTTTCCAGATCGACGATTGGCAGTACGACGGTGTGCCGATCCCGCGTAACACCTATTCGCTGGGCAACTGGGCGACCCAGGACCTGATCTTCTATGACCGCCTGGAAATCCTGCGCGGCGCCTCCGGCCTGCTGCAAGGCACCGGCAGCCCCGGTGGTGCCATCAACCTGGTGCGCAAGCGTGGTCAGAGCACACCGACCGTGACCCTGACCGGCAAGGCCGGCTCTTGGGATCACTACGGTCTGCAAGTGGATGCCGGCGGCCCGCTGAACCAGGCCGGCAACATCCGCGGCCGCATCGTCGTAGACGAAGACCAGAGCAACTCGTTCATCGACCACGCGTGGAGCAAGACCCACTCGCTGTACGGCGCCCTGGATATCGACCTGCGCGAAGACACCACCCTGGGCTTCGCGGTCAGCCAATCCAACGGCGAATCGCGCGGCAACATCCGTGGCCTGCCACTCTACGCCGACGGGTCGATGCCGGACGTTTCGCGTTCGACCTACACCGGCGCGCGCTGGAACCGTTCCGAAATCGACGTCACCACCCTTTACGCCGATCTCGAGCACCGCTTCAACGACGATTGGGCCCTCAAGGTCGGCACCGTGTACATGACCGAAGACAATCAGTCGAAAAACCAGCGAACCCAAAGTCCTGGCGGTCTCTTGCCGGATGGCAGTCGCGTGCAATATGCCGACTTCGTGACCGATTTCCAGTCCACGAAGGCCGGTCTGGACGTGAACCTGACCGGCAAGTTCGAAGCCTTGTCGATGCAGCAGGAAGTCATGCTGGGCGGCAACTTCTCTCAGCTGGAGACGGATGATCGCTTCGCCCGTACCTTCAACAGCAGCAGCGACACCATCTTCGACCTCGACAATGACCGTCCGGACATCAGCTACGACAGTCTGCTTGCCGCGGGCGGCCAGGGCACCCTCAGCAAATACGATATCCGTCAGAAAGGCCTGTACGGCACCTGGCGCGTCAAGCCGGTTGACGATCTGACGCTGATACTGGGTTCCCGGGTTAGCTGGTACGACTTCAGCTACAAGTCGAAAACCGAAAGACAAACCGGTATCACGCCCAACGATCCAAGCACCGGAACTGAAACCGGAGTGGTCACGCCCTACGCCGGTATCGTCTATGACCTGAGCCGCGAATGGGCGGTATACGCCAGCTACACCGACGTGTTCCAGCCGCAAACCAACCGTGATACCAGCGGTAAGGTGCTCAAACCCATCGTCGGCACCAACTACGAAATCGGCCTCAAGGGCGAGTTGATGGACGGTCGGGTCAATACCTCCTTGGCCATCTTCCGTTACGACCAGGAAAACCGTGCCGTCAACGACATCGCCGGTGGTTTGGAGTGTGCTGGCTCGTACTGCTCGGTAGCCTCGGGGAAAGTTCGTAGCCAGGGTATCGACGCGGAAATCAGTGGTGAAGTGACGGACAATCTGCAGCTATTTGCGGGCTATACCTACAACACCACAAAATACCTGGAAGACCTGACCAACGAAGGCAGCGTCTTTAGTACCTGGACGCCGAAACACATGCTGCGCGTGTGGGGCAACTACCAGTTCACCGGTGACTGGAGCCGTGTCAGCACCGGTCTGGGCTTCACCACCCAAAGCCACACGCTGGTTTACGATCTTAACAAAGATGTACCGGGTTACACGGTGTGGAATGCCCGCATCGGCTACCAGCTGACGCCGGAGATCGGTTTGGCGGTCAACGCCAACAACCTGTTCGACAAGACGTACATTTCGCCCGCTTACAACCAGCTCAATGGCAACAATAACTTTGGCGACCCGCGCAATCTGATGTTCAGCGTGACGTACAAACCGCAGTTCTGATTGCAAGCACCAGTCAACAAAACCTAAGCCCGGCCCGCACATTGCGGGCCGGGCTTTTTATTTGCCTGCGATTTGGCGGGCGGACACACAACTCCCACAAGGGTTTTGCAGTGCCTGATTTTTCCGAATGCGGCCCAGACCGAACGCAGGTTGCTACGGACCGCATGACGGCTTATCTGACTGGCAACCCGCCGCAGCCTGCCGGCGGGTTGATGGGGCGGGGGAGATCAGTGTGGGGTGGTGCTGGACAGGAAGGCTTCGATCAGTGAGTCGATCAGTGCGCCATCAAAGATCATGCTGCGGTGCAACAGCGGTGAGTGCACCGAGCATTTCAGCTCGCCCGAGGGGCTGTAACGCCGGATCAATGCCTCGCAGAACGCCAGTTCTTGCGCGGTCTTTTCCGGCACGGCCCACCAGCAACTGGGCCGGACTTGCACAGGTTTGAAGGTATAAAGCTTGAAGGCCTCCAGCAGACGGTCATGCACCGAGAACGCCTGAGCATTCATGACTTCGTTCTTCACGCTTTGCACGATCGACAACAAGTCGCCTTGGCCCGGTTCGACCAGGCTTGCTGCCCAGTCATAGAACTGCTTGACCGAGCTGTGTGGCGAGTCTTTCAAATACGCCGCCGTACGGTCTGTCAGGGTCGGGAACAGCAGATCGAAATAGTGAATGGCATCGAGGATTTCTTCCGAAGCCTCGCTGCTCTGTTCAGCACTTGGCAAGCGTCGATAACGGGGTAAATCCTCAGGGTACAGGTGTTCCGGGATGGTGCTGTCCACCAGGCCGAGAAAGGCCACCTGATGACCCAAGCCTTCCAGTGTGGCGGCGATATCCAGCGCTATCGCGCCCCCCAGCGACCAGCCCATCAAGTGGTAGGGACCTTGAGGTTGTGCCTTGACGATTTCTTGACTGTAATCGGCCACCATCTCGTCCCAGCTTTGGCTGCCATCGCTGAAACCGCGATGCATGACGCCACAGACCGAAGCATGGGCCTTGAGTTTCTTCGCCAGCGGCTGGTAACAGAACACGATTCCGCCGCTGGGGTGCAGGCAGAACAGGGTCGGTGCGCTGGCCGGGGCTGCATTTAACTCGACCACGCACTGAGTCTGTTCCCGATGCTTGCGCGAAATAAACGCCGCCAGTTCGCCGATGCTCGGATGGGCCAGTAACTCTTGCAGGCGCAGCTCGATGTTCAGACGTGTCTTGAGCGTGGAAATGAACTGAATGGCCAGAATCGAATGCCCACCCAATTCAAAGAAGTTATCGGTCACCCCCACGCGCTCGATGCCTAGCGATTGCTGCCAGAGCTGGGCGAGTGCCTCCTCCAGTGGGTTGCTCGGCGCAACGTAGGCTTGCTGCCACAGACTGACATCCGGCTCGGGCAGGGCCTTGCGATCGAGTTTGCCGTTGGCGTTGAGCGGGAAGTGATCGATAAATAGCAGGTGGCCGGGCACCATGTAGTCTGGCAACTGCGCCTTGAGGGCGTTCAGCAACTGTTCGCGCAGCTCGGTGCTGGCCGGTTCGCTGGCGATCACATAACCGACCAGTTGCAGACCGCTCGGGCCCTCGTGGGTCAGGACCACGCAGTCCTGCACGGCGGGCAGGCTCTGCAGACGTGCCTGGATTTCCCCCAGTTCGATGCGGAAACCACGAATTTTTACCTGATGGTCGATGCGTCCGACGTACTCGATGCTGCCATCGACGCCGTAGCGCGCCAGATCGCCGGTGCGATACAGACGCCCGCCGGGTAGCGGGTCGAACGGATCGGGAACGAAGCGGGTGGCGGTCAGGTCGGTGCGTTTCAGATACCCACGCGCCAGACCGGCGCGGCCGATATACAACTCACCGATGCAACCTTTGGGCACCGGGTTGAGATGCGGGTCGAGCAGGTACCACGACAGGTCGATAATCGGCTCGCCGAGGGGGCTGGTCGCGTCCGAGTGCAGATCGTTCAGTGACAATGGCCGGTAGGTCACGTGCACGGTGGTTTCGGTGATGCCATACATGTTGATCAACTGCGGCGCGCGATCGCCGAAGCGTTCGAACCAGGGACGCAGGCTTTGCACATCAATCGCTTCACCGCCAAAAATCACATAACGCAGGTGTTGGGTCAGTGACTGTTGAGGTTCGCAGGCGACCTGCATCAGCTGTTTGAATGCCGACGGCGTCTGGTTGAGCACGCTGACTTGTTCCTGGCATAGCAGTGCATAGACATCCTGTGGCGAACGGCTGACGGCGTGCGGCACGATCACCAAGCGGCCGCCGTGCAACAGGGCGCCGAAAATTTCCCACACGGAGAAGTCGAATGCATACGAGTGAAACAGGCTCCAGACATCGTCCTGGTTGAAGTTGAACCAGTTCGCGGTCGCGTGAAACAGCCGCATCACGTTGTGGTGCGGCAGCAGGGCGCCTTTGGGCTTGCCGGTAGAGCCCGAGGTGTAAATCACATACGCCAGGTTATCCGGGTGTACCACCACTTCGGGATTGTGCTCATCCTGCGGGTGGCTGGACGGCGGCTGGTCGAGCAACAGGCAGTGAACCTCGGTCGGCAGCGGTAACTGTTCGCGCAGATGCGTCTGCGTCAGCACCAGCGCGATGGCGCTGTCCTCGATCATGTAGGCCAGGCGTTCGGCCGGGTAGCCCGGGTCCAGCGGCACGTAGGCGCCCCCGGCCTTGAGGATCGCCAACACGCCGACGATCATGTCTGGCGTGCGCTCGACGGCGATGCCCACCAGTACATCCGGGCCGACGCCCTCGCTGATCAGCCGATGGGCCAGCCGATTGGCCTGGCGATTGAGCTCGGCGTAACTCATGTGCTGATCGCCGAAACTCAGGGCAATGGCTTCACCGGCTCTACTGGCGTGCGCTTCGATCACGTGATGCAGGCAGTGTTCGCGTGGCAGGCGGGTGGGCTGACGATTCCAGTCGGCCAGGGTTTGTTGACGTTCGTCCGGGGCTAGCAGCTGCAGTTCGCCGAGGACGCAATCGGGGGCTTCGATGAGGCTCTGCAACAGGTTCTGCCAATGCCCGGCCATGCGTTCGATGGTCGCCGGGCTGTAGAGGTCGCGGCTGTACTCGAAAGTGGCGACAAGGCCTTGATGCGAGTAGTCGATGTCCAGCGAGAGATCGAATTTGGCCTGTCTTTCTCCGGTATCGAGAAACTCCAGTGTCAGCTCGCCCCAGTCCATCGCGGCTGGTTCGGCCGTGTCGGTGCGCCAGTTGAACAACACCTGGAACAATGGATTGGACGTCTGGCCGCCCGGTCGTTGCAGTTGATCGAACATCAGCTCCAGTGGGTAATCGGCATGTTCGAGTGCCGCCAGGGATTGCCCGCGCAGGTCGTGTAAAAAATCCACAGTGGTGCGGGTCGAATCGATCCGCGCCCGATACACCTGAGTGCCGACGAAAAAGCCCACCAGTTCCTGGGTTTCGCCACGGTTGCGGTTGGCGTTGGGCACGCCGACGGTGAAGTCGTGCTGGTTGCTGTAGCGGCCGAGCAGCAATTGCCAGGCGCCCAAGGCCAGCACAAACGGCGTCAGCCCCTGGCGCTGGCAGAAGGCATTGAGCGCTTGGGACAGAGTGGTGGGAATACTCAATGAAAGGCGCCCGGCGAGGTGCTGTTGACCCGCTGCGCGGGCAGAATCCTGGGGCAGTTCGAGCACGGGTAATTCGCTGCCCAGGTACTGGTGCCAGTAATCGCCGCTGCGCGCGCAATCGGCACTGTCGAGGTATGCACCGCGTTGCCAGGTGGCATGGTCGGCGTATTGCATCGCCAGTGGCGGCAGTTGCGCGGTGTCGCCGAGGCGGGCCTGGCCGTAGGCGCAGAACAGGTCTTGCATGAGAATCGCATTGGACCAGGCATCGGAGACGATGTGGTGCATGTTGAGCAGCAACACATGCTCCAGGGTATCGAGCTTGAGCAGCGTAGCGCGGATCAGCGGCGCTCGGCTCAGGTCGAACGGGCGCAGCGCCTGATTCTGGATACGCTGCGCCAGTTCATCGGCGCGGGCCTGGCTGTCGAGCGCCGAGAGGTCTTGCTTGTGCAGGGTCAGACGGGCGTGACGCTCAACGACCTGGATCGGTACGCCGTCGATTTCCTTGAACGCGCTGCGCAAAATGTCGTGTCGATCTATGACCCGATCAAGCGCCACTTCCAGCGCCCGGGTATCCAGTTCGCCGGTCAGCCGCAAGGCGCGTGGCAGGTTATAGGCCGAGCTGGTCGGAGCCAATTGTTGCTCCAGCCACAGTCGTTGCTGGGCAAACGACAGCGGGGCTCGATCCAGGCGGCTGCGGGGCGACAAGGCCTGTACATCGTCTGCGGCATCGGCCAGTAAAAGCGCCAGCAGATCATCATCAAGAAGTTCGTTCATGGGGTTCTCGCAAAAGGCGGCAATGCTTCGGGCAGGTCTCAGGCCGTGGCGGCCGGGGCTTTTTCACTGATGACCTGACCCGCTTCCATGCGCACCAGTTGATCGGCGACATCGAAGTAACGGTCGTCGTGGGAAATGACGATGATGGTCTTGCCCAGGTACTTCAGTTCCGGCAGCAGTTCGGTGTAGAAAATTCGCCGGAAGACCGGATCCTGATCGGCCGCCCACTCGTCGAACACCAGCACCGGGCGCTCCTCTAGCCAGGCGTTCAACAGCGCCAGGCGCTTGCGCTGGCCGGTGGACAGATCGGTGGTGCTGAATGCGCCATCGCGGATGCTGACCTTGTGGGCGATTTCCAGGCGTTCCAGGTAACGGTTGGCGTCTTCGGGAACCTGCTGGTCGCCTTGCACCAGTTCATCAAACAGGAAGTAGTCGGCAAAAATCGTGGTGAACAACTGGCGATAATCGTCGCGGTTGCTGGCCAGTACCGGTGAGCCGTTGAGGATGATTTCACCGCCCTGTGGTGCGTAGAGGCCCAGCAGCAACTTGATCAGCGTGGTCTTGCCGCCGCCGTTCTCGCCGACGATGAAGACGATTTCGCCCTGGGCGATGGAGAGGTTGACCGGCCCGAGGGTGAAGGGTTTGCTGCCGTCCACCGGAGGGAACGCGTAATGCACGTCTCGCAATTCGAGGTGTTCGACGACCGTTTTGGGAGTGTTCTTGTCACTGAGCAGCAAGTGCGGCTCGGGCGAGGAAAACTGTTCGGCAAGGTCGGCAATACGCTTGAAGGCGATGTTGGCGCGGCTGACCACCGGCAGGGTGATGACCAGGTATTCCAGCGGACCTTTCATGTACAGCAACACCAGCACGAAACCGCTGAGGACCGCTTTATCGGTGCCCAGCCAGAACGATTGCAGGGCCAGCGCCAGGCCGATGACCACAAAAAACAGCATCGAACCGAAGGTCTTGGCCACCACGAACGTGTTGATCGAACGGATGTGGGTATTGCAGATGTAGTCGGCGGTGCCTTCGATGCGCTGGCTGAACATGCGTTGGCGGCGCGGGCGATGGATGCGCAGCTCCTTGGCGCCGGCCGCAATCGCGCTGTAGTGTTTTTGCAGTTCGTCTTCAGCCTCGCGAGCAGCTTCGAAGCCCTTGATGCCCTTGGCCCGGGCCACATATTGCACCACGGTGCCGATCACCAGCGCCACCAGCAACAGGGCAAACATCGGCAGCGACAGATAAGCCAGGTAGCTCAGGCAACCAAGGGTCACGGTGAAGGCAATGGCCAGCGGCGCAAAGGAGAAGGCGAAGCTGCTGACGGTGTCGACATCGTGGGTCAGAACCGGAATGAGCCGATGGCTGCGATACCGCTCGATCTGTTCGATCGGTGCCAACAGGACTTTCTCACCCAGGGATTTACGCAGCCCGGCAATGATGCGCTGCCCGACATGATTGGTGCCGATATCCGACAGAGTCGACGCCACCAGGGCCAGCACACACAGGCCGACAAACGTCACCAGCACACTGGCGGGTGGGCTGCCTTCGCCGTTCAGGGCGTTGTTGATGGTCGCAAGCAGGGCGGTAATGCTGAGTCCACCCAGCATGCCAAGCATGATCGACAGCACCACGACGACCCGAAAAGGCTTGAGCAGGCTGAGGACTTCACTGATGGCTCCGCGGGAATTCGAGGTCATGGGGGTTTCCGCTTCAAGTGCCGTTAAGGGCAGAAGTTCAAGGGTTGAGGTTCAAGAGTTGAGCTGTTCCTGGGCGCGCATCACAGGTCCCGCGCGACGCGAAAACCGATCCAGTCGCCACGGGTATCGGGGTAGGTGGCATTACGGTTGCCCGAACGCGAGAACACCGGTGCTTCACCCCAGTCATTGCCACGAATGCGCCGGGCCTTGCAGTCGCCGGTCAACCACGCGCTGCCATCGCTTGGTGCACCGGTGTAGTTCTCGTTGTAGCAATCGGCGGTCCACTCATAGACGTTGCCGTGCATGTCGTACACGCCGAAAGCGTTGGCCGGGAAACTGCCCGCCGGTGAGGTGAAGTTGTAACCATCGGCGGCGCCGTAGGTGTTGGCGTGTTTGGCGATGCTGTATTCCTTGCCTTCATCGAACGGGAAGGGGAACGGGCCACTGTTGCCCGCACGAGCGGCATACTCACGCAGCGATTCGCTGACCAGTCGATAGTGCTTGCCGGTCTTCTTCGAGAGCCAGGCCACGTAGGCATTGACCTCGGGGAAGTCCATGCACACCGCCGGATGCCTCGCGGTGCGTTCATAGCGGGGCACACCGGCCTTGCACTCGCGGCCCGGCCGGGTGTCGCCGTCGGGCATGACGTAACCGCTGTCGCGCAGGTACGCGTCCCACTCGCCGGCCAACACCTGAAAGCGGCTGATGGCCAAGGGTTTGGCGAAGGTTACCGGGTGCAACGGGCCTTCGTCGGGCTCGCGGCCCACCTCATTGTCCGGAGTGCCCATGGTGAAGGTTCCGGTGGGCAGCACCACCATCTCCGGGCAGTCCTTGCAGTCCTTGAAGATTTTCCCGGGCGGGGCAGGTGCTGCGGCCTGAACGGCGCCCGGCATCAGGCTTGCAACCACGGCGGCGAAGGCCAGTGCGGGGAGCGTCTTCAAGGAAAAACTACGCAGCTCACTGTTCATCATTGCTCTCGATAAAAAGTTAAAAGGAATCAGGGGCTGATGCCCGTCAGTTAAGTGAAGGCCAAGCCCTGTGGCGAGGGGGCTTGCCCCCGTTCGGCTGCGAAGCAGTCGCAAATCCGGTGCATGCGGTGTGCCTGGCAGAACGAGGGGTGCAGGTTTCAGGACTGCTTCGCAGTCCAACGGGGGCAAGCCCCCTCGCCACAGGTCTGCACTTGGCACATCCTTTTCTTAACTGACTGACATTCAACATGGGGTTGGGATCAGAGCTGTTTGTCGAGCAACGCCATGAAGCGGTCGACTTCAGCTTCGGTATTGAGCAGCCCCGGTGCTGTGCGGATCACCGGGCCAACGTCGCGCTCCACGGCATCGGCGATCACGCGGTTTTGCATTAGCCAGGCGGCGATCTTGTCGCTGTCCTGACCCTTGACCCGAAAGAAGCTGAAACCGGACGACAGCTCGGGACTCAGGGGCGTGACCAGTTCGATCTGCGGGTGCGCTTGCAGGCGTTTTTTCATATAGCTGTTCAAGGCATGGATACGCGCCTGAACATCGGCCTTGCCCAATTGCAAATGCAGTTTGAAGGCTTCGTTCAGCGCCCAACGGTGCTCGAACGAGTGGTAGCCGCCCGGTGTCATGGTGGTGGAGAACGCCGTGGCTTCGGAGAAGGTCGGGATGATCGGCGTGACGTATTTGACCTCTTCACTGCGGCTGCAAACGATGCCCGTGCCACGGGGGCCGAACATCCATTTGTGGGTGCCGGCGATGAAGAAGTCGCAGTTCATGGCTGGAAAACTCAGGTCCTCGACACCAAAACCGTGCACGCCGTCGACCAGGTAGATGATGCGGTCCTGCTCGCTGCGGTGGCGGTTGTGCTTGTCCACCAGCGCGCCGATTTGCGCGATCGGCAGTTTCACGCCGCTGCCGGAGTGCACCCACGTCATACCCAGTACACGGGTTTCGGGTTTGATGTTCTGGTCGATCGAGGCAAGGATCTCGGCTTTGGAGGCCGTCTGCGGATCCTTGAACAGCCTGATCTTGCGCACCCGAGTGCCGTCCCGTTGGGTGCGCAGATTGAGGATCGTGTGGGTCGCGTAATGCTCGTGGGCGGTGGTAAGGATTTCCTGGTCGGGGCGCACATGCACACCGCCATAAATCATCGCCAGGCCTTCGGTGGTGCTGCCGGTCAGCGCGATCTGTTTGGCATTGGCTTGCAGGTAACGACCTGCCCAGACGCGCACCTCTTCTTCGCGCTGCTCGATAACACCCAGGTCCCAGTCCATGGCAAGCCCAGGGTTTTTATCGAGGGCGGCGCGGTGCATCTCGATCGCTTCACGCACCGGTTTGGGGTGCGAGGTGATCAGGAAGTTGGAAAAGTGCAGGTAGTCCGGATCCTGGTCGAACAGTTGTCGCAGTTGCGCCCATTTGTCCCCTGGCAGCGAGGGCTGTGGGGTGGCGCTGGCAACGTTGTGCAGGCCCGCAGTCAGGGGCAGGCCGGCGGCGAGAATCCCGGCCTGTTTCAGAAAGGTTCGACGATCGCTCATGGTTTGCTCGTGCCTTGATGTGAAATCAGCGCCGGCTTGGCGGCTTTCTGTACCTGATCCCAGACCCGCAGGAAGTTGCCGCCCCAGAGCTTGGCGATGTCTGCTTCGGAGTAGCCGCGCGAGATCAGTTCCGCCGTGACGTTGCGAATTTCACCGACGTTCTTCCAACCCTTGACCCCGCCACCTTCGTTGAAGTCGGAGCTGATGCCGACATGATCAATGCCGATTTTTCGCACCGTGTAATCGATGGCGTCACCGAGGTCCTTGAGGGTGGCTTTGGGTTCTTCTTCAAGAATCGCGTAGAGGCGGCTGGCGTACTGGCCGAATTTTTTCTCGGACCAGGCGGCGATGACCGGATCACCCGGCATCAGGGCCATGGAGAGGTTCGGCAGGGGGGGCAGGTCGAACTGTTTGCGCAGTTCGTTGAGTTTGTCCTGGGTGGTCTGGGTCAGCGGTCGCAGGTATTGGGAGAAACCGACCACCTGCACCACGCCGCCGCTGTTCTTGATCAGCTGCAATTCCTTGTCGCTGAGATTGCGCGGGATATCGACCATCGCCCGTGGCGCCGAGTGCGAAGCCACCATCGGCGTGCGGCTCAATTGCGCGACTTGCTCCAAGGCCTTGGTCGACATTTGCGACACGTCGATGATCACGCCCAGGTCATTCAAGCGATGCACGGCTTGCTTGCCCAGGTCCGAGAGGCCGTCGAGGGCATCTGGCGAATCGTTGAAAAACGGCAAGGGACGCGAAGAGTCGGCCCAGTCGTTATTGCCGATGTAGCTGAAACCGAACATGCGCATGCCGCGTGCCGTCCACAAGTCCAGCAGGTTCAGGTCATGGCCCAGCGGGTAGGCATTGAGCATGCTGATGAAAATCGCGAACTTGCCTTCTCCGTGCAAACGACGGAAATCGTCGGGGGTGTAGGCAATGGCAACCTGATTGGGAAAGTCGCGGACCATGCCGGAAATAATCTTGTAGCGGATTTCCTGCTGGTTACGTGCTTCTTCGACGAAACCGGCGGTGGGTCTGTGCGGCGCGTTGGCGCCATTCCACAGTTCGGGCCAGCCGAAAATCGTCAGGGCCGCACCGGACAGGTGTCCGCGGTTGGCCTTGACCAGGTCGAACTGACCTTTGCCATCCTTGTCAGCCTCGTTGCCTTGGGTGCCGAAATTTTGCATCAGGCTGATGTGGCTATCGAAGGAGAGCATGCGCTCGTGCAACTCGTCGGCCTGTTTCATCACCTTGATCGGATAACCGAGGTTGTCCTTGAACCCGTAATACCAGACCGCGAAGCCTGCACCGGCGCTGATCGCCAGGGCCAACGGCAGGCCGATGTAAAGAGCCTTTTTCGAACGTGGTTTTGTCATCGCCATCTCAGTCAGGTTCGCCGCCCCGGTACAGGTGTTGGGGCCTTTGCTATCTGGGAGGAACGAGTGGCTGGCCAGGGAATTTAGGTGGCTTGCAAAAGATCGCAGCCTTCGGCAGCCCCTACAAAGGCACGGCGTACACCTGTAGGAGCTGCCGAAGGCTGCGATCTTTTAAGGCCTTCCATAAATTTGTAGAGGTAACAAACGTTCTAGCTTGGATAAAGCCTGCTTCATGGCTGACACAGGTAGGGCGATGACGATTTCTCGACGATGGTTCATGGCAGGCCTGGCGCTGACCGGCGCTGCTGTGCCTGCGGCTTTTTATGGGCATCGCGAATGGACGAAGCCAGACCCGACGATCACCCCGGGTGAAGCGACCGTCGACCTGGCGGATACCGCGGGTCAGCAGTTGGCCAACTCGCTGCGAGGCATCTGGGATATCCGCTTCGAAGGTTCCCGCGCGGGCCTCGACGGTTTACCGCAGAGCGGGCTGGAACTGTTTCTCGACATCGCCCAGCGCGGTCGCGGCCTGCGTGGTTGCCTCGATACCGCGCAACAGTTACGCAGCGAAACCGAGCCGCGTTACAGGGTGATCGGCGATCTGGTTTCGCCTGACGCCAGCCAGCTGTACTGGCGCCTGGTCGATACGCAATCGGCCACCGGCGCACCGGCTTATGAACTGGCGGTCGTGCTCGATGAGGTCTGGGCTGATTTCGGCAATGCCGGCAGTGGCACCCTCAGCGGGCGGGTCCTGCGTCTGGATCGCCCGCTCGGCTTGCCGGAACTGGACAATCGATTTGTCGCGCGCAAACGACTGTTCCCAGAAGCCCGAGAGCGTGTCGGTCTGAATCCGCCGTTGCTGGCGTGGCTGATTTCCCCTGAACACCGCTTGTTCCACCAGCTCTGGCACGCCACGCGGGACAAATGGCACAAACTCTCCGAAGACCAGCGGGGTGCCTTGCGCGGCATCGGCTGGCAGCCGGGCCCGCGGGGCGAGGAGCGCGATGCCCGTGGGCCGCGCAAAGACCGTAATGGCTCGGGGGTCGACTTTTTCTTCATGCACCGGCACATGCTCGGCACTGCGCGTTCGATGCAGGACCTGCCGTCCTGGCCGAGCTTCCCGATGCCGCAGCCGGAGCTTGAACGCGACCGTCAGGGCTTCGCCCGCTATTTCGACAATCACGATGGCACGGCGTTGCCACCCACCTGGCTGGCCGCCGAAGATACCGAGTACACGCGGTGGGTCAGCGACATCAAGACCGCCGAAACCTATCACAGCAATTTTCAGGTTTGGGAATCGCGCTACCGTGATCCGCGTTATCTGTCGAAGCTGACCCTGGGGCAGTTCGGCTCAGAGATTGAGCTAGGCCTGCACGACTGGCTGCACATGCGCTGGGCCTCGGTGCCGCGCGATCCATCCAACGGTCAGCCGGTGCCTTTTGCTCGGGATCCAGCGGACTTTTCCGCGCGTTGGTATGCACCGGAAAACGACTTTCTCGGTGACCCGTTTTCATCCCACGTGAGCCCGGTGTTCTGGCACTTCCACGGCTGGATCGACGATCGTCTGGAAGACTGGTTCCGCGCTCACGAGCGCTTCCATCCGGGGGAGGTCAGCCGGCTCGAGGTCAATGGCGTGCCCTGGTTCGCCCCCGGTCGCTGGGTTGAAGTCGATGATCCGTGGCTCGGCCCGAGTACCCACGGTTGCAGCACCACGCCGGGATTACAGGCCGGCAAGTCGGTAGAAATGGACCCGGAAACCATGAAGCTGGCGCTGCGCATCACCTTCGGTACTGACGAAAAGAAACTCGCCGGGTTGCTTCGCCGCGTGCCGCAACGGCCGTGGTATGCGCGGAATCTGAAGGTCAAGCCGATTACCAGCTAAGACCGAGTCATCGTTCAATCGCGGGCAAGCCCGCTCCCACAGGGATCCGTGTCGTACACAAATAGTGTGAACACCACCAAACACTGTGGGAGCGGGCTTGCCCGCGATAGCGGTTTAACTGTCACCACTATTACAACGCCTGCCACCCCCCACCCAACGCCTTATACAACGCAATGCTCGCCTGCAACCGCGACAACCGCAGCTGCACATTCGAATCTTGTGCCGCATACAACGTGCGCTGGGTTTCCAGCACCGTCAGCAAATCCTCGGCCCCAGCCTGATAGCGGCTTTGAGCGATGTTGAACGCGGTCTGCGCCTGGTTCAGCTCTTCGCGTTGCCACTCCCGCTGCTCATCCAGGCCACGAATGCTGTTGAGGGCTTTTTCGACGTCGGCGAAACCGTTGATGATCGCGCCTCGATAGGTTTCCAGCAGTTCTTGTTGACGGGCCGTGGCCTTGTCGCGCTCGACGCCGAGGCGGCCGTTGTTGAAGATCGGCGCGACCAGTCCGGTGGTCAGGTTGTAGAACGGGCTGCGCAGAATATCGTTGGCCGTGTTGGCGCCCGAGCCGATGCTGGCGCTCAGGGTCACGGCGGGCAGCATGGCGGCGCGAGCGACAGTGACGTTGGCCTGGGCGGCGGCCAGTTGCGCTTCGGCGCGGGCGATGTCCGGGCGGCGGCTGAGCAGTTCGCTGGGCAGCCCGGCACCGATGGCTGGCCACTGAAGTTGAACGAAGGACTCCTGGCTCGGCGGCAGTTGCTGGACCGGCCGGCCAAGGAGGGCGGCGAGGCTGATCAGTACATCCTGGGCTTGCTGTCGAATCAGCGGCAGTTGCCGTTGTTGGGCCGCCACCAGGCTTTTCTGTTGCGCCAGTTCCAGTGCGGTGGCCGAACCCGAATCGAAACGGGTCTGCACCAGTTTCAGGACATTCTGTGCGTTGGCCAGGTTCAGCGCGGCAATGCGACTCTGTTCATCCAGCGACAAGGCTTGCGCGTAACTGTTGGCAACCCCGCTGAGCAAGGTCAACTCAACCGTAGCCTGATCAAACTCGCTGGCTCGCAGACCGAATTGCGCACTGTCCCGGGACGCGCGTTTGCCGCCCCAGAAGTCAATTTCGTAACTGGCGCTGAGGTTGGCGTCGAAAAAATCCACGGCCTTGTCGTTGCTGTCGACATCAAGTTGGCTGTAGCCCTTGCCATGCAGCAGTTTCTGGCGGTTGGCGTTGATGCCGGCCTTGACCTCCGGCAGCTGCGAGCCGCCAGCAATCACCGTGTCGGCCTGGGCCTGGCGCACTCGAGCGATGGCGGCAGCCAGGTCATGACTGTCGACGCGTGCCTGTTCGATCAAACGATCAAGCTGCGGGCTGCCGAACTGCGTCCACCATTGCCGACTGTTCTGGGAAGCGCTTTCGCGGTGTGGCGATTGCCAGGCGGGCGGTGGTTGAATGCCGCTGTCCGGGCGCGGAGCGGGGTGGCTGCACGCGCCGAGTAACAGGCAAAGGGTCAACAGGCTCAGTTGCGGTTTCATAGATCGATCATTCACTGGTAAGGGCCGTGACCGGGTCGAGCCGGGCAGCTTTGCGGGCCGGCATGAAGCCGAAGACAACGCCGGTGATCAGTGCGCAGGCGAAGGCGCCGATGACGGCGGCCAGGGAAAAGGCGACCGCGACTTCGCTGAGCACCAATACGCCGCCGACGATCAGCGCCAGGGCGATCCCGGCGATCCCGCCGACCACCGAGAGCATCACCGCTTCAGTGAGGAACTGGCGCAGGATGTCGCGCTGACGGGCACCGGTGGCCATGCGGATACCGATCTCCCGGGTCCGTTCGCGCACGGTCATGAGCATGATGTTCATCACCCCGATCCCGCCCACCAGCAGCGAGATCGCCGCAATCGAACCGAGCATCAGCGACAGCGTATTCTGTGTGCTGGCCTCGGCCTGAATCATCGCGGCATTGTTGGTGAGTTCGAAATCGTGTTTGCCGTTATGCAGGCGCAGCATCAACTGCTCGATAGCTTTTTCGGTCTCCTTGACCTTGCGCGCGTCGGCTGCGGCAATGGCCACGTATTCGGGGTTGTGGGTGCCGAACAGCCGGACACTGGCCGCCGAGTAGGGCACCGCAATCCGGTTGTCGCTGTCGGAATCGCCGGAACTGGCGCCTTTTTCCGCGAGCACGCCGACGACCTGAAAGGGCACGTTTTCGATCAGGATGTATTGGCCGATGGGGTTGGCGACATCTTTGAGTAGCTTGGTGCGTACCTTATGGCCGATCACCGCGACCGCCGCCGCGTTGTGTTCATCAGCCTCGGTGAAGTAACTGCCCTGGACCACCGGCCAGTTGAAGATCGCCGGAAAATTGGTGTCATTGCCGCCGACATAACTCAGGTGGTCGAGGTTGCCGAAGCGTACCCCGGCTTCGGCACCGTTGACCGGCATGATCCGCATGACCTGCGGCAGGCTGGCCAGCGCCGCGACGTCATCGAGCGTCACGATGCCCGGTGGTGTGCGCGGGTTGGGGGCTGAGCCGCTGAGGTAAATGATGTTCGAACCGAAGGCGCCCATCTGTGCCATCACCTGACGCTTGCTGCCTTCGCCGACGGCCAGCATCACCACCACCGAGGCGACGCCGATGATGATCCCTAGCAACGTCAGGGCGGTGCGGAAGCGATTGATCCACATCACCCGCCAGGCCGCGTGTACCGCATCCACCAGTTCACCTTTCCAGGCCCCGGTGGCCTCGGCACCTTCGGTCAGCCGCTTGCGCAAATCCACCGCTTGCAGCGCACCGGGATTGGCCGATGTCTGGGCGGCGGGGTTGTCGCTGGCGCTGTCGCTGATGATCAGGCCGTCACGGATTTCGATGACGCGTTTGGCCCGCGCCGCCACGTCACGGTCGTGGGTGATGAGGATCACCACGTGACCCTGGCTCGCCAGTTCATCAAGCAGGGCCATGACCTCGGCTCCGCTGTGGCTGTCGAGCGCGCCGGTGGGTTCGTCGGCGAGGATGATGTGGCCGCCGTTCATCAAGGCGCGAGCGATGGACACCCGTTGCTGCTGCCCGCCGGAGAGCTGGTGCGGACGGTTGCCGGTGCGTGACGCCAGGCCGAGCCGATCGAGCAGGGCGGCGGCGCGAGCGTGACGTTCAGCTGCTGGGGTGCCGGCGTAGATCGCCGGCATCTCAACGTTTTCCTGGGCCGAGCCGGACGGGATCAGGTGATACCCCTGAAACACGAAACCGAACGCTTCGCGGCGCAACCAGGCCAGTTCATCGCTGTCGAGTCGGGCGACGTTTTCTCCCGCGAACAGATACTCGCCGGACGTCGGCCGGTCGAGGCAGCCGAGGATATTCATCAGCGTCGATTTGCCGGAGCCGGACGCACCGACGATCGCCACGAACTCCCCGGCGTGGATCGACAGGTCAATGCCGCGCAATACGTGAACTTCGGGCACGTCGCCGCCACCGTAGGATTTGCGAATGTCCTGCAGGTCGATCAGAGGCGTTTGCATTCAGCCTCCGCTGCCGTCGGTGGGACCGATCAACAGGTGATCGCCTTCATCCAGACCGTCGAGGATCTGCACCTTCAGGCGATCGCTGATGCCGGTACGCACGGTGCGTTGCTCGATGTCACCGTTTTGGGCGACGACTCGAGCCGATTGACTGTCTGCTTGCGGGCCGCCCTGCAAGGCCGCGACCGGCGCGGTAAGGACGTTTTTTGCCTGATTGGAAACGAAGAACACTTGGGTGGTCATTTCCGCCATTAGCGCATTGTCGGCGTTGTCGACGTCCAGCAGCACCGTGTACAGCACCACGCGGGCAGTCCCGCTTTTATTGGAACTGGCCGGGCTGCCGCCGCCCCGGCTGGTCTGGTCCAGCGGTTTGGGCGGTATCGGCAAGATCTGCCGTACCGTGCTGCTCCAGCGCCGATTGCCACCGCTGAGCGTGGTGAACCAGGCGGTCATGCCGGGTTTGACGTGTCCGATATCAGCCTCCGAAACCTCGGCCCAGACGGTCATGGGCGACAGTTTGGCGATGCGCAGGATGAGTGGCGTCTGTTGCTGGGCGTTGAGGGTCTGGCCTTCCCGGGCATCGAGGGCGACGACGGTTCCGCTCATCGGTGCGTAAATGCGCGTATAGCCGAGTTCGGCCTGATCGCTGCGCAGGCTGGCCTGGGCCTGGCGGATCTGCGCCTCAAACATGTCGATGCGCGCCTGGGTTGTGCGCAGTTCGGCCTGGGCCGTCTGCACATCTTCGTCGCGTGTGGCGCCGCCGGCGGCGAGGTTCTGTTGGCGTTGATATTTCTGCCGGGCCAGATCGTGCTGTGCCCGTTGCTCCTGAAGCTGCGCCTTGAGGTTGTCAATGGAAAAACGCCCGGCGTCGAGTTTGGCCTGTTGGGTGGAAGGGTCTATTTCCACCAGCAACTGGCCTTCCTTGACCACGTCACCGACCTCCACATGAATCTTGTGAATCTGCCCCGAGGCCTGGGCACCGACATCGACATAACGCCGCGGTTGCAGAGTCCCCAATGCCGTGACGCTGCTTTCAATGTCGCCGCGAGCGACCTGGATCGTGGCGAACCGATCTCGACCGGGAGGCAGGACCTGCCAGGCCGCGACGGCGATAACGGGGATCAGACAAAGGGCTACAAGCAGGGCGCGTCGGGTGTGACGGGGACGTTTCATGCAGGGTTCCGGCCAATAGGAATCGGCCCGTCGCTCAGCTGGCGTGCAAAATCTGCCGACAGCCGAACGCTGTCGGAGGGCCGACAGACACGGGGAGCTGTCCTGTAAACGATGAAGGCGGCGGGGAATTTAAGCGTGGACGTATCGAGTTACGAGCAAGGGTTACAGGTATAGGACAGCACTATTTATCAAGCAAATAGAAACAGCGCTTTAAATCTATATGAGAATTACTATAAATTACACACTCGAAACTGCCACCATCGTGCCACTGCCTGCCTGGCGGTCGCGGATCTGGTTCAAGGATAGAAACCGCACCCTGTGCGGCCGGGAGTCATGTTGGAAAACTACTATCGCGAGCTGGTGTGTTTCCTGAACGCCAAGCTAGGCAACCGTCAGGTGGCCGAAGATGTGGTGCATGACGCTTATCTGCGGGTGCTGGAGCGTTCCAGTGAGACGCCGATCGAACAACCCCGGGCGTTTCTTTATCGCACCGCGCTCAATCTGGTGATTGACGACCATCGACGCAATGCCTTGCGTCAGGTTGAATCCCTGGACGTGCTCGACAGCGAAGAGCGCTATTTCACGCCATCCCCCCACAACAGTATCGATCACGGCCAGCGTCTGGACATGCTCCAGCGCGCACTGGCGGAGTTGCCACGGTTGTGTCGCGAGAGTTTTCTTTTGCGCAAGATCGATGGCTTGTCGCACCCGGAAATCGCCGAGCAGCTGGGTATTTCCCGGGCGCTGGTGGAAAAGCACATCGTCAATGCCATGAAGCATTGCCGGGTGCGAATGCGTCAGTGGGACGCTCACTGATCGCCACCGTTTAATCAGGCCTCGCTAAATTTTTTTTCATTGTCCTCGTTCCTATTCAACAGACGATCTGCTGCCACCAAAGGCCGGTCAGGTCACCCAGGCTTTATCCCCGCTGGCCCGGGGTTCATCCAGAGGACACTGGAAATGACACAGGCAATTGCATCGCCCATCGTTCACGACCTGATCGGCGTCGGTTTCGGCCCTTCGAACCTGGCTCTGGCCATCGCCCTGCAAGAGCGCGGGCCGAGCCAGGGCCAGCTGGATGTGTTGTTTCTCGACAAGCAGGCGGACTACCGCTGGCATGGCAACACCCTGGTCACCCAGAGCGAACTGCAGATTTCCTTTCTCAAGGATCTGGTGACACTGCGTAACCCGACCAGTCCGTATTCCTTCGTCAATTACCTCAAGCACCACGGTCGTCTGGTGGACTTCATCAACCTCGGCACCTTCTATCCGTGCCGCATGGAGTACAACGACTACCTGCGCTGGGTCGCCGGGCAATTTACCGAGCAGAGCCGTTATGGCGAGGAAGTGCTGGCCATCGAGCCGGTGCTGCACCAGCAGCAGGTCGAGGCACTGCGAGTGATCTCGCGTGATACGCAAGGTCAGCAGCATGTTCGCACCACCCGTTCGGTAGTGGTCAGCGCCGGCGGTACACCGCGCATTCCCGAAGCGTTCAGGGCACTCAAGGATGACGGCCGGGTGTTCCACCACTCCCAGTATCTGGAGCGCATGGCCAAGCAGCCGTGCGTGAACAACCAACCGATGAGCATCGCGATCATCGGCGGCGGGCAGAGTGCGGCGGAAGCCTTCATTGACCTGAACGACAGCTTCCCGTCGGTGCAGGTGGACATGATTCTGCGTGGCTCGGCCCTGAAGCCGGCCGATGACAGCCCTTTCGTCAACGAAGTGTTCTCGCCGGAGTTCACCGACCTGGTGTTCCAGCAGGCCAGTAGCGAACGCGAGCGCCTGGTCAACGAGTACCACAACACCAACTATTCGGTGGTGGACATCGACCTGATCGAACGCATCTACGGCATCTTCTACCGTCAGAAAGTCTCGGGCATTGCGCGTCATGCATTCCGTACCCTGACCACTATTGAAAAAGCCACCGCCACCGAGCGCGGCATCGAGCTGGCGGTACGCAACAATGCCACCGGCGAAGTCACCGTTCGTTGCTATGACGCCGTGGTGCTGGCCACCGGTTACGAGCGCCAGATGCACCGCAAACTGCTGGCACCGCTGGAACAATACCTGGGCGATTTCGAGGTTGATCGCAACTACAAACTGATCACCGACGAACGTTGCAAGGCCGGCATCTACATGCAGGGCTTCTGCCAGGCCAGCCACGGCTTGAGCGACACCTTGCTGTCGATCCTGCCGATCCGTGCCGATGAAATCGCCGGTTCGCTGTATGACCATGGCAAGTCGTGGGGGCATGGCCGGTCGGTGATGGATTTGTTGTTGGCCACTGCCAGCTAAATTTTCGGCGCCTGCCAAGCCGCTATCGCGGGCAAGCCCGCTCCCACAGTTTGATCTTCAGTCACCAAATCTGTGTTCACTGAAGATCCCTGTGGGAGCGGGCTTGCCCGCGATGGGGCCCTCGAAAGCACCACAAATCCAGAATCCTCAACCCTCCTGAAGAATCCCGCACTGCAACGGCGCGGCGAATCCCGCCCCGTTCCCTGAGAGCCATGTACTGAAGGGATAAGTGACACAGCTTTTAGGAAACGTCCTACAGAACGCTTCATGGCTCTTGCGTAGTCTTGCCGCCTCACTCATCAGGCATTGACCTGGAGGCACGCGATGACCAACAAAACCTTGCGTATCCTGATCGCCGACGAACAGCACTTTCACCGGATGAAAACCGAACGGCTGTTCAATCAGCTCGATTACTACAGGGTGGCGCCGGTACAAAGCCTTGCGGAGATGCTGACCCTGGTCGAATACGGCTGCGAGCCATTTGATCTGGTCGTCATCAATGCCTCGCTGGCGGGTGGGACACTGGACCTGCCTGGGTTCTTTCTCGATAACCGCCAGGTGCGTCATGCCTTGATTTACGCTTCGGCGCTGCCGGATTTTGCGTCCATTCAACGGCTGATGACGCTCATCGATCCACCTGCGTGTGAAGCTGCACCAGCCTTGAATCAAGAGCGATATCGGCAACGGATCGGTTGATTTTCGGGGCTACCGTTCGTCGGTACTATCACTTCTGTCAGGTACATTCTTTCTGCCTTCCATGCAAAAGTCTTAGCGCAGCCGTTGCGTCTGGTTCGTCGTTATCCGGCATGTATTCGTGCGCAATCGTCAGGTTTTTGCACAGGGAGTTTCCATGAAGTCAGTGCTGATTGTGGACGATCATCCGGTGGTACGCGCCGCAGTCAAAATCGTACTGGAGAAGGAGGGTTTCAAACGGATTCATGAGGCTGCCAGCGGTAGCGAGGCGTTGTCGATGCTGCGAGAGCATTCACCCTCGCTGGTGGTGCTGGATCTGGTCATGCCCGAAGGCGACGGGCTGGAACTGCTGGACCGGATCAGGACCGGTGATTGGTCATGTCAGGTACTGGTTTTCACGTCCCTGGATCCGCTGTTTTTTCAAGAGCGTTGCATGCGCGCCGGAGCCATGGCGTATGTCTCCAAGACCAACGTCCTGAGTCAATTGCAAAAGGCCGTGCATGCGGTCATGACCGGCTACACCTATTTCGCACGACTGCCTTCGGGTTCGCAGAACCCCCTGCAACGCAGCGAAAAACAGATGATCGACAAACTCTCCAACCGTGAACTGACGATCCTGCAATACCTGGCCCGGGGCATGACCAACAAGGCGATCGGCGAGCTTATGCACTTGAGCCACAAGACTGTCAGCACCTACAAGACTCGCTTGATCGAAAAGCTCGGGGTGAACGCAGCGGTGCACTTGCGCGATTTTGCCAAGCGCAATCATCTGATCTGAGTGAGCCCGATCATGCGCATGTTGCTGTTGGCCTTGGCACTGAGTCTTTTAACGCAGTTGCCTGCGGCGATGGCTGACGAGCCGCAGCGGTTGCACCTGTTGGGGCGCTCCACGGCGGAGGGTTTTCAGGTCAAGCTGGACGAACAGGACTGGCAATGGCTGCGCGATAAACGGGCCTTGCGCCTGGGGGTGACGGGGGCGGATTACCCGCCGTTCGAAGTGACGCGCCACCGCGATGAGCTGGAGGGCATCACGGCCGATTACGCCGAACTGCTGGGGCAACTGCTGCATGTCAAAATCGACGTGCTGCGTTATGCCACCCGTGAAGCCGCCATGGACGCCCTCAAACGCCATGAGCTGGATCTGCTCGGAACATCGAACAACTTCGAAGCGGCCGACCCCGCACTGACCCGGTCCCGAGCCTATGCCGAAGATCAGCCGATGCTGGTCACCCGACTGGACGAGCGAATGCCCGTCGACCTTGCCGGCAAACGTATCGCCATGGTCGATGACTATTTGCAGGCGCAGACCGTTGAAGCGTTTTATCCCGATGCAAGTTTGCAGCGTTATCCCTCGGCACTCGACGCGCTCGGAGCGGTAGCGTTCGGGCCAGACGATGTGTACCTCGGCGACTTCATCAGCGCCAATTACCTGATCAACAATAACTACCTCAACAATGTGCATCTGGCGGGGCCTTCCGGTCTGGATGCCAATCCGTTCGGCTTCGCTTTGGCGATGGACAACCCGCGTCTCAAAAGCATCATCGACAAGGCCCTGGCGGCGATTCCGATGGAACAGCGCGTGGTCATCGAGGTGCGCTGGAGTGCCGGCAGGGCCAACACGGCGGGGCAACAGCAGGTGCGTTTGAGTCCCAGTGAACAACGCTGGCTGGACCGGCATCCGGCGGTCACTGTCGGCGCGATCGACAACTTTGCCCCACTGACGTTCTACGATGCCCAAGGCCGGCTCAGCGGGTTGACGGCGCAGTTGCTGATGCTGATCAGCCAGCGCAGCGGTTTGACCTTTCAGATGCAACGCGGCCGCTCACTGGACCGGCAAATCGAGCAACTCCAGAACGGCGAGATCGACCTGTTGCCTGTGGTCACCCCCAGCACCGAGCGCGAAGACGCGTTGCTGTTTACCCGCGCCTACCTCAGCAATCCATTTGTGCTGGTCAGTGCAACGACCACGGGCAGCCCCAGGACGCTGGACGATCTGGCCGGTAAACGCCTGGCGATTTATCGCGGTCATCCGTTGTTCGGGTTCATCCAGGCCCGGGCGCCGCAGGTGCGTCTGGTCGAGGTGCAAAGTCCGGCCGAGGGCATGGAATGGGTGATCAAGGGGCAGGCAGATGCGACGCTCAGTTCATTGATCGTCGCCCGTTACCTGATCGCTCGGCATTACCCTGATCGTCTGCGCGTTAGCAGCACCGTGGGCGATCAACCCGCTCGTATCGCCTTGGCCACCCGCCGCGGCGCGCTGGAGTTGCACTCGATTCTGAACAAGGCGTTGCTGAGCATTTCGCCTCAGGAAATGGACGATCTGGTGGCCCGCTGGAGTCATGATGTGGTGTTGGATGACAGCTATTGGCTGCGTCATCGTCAGGGCATTCTTCAGGCGTTTGCCGTGGCTGGCGCCTTGCTGTTGCTCGCCCTGGGCTGGATCGCCTGGCAGCGCCGGCAGATCCGCCAGCGTCAGCAGTGGGTGCAGCAGTTGCAGGATGCCAAGAACGAGGCGGACGATGCCAATCGCGCCAAAACCACTTTTCTGGCAACCATGAGTCATGAGATCCGCACGCCGATGAATGCCCTGATCGGCATGCTTGAATTGGCCCTGAAACGTGCCGACGAGGGCATCCCCGATCGTTTTGCCATTGAGGTGGCGTCCGGTGCCGCACAACAATTGCTGGCGCTGATCGGTGACATTCTGGACATCGCCCGCATCGAGTCGGGGCATTTATCCCTGACACCTGAGCGGGCCAATCTTCGGCGGCTGGTGGAATCGGTGAGTGGGGTTTTCGAAGGCCTTGCGCGGCAGAATGAACTGACGTGGCGAATCGATCTGGATGAACACAGCGACTGCGACGTGTTGATCGACCCCACCCGTTTCAAGCAGGTGCTGTCCAATCTGCTGAGCAATGCGATCAAGTTCACCCGTGAGGGCGAGGTGAGCCTGACGCTGCGGGTGACGCCCGTGACGCCGGAGCATCTGGCGGTCAGTGTGCGCATTGAAGACACCGGCATTGGCATCAGCAACGTCGATCGGCAACGGTTGTTCAGCCCGTTCGCCCAAGCCAGCAATAACCAGCAGTCAGCTCGCGGCGGCTCCGGGTTGGGCCTGGTGATCAGCCGCACCCTGTGCGAAATGATGGGTGGCCGGTTGCAACTCGACAGTGTCCTCGGGCAAGGCACACAGGTTGACATCAACCTTGAGCTGATCGCACTGCAACCGTTGCCTTCCATTGAGGCAGTGAATAGCGGGTTGCAGGTGCGCTCACTGACGATTCTGGTGGTCGACGATCACCCGGCTAATCGATTGTTGCTTTCACGACAACTGAGCCACCTGGGGCATCGTGTTCAGGAAGCCGAAGAGGGCGAGCGGGGGCTTGAGCTGTGGCGCGAACATGAGTTTGATCTGGTGGTTACCGACTGCAATATGCCGAGGCTCAGTGGTTATGAACTGGCGGGTGCAATCCGCGATGAAGAGCGCGCCCAGGGATTAACGTCGACGCTGATTCTGGGCTTTACCGCCAATGCGCAGCCCGAGGAAAAAATCCGCTGCCTGGAGGCCGGGATGGACGACTGCCTGTTCAAACCCATCCTGCTGGCGGATTTGAGCGCATGGTTGGCGTCCAGGTTTGCAAGCGAAGCGCAATCGATACCCGAGATAGACCTGAGTGGTCTGGAGCAATACATCGGTGCGGACCGTACGCTGCTCGATCATCTGGTGCGCGAACTGGTTGTGACCAATCGGACCGATCGTGAGGATCTGCTTCAGGCGCACGCCAGTGGTAATTGCGATGACCTGCGAGACCTGGCACACCGCATCAAGGGCGGTGCGCGCATGGTCCGGGCGGAACGTTTGGTCAAGGGCTGCGAGCAATTGGAGCGTGTGATTGACAAGGCTGACAAGGCGGCACTCGACAAAGCCGTCCGCCAGCTGGAGGACGCCATGTCATCGCTGGATAAGCGTTTAAGCCAGAGCTGAAGCTCAATCCCACTGCGGCGCAATACCTTTGGGGCTGGTCAGCCGCTGGCCGCGATCCAGGTCTGCGATCAGCGCCATGTCGGCATCGCTCAGGGGCAGGGCGCAGGCTTGCAGATTGCTTTGCAGGTTGGCGCGTTTGGTGGAGGAAGGAATCACCGCGTGCCCCAGTTGCATGGCCCACGCCAGCGTGACTTGGGCTGGTGTCGCCTGAAGGCGATCGGCGATCTGCTGGATGAGCGGATCCTTCAGCACTTCGCCGTAGGCCAGGGTCATGTAAGAGGTGATCTGAATGCCTTGGCTTTGGGCGAATTCGACAACCTTGCGGTTTTGCAGGTACGGGTGCAGCTCGATCTGGTTGGTGGCGATGTTCTCGGCACCGATGGCGGCAATGGCCTGTTGCATCAGGTCGACCGTGAAGTTGGACACGCCGATCTGCCGGGTCAGGCCCAGTCGTTTGGCTTCGAGCAGCGCACCCATGAATTCTTCGACCGGCACCTGATTTTCCGGCGACGGCCAGTGGATCAGCGTCAGGTCCAGGTAATCGGTTTGCAGTTTATTCAGGCTCTCTCTGAGGCTGTCGATCAACCGGTCTTTGGCAAAGTTGGCGACCCAGATTTTGCTGGTGATGAACAGCTCTTCACGAGCAATGCCGCTGGCCGTGATGGCGTGACCGACCTCGGCTTCGTTTTCATAGATTTGCGCGGTATCGATGACCCGGTAACCCAGCTCAAGACCAGTGCTCACCGAATCGATGACCACCTGGCCTTGCAGGCGAAACGTACCAAGACCGAATGCGGGGATAGACATCAATGACTCCAGGGGTTGTAGTGGGAATGAGCGGGAGTATCCCCGGCTCTACCCTTGAGAAAAACCGCTGGATCGGCAAAGCACTGTTTACCGTAAGTCATGAATGGACCGTTGAAAGGTCAAAAGATCGCAGCCTTCGGCAGCTCCTACGGGAGTACGCCTATCCTCTGTAGGAGCTGCCGAAGGCTGCGATCTTTTGATCTGCTGCTCTTAAGCAATATCACTATGGCTGAATTCCTCACCCAGAAAGTCGATCAAGGTCCGCACCGACGGCAACAATCCGCGTCGTGACGGGAAGATCGCGTGCACGATCCCGCACTTGGGTGTCCAGCCCGGCACCAGTTCCACCAGTCGCCCGGCAGCAATGTCATCACGCACCACCACGCTAGGCAGATGGGCGATGCCGATGCCGGCGAGCACTGCATGACGCAAGGCCAGCAAGTCGTCGGTGACCATCCGCGGGGTATGACGAATCAGCGCGCTGGCGCCATCGGCACCGAACAATTCCCACTGATATTCACGCTGCGCGCCACCCCAATGCACGCTCGGCAGACCGCTGAGATCAGCCGGCGTGGCCGGCGACGACAAGCGCTGCAAAAACGCCGGAATGCCCACCAGGCATTGGGTGCTGTTGCCCAGCACCTTCATCACCATGTCGGTGTTTTCCAGCGGTGGAAAGCGCACGCGCAGAGCGATATCGAACCCTTCATGGATCAGATCGACCCGGCGGTTGGTGCTTTCGATAAACAACTCCACCAACGGGTATTTGAGCATGTAGCGGGTCAGCATCGGCCCGACCCAGGAATTCAGCAGCGCCGTCGGGCAACTGATGCGCACCAGGCCCTGGGGTTCGGAGCGATTGCGTTCGATCAACTCGGCGGCGCTTTCGGCTTCCACCCGCATGGCCAGGCAACGCTGGTAATAAGCCTGGCCGATTTCGGTCAACGAGCAATGCCGGCTACTGCGGTGCAGCAAGCGCACACCGAGGCGCTCTTCGAGCTCGGCGATGCGTCGGCTGAGCTTGGATTTGGGCATGTCCAGCGCGCGCCCGGCCGGGGCGAAACCGTGGTGTTCCACCACTTGGGTGAAGTAGTACAGGGTGTTGAGGTCTTCCACCATCGTTCTCCAAATAGAACGCTAAGGCTGATTTTTGCAGTCTAGCGCAGCAAAGGCGTCGGTTTTAAGCTTTGTCCATCGCGTCACACAACAGATTTGGAGGAAAAGATGAAAAACATCATCGGTATCTACACCAGCCCACGACCTCATTGGGTCGGCGACGGTTTTCCGGTTCGCACGCTGTTTTCCTACGACAACCTGGGCAAACACATCAGCCCGTTTCTGCTGCTGGATCACGCCGGTCCCGCCGAATTCACCCCGACCACCGAGCGTCGTGGCGTTGGTCAGCATCCGCACCGTGGTTTCGAAACCGTGACTATTGTTTACAAGGGCGAAGTGGAACACCGCGACTCCACTGGCAGCGGCGGCAAGATCGGCCCCGGCGATGTGCAATGGATGACCGCGGCCTCGGGGATTCTTCATGAAGAGTTCCACTCCGAAGGTTTCGCCAAGAGCGGCGGCACTCTGGAAATGGTGCAGCTGTGGGTCAACCTGCCGGCCAGGGACAAGATGGCCGAGCCTGGTTACCAGACGATTCTCGACGGTGACATCCCGAGCATCCCACTGAAGAACAACACTGGCAGCTTGCGTTTGATCGCCGGTGAGTTCGAAGGCCACAGCGGCCCGGCGCGCACCTTTACGCCAATCGACGTATGGGACGTTCGTTTGAACGCCGGCAAGTTGCTGACCCTGGATCTGCATGAAGGGCGCAACACGGCGCTGGTGGTGCTGCGTGGCACGGTTCAGGTCAATCAAAAGGAACTGGTGCGTGAAGGGCAGTTGGCGTTGTTCGAACGCGACGGTGATCAGCTCAGTCTGGAAGCCAATAACGACGCCGTGGTGCTGCTGCTCAGCGGCGATCCGATCGACGAGCCCATCGTCGGCCATGGCCCGTTCGTGATGAACACCGAGCAAGAAATTCACCAGGCCTTTGCCGACTTCCAGTCGGGCCAGTTCGGCCGGATGAGCGATTGAAATCATTGTTGTAGCGCTGTGGCGTCCCGGGCTTGTCTGACTACGCTTGCCTGGCCGCGTTGAAACGAAAAAACAGAGTTCACTTAACGCCGGCCCGTTCGGCATCGATAAAAAGCGAGGATTACCCCATGACTACTTCCTACAAACGTCTCGACAAGGATAACGCCGCCGTTCTGCTGGTGGATCATCAGGCTGGTTTGCTTTCTCTGGTGCGCGACATCGATCCGGATCGTTTCAAGAACAACGTGCTGGCCCTGGCCGACCTGGCCAAGTACTTCAAGCTGCCAACGATTCTGACCACCAGTTTTGAAACCGGCCCCAATGGCCCACTGGTACCGGAACTCAAGGCATTGTTCCCGGACGCGCCGTACATCGCTCGCCCTGGTCAGATCAACGCCTGGGACAATGAAGATTTCGTCAAGGCGATCAAGGCCACCGGCAAGAAACAACTGATCATCGCGGGTGTGGTGACTGAGGTTTGCGTGGCATTCCCGGCACTGTCGGCCCTGGCCGAAGGCTTTGAGGTGTTCGTGGTGACCGATGCGTCCGGCACGTTCAACGAACTGACCCGTCAATCGGCATGGGATCGCATGTCGTCCTCCGGTGCCCAGTTGATGACCTGGTTCGGCCTGGCCTGTGAACTGCATCGCGACTGGCGCAACGACGTGGAAGGTCTGGCGACCCTGTTCTCCAACCATATCCCGGACTACCGCAACCTGATGACAAGCTACAACACCCTCACCAACAGCAAGTAAACCCTGGCAGCACATGCACACATATCCTGTGGGAGCGGGCTTGTGTGGCGAGGGGGCTTGCCCCCGTTCGAGTGCGCAGCGCTCGCAGGTCTTGGGTCCGCTGCGCAGCCCAACGGGGGCAAGCCCCCTCGCCACACAAGCCCGCTCCCACAGTGTTTTGTGTTGTTCTGAAGACATCAAATCCTCCTACACTGTGCCCATCCGTACTACTACTGGAGTTGCTTGATGCTGTCACTGCTTACCGATCACCCGTTGCTCAGCGCGCTGATTCTGATCCTGATCGATCTGGTGTTGTGGCGTTTGATCACCGCCAGCGGCAGCAATTGGAAACTGGCGGTGCGGCTGGTGATTTTCTCATTGTTCAGCGTGCTGCTGTTCAACGAAGGCTTGAACCCCATGGCGCCGGCGCCCTGGGTCGACAATGTACCGTTGCACCTGGCGGCGACCGGTTTGCAGATCGGCTGGTGGCTGTACGCAGCGCGCACCCTGACGGTGTTGCTCGGCGCGGTGATGATGCAGCGGGTCGGGCACACCGGGCGTTTGTTGCAGGACTTGCTCGGCGCGGTGATTTTCCTGATCGCGGTCATCGCTGCCCTGGCATACGTACTCGAGTTGCCGGTCAAGGGCGTGCTGGCAACGTCCGGCGCGTTGGCTATCATCGTCGGCCTAGCCTTGCAAAGTACCCTCAGCGACGTGTTCTCCGGGATCGTCCTCAACACCACCAAACCCTATCAACTGGATGACTGGATCTCCATCGATGGCACCGAAGGCCGGGTCATCGACATCGACTGGCGCGCCACGCGCCTGCAAACCGCGCAAGGCAGCATGGCGGTGATCCCCAACTCCCTGGCAGCCAAGGCCAAGATCATCAACTTCAGCCGGCCCAGTGACATTTTCGGGGTGTCGATCAGCTTGCAGGTAAGCCCCCACGCGCGTCCGCAAACGGTGATTGATGCACTGGAGCGGGCCATGCAGGGGTGCCGCTTTCTGTTGAACAAACCGGCACCGAGTGTCTCGTTGAAAAGCTCTGGCAGCACCGGCGTGGAATACGAAATCAGTGGCTTCGTGATCTCCATGGATCAGAAGCGCATGGTGCGTAATCAACTGTTCGACCTGGCGTTCCGGCACCTGCAGGCGTCCGGGGTCAGCCTGTTGTCGAGCGTCGAACCCAACGCGCCTGCTGCACTGTCACAGCCGCGGGCGCTGCTGGAAAGCTCGAACATCTTCTCGACCCTGCGTCAGGAAGAGAAAGAAACCTTCAGCCAGAACATGAAGCTGCAAACCTTCCGTGCCGGTGAAATGATTTTGCCGGCGGGGGAGGTCAGCGATCATCTGTTCATCATCGAGTCGGGCGTGGTGTCAGTCACCCTGAGTCGCGGCGGTACCAAGTTCGAAGCCGGGCGCATGGGGCCGGGTGAAGTGATCGGCGAGGCCGGGATTCTTTCCGATGAATCGGCGCTCGCCGACTTTACGGCCAAGACCTTTTGCACGCTCTACCGCATCGAGAAGGAATACCTCAAGCCGTGCCTGGACGCGCGGCATGACATCAGCGAAGCAATGAAGGCGTTGTTCGATTACCGGATGCATGCGGCTCAGACGCTGATTCAGGAGGTGCCGAAGGTGGTGGCGAAAAAGGGGTTTTTGCAGTGGTTACGTAGCCGCGCTTGACACGCCAATTGCATTGGCGGGCGATGGGACCTGTCAGTCTTCGGTTGCTTGCGCTGGCTGGGCGTTGGCGTAGCGACGCAGGACATAGTAGAACGGCCGGCCATTCTGATAGACCAGGTTGACCGGCAGCTTTTCGATGTCGGCGCGGGACATCAATCGGTATTTCTGGCCGTCATCCAGCACAGCTCCATGCCACGGTGTGCGCCAGATGTTGTCGCACTCCATCAGCTTGATGCCGATCTTTTTACTGTGCGGTGGCTGAGGGTGGATCGACAGGCGAATGGCTTCGGGAAACACTTCTTCCACCAATGCACTCCAGGCGTTACTGCGAATGATCACCTGATAAGCGAGCGCCTTGGACTCTTCTTTGAGTTTGTTTTTACTGCAGTCCGGTTTGCGGAACTTGAGATCAGTAAACATGAATCGGTGAATGCCGTTAAATAGGTTAGCGGTTTCCGGGTCGGTTTTAACGGCGGCCTTCAAGGCTTCCAACGGGCGACCGTAGCGCTCGACAAGTTGTTGGCGAATGCGCTCGAAGTTATAACTGTTGAAGTAATCCTCAAGGTTGAACAGTTGAATGTTGTCCAGGCGATGCTCGTCCAGAATATGACGTATTGCCTGTCCATAGTGGGTCACCTCTTCATCACTAACCCCCACGCAGTCAGAAAAGGCCCGACCATCCGAGCAGATGATGATGTTCGCGCCGGGGGGATAGACTGCGGTGATTTTCAGGCATAACTCGTTGAGTTGCTGCAGGCTAAGGTGTTCACCAAGGTCGGGAGCAGAGCCCAGGACCTTCGACAGATTGGGCGACTTGGCCGGGAAGGCGGGCAGAATAAAGCGGATGGGGGCGCCTTGCTCCATCGAGGTCACGATCTTGTGAATGTGCAGTTGCAGGCAAACTTTGCAGGGGAACATCAGGCAGCGGTCATGCTCCTCGGTCAGCCGGCGTTGTCGGTAGATAATTCTAAGAATACTTCTGGCTATTTGCTCATGTTCAGGCAACGGCAGAGAACTTGCGACAGGCAAGTGGTGATCGGTATTCGAGTCCATTCGAATTTATCCTTATAGAAATATTGAAGTTTGATGAGGCGAATTGCCTCTGGAGTGTAACGTTATTGATTTAGTTGGCGAGATGGGTGTGCGCGAGGATTTGTTTTTGTTTATTACGCTTGATGTGCTGTGTCGCTAGCTGGCGGCTGTTCATTGCAGCCAAGACCGGCGTCCTGGCCTGAGTGCAATTAAGTGGCGCAGACCGAGTTCTGGAAACGCTCAAGCCGCAGGTTATTGTTCACGGTGTCCAATGGCCTCCTCGACTTCTGCAATATTGGCTATTTGGCAGGTGGGCTCGGGGCATTAACGTAGCGCCAACCCCACCTGTGATTGGAGCTCATCATGCAACCTCGTATCGATTTCTACACCGCCTCTCCAGACGGCCTGAAAGCCATGATCGCCCTGGAAACCTCCGTCTCGAAGCTGCCCCTGGAAAAGTCGCTGATCGAACTGGTCAAGCTGCGCGCTTCGCAGATCAACGGCTGCGCCTTTTGCATCGACATGCACACCGCCGATGCCATCAAAGGCGGGGAAACGCCACGCCGGCTGTTCGCCGTGACAGCCTGGCGTGAGGCACCGTTCTTCACCGATCGTGAGCGCGCCGCGCTGGCCTGGACCGAATCCCTGACGCAGCTGAGTCTGACCCACGCCCCGGACGAAGACTATGCATTGCTCAGCGCCGAGTTCAGCCCCAAGGAAATGGTCGACCTGACCGTGGCGATTTCCACCATTAATAGCTGGAATCGGCTGGCCGTGGGTTTTCGCAAAATGCCTCAAGAGTAACAATCGAGCTCAATGCGCATCAGCACTCGGCGCGGCCGGTGGTTGTACTTTGCGCATCAAGGGCACCATCGCCGTGGCGAGGATGAAGCAGACCATGATCATCAGGAACGCGTCGCCATAGGTTTGCGTCTGCGCTTCGCGGTAGGTCAGCAGCCATAGCTGACGCAGGCTGGCGGTGACGCCGATGTCACCGCTCTGGCCGAGGGCGGCGAAGTTATTGCCGACCTGGGACAGCCACTGATTCAGCGCTTCGTTGGTGCTATTGAGGTTCTCCGCCAACCTGGTGAAGTGCAGGTTGGTGCGGTCATTGAGGATAGTCGCGCACGCGGCGATACCCATCGCGCCGCCGAGATTGCGCATCAGGTTGAACAATCCCGAAGCATGCTTGAGCCGCGCGGGCGCCAGTCCGCCGAGGGTCAGGGTCACTGCAGGCGGCACTGCCAATTGTTGAGCGATCCCGCGCAAGGCCTGCGGCAGCATCAATTCCTTAGCCCCCCAGTCGTGGGTGATCGGGCTGAAATCCCACATCGACAGGGCGAACAGCCCAAGGCCGGTCATCATGATCCAGCGCAGGTCGATGCGGTTGGCCAGAAAGGCGTATAGCGGAATCGCCAGGATCTGGAACACCCCGGTGGAAAAAACCGCCAGGCCAATGTCCAGCGCGCCGTAGCCACGTACGCGACCGAGAAACAGTGGCGTCAGGTAAATCGTCGCGAACAGGCCGATCCCCGTGACGAACGAAAAGAAACAACCGAGGGCGAAGTTGCGGTCTTTCAAGGCACGCAGATCGACGATCGGATTGGCCACGTGCAGGGTGCGACCAATGAAGGCCAATCCAGCCAGGCCGCTGATCCAGGCAGTGGTCAGAATCGTTCTGTCGCTGAACCAGTTGAAGCGCGGGCCTTCTTCGAGGGTGTATTGCAGGCAACCGAGAAACACCGCCATGAACAGCATGCTCAGGTAGTCGGCACCCTTGAGCAGCGACAGTTCCGGTTGATCGATTTTCACCAGCATCGGCACTGCCACCGCGACGAAAATCCCCGGTACCAGGTTGATATAGAACAGCCAGTGCCAGGACGAAATGTCGGTGATCCAGCCACCGATCACCGGCCCCAGCGTTGGTGCCAGCGAGGCCACGGCGCCGATGGTCGCGGCGGCGATCACCCGTTGTTTACCAGTGAAGAAAAAGAATGCGGTGGTGAACACCAGAGGGATCATCGAACCACCGAGAAACCCTTGCAGGGCGCGGAAGGCGATCATGCTCTGGATGTTCCAGGCCGCGCCGCAGAGCAGGCTGGCTAAAGTGAAACCCACCGCCGAAGCGCAGAACAACCAACGGGTCGAGAACACTCGGGACAGCCAGCCCGACAGCGGAATCACGATGATTTCGGCGATCAGGTAACTGGTCTGTACCCACGCGGTTTCGTCGGTGCCGGCCGAGAGCCCGCCGCCGATGTCACGCAGCGACGCCGAGACGATCTGGATATCCAGCAACGCAATGAACATGCCGATGCACATCGTGGCGAAGGCGAACACCTTGGTCGCCGTCGCCATGTTGGCGGCGTTGAACGGCTGCGCGGGGGCGGCGAGGGCGCGACTCATGGTGTGCTGGCCACGGTCGGGGATTCAGGCTCGGCGCGGGTGTCCACTTCGGCAGTCACCGACAAACCGGGGCGCAGATGACCGAGTACGCCATCGGCCGGGTCCAGCAGGATTCGCACCGGTACCCGCTGAACGATTTTGGTGAAGTTGCCGGTGGCGTTTTCCGGTGGCAGCACGCTGAACTGCGAACCACTGGCTGGCGCGAGGCTGTCCAGATGACCGTGGAATTCCCGCCCCTTGAGCACGTCTGCATGAACGATCACACGCTGGCCCGGCGTCATCCGCGACAGCTGATCTTCCTTGAAATTGGCATCGACCCACAGCCCGCTGGCCGGCACCACCGACAACAGTTGCGAACCGGCCTGGGCGTAAGCGCCGACCCGTGCCCGACGATTGCCGATCACGCCGTCGACGGGTGCCCGCAGCTCGGTGTAGCCGACGTTCAACTGCGCCAGATCACGCTCGGCCCGCGCCTGTATCAACGCGGCGCGCGCTTGCTGTTTCTGGGTTTCAATCACGTTCAATTGGCGTTGCGCGGCCAGCAGTTCGGCCTGGGCCCGGGCACTCTGGGCCTGTGCAGTCTTGAAAGTGGCGTCGGCTCGTTGTGCGCTTTCCACCGAGACTGCATTGCTGTTCACCAGGCGTTTGTAGCGGGCGTTATCGTCCCGCGAGCGCGCGGTTTCGGCGCCCGCGGCATCGATGCCGGCACGAGCCTGGCCGATCACCGCGTGTTGCAGTTGTTCGGTGGCGTCGAGGTTGGCGAGCAACGCTTCTTCAGCAGCCACCGCACCTTCGGCCTTGGTCAGGTTGGCGCGGTAGTCACGGGCATCGAGCCGAATCAGCACATCCCCGGCCTTGACCTTCTGGTTGTCGGTGACCAGCACCTCTTCGATATTCCCCGCAACTTTCGGCCCGATCACCGTGACGTCGCCACCGATGTAGGCATCGTCGGTTTCTTCGATGAAACGGCCGGCGGTCCACCAATGGGTCGCGTACAGCCCCATAAACACCAGCGCCGCGATGGCCGCCGTCAGCAAGATCAACCTTTTAAGCAGGGGAGGTTTGGGTGTGTTCACCGCGACAGCAAGATCGGGTTCAAGGCTGGGCATGCTGGTCATGGAGAAGTACCTGTAAGAAATGATGCTTTATTATGGATGTAATATGACCTAGGTAATATTTGCTGACAAGGGTTTCTGCTGCCGGTCGTCAGGTTGGTTTTGAGTTATAGGACGTATCGCGGACTTCTCTTATCGAACGCCTTGGCCGCCCGCCCTCGGTTTTTGATTCTGATTCAACATCCCATCCAGTCTTCCGACGGGCCACAGCACGGGGGATCGAGGGAATCCATTGCTTCCAGTTAATAGGAAGCATTACTATTCGCGCCTCCTCTCCACAGCACACCGCAATGACCCCCAAGCTGCCCCGCAGACACGGCTTTTTCGAGCATTACGAAGAGTTGATCGGCACCTGGACCCGTCGCCTGAGAAATCGTCAGCAGGCCGAGGACCTGGCCCATGACACCTTCGTGCGGGTGCTTGAGTCCGATTCGGCGGCGGTGCAACAACCTCGGGCGTATTTGCACCAGACCGCGCGCAACATTGCGGTGGACGGTTATCGGCGTGAGGATCGGCGGGGCGCCATGGAGTCCGAGGCGATCGATCACAGTGTGTCGTCGTCCGGCGACCCGGAGCATTTCATGCACGCGATCCAGTTGGCGGATTCCATCGAACGGGCGCTCACCGAGCTGCCGGTCAACTGTCGCAAGGTGTTCGTCTGGCAGAAGATCGAAGGCCTGACCCAGGCCGAAATAGCTGAGCGCCTGGGGCTGTCCAAGAACATGGTGGAAAAGTATATGATCCGCACCCTGCGGCATTTGCGTGATCGCCTGGACGGGTTACAGCCATGATTCGCCGCGCCTTTTCATCCCCGGCCAAACAGGACTTTCCATGATGGATACTCGTGATTGTGCGTGCGGGCAAACAACGGTTCGCGACGACGCGGCGCGGTGGTTTGTGCGTTTGCAGGAACCTGCCGTCAACGCCGAAGACCGGCGAGGCTTCGAGATCTGGCTGGACGAACACCCTCAGCATCGCGACGAATATCAAATGCTCCAGAGCCTGTGGGCGGCGGCCGATCTGCTACCCGCCAAGCGTTTGCACGCCTTGTGCGAAACCCCGCCGGCGCGCAGTAAACGTCGCCCGCTGATGCGTTACGCGGTGGCCGCCAGTGTGTTGGCGATGGCGCTCGGCCTGGGGTTGTTCAGTGGCTTGAATCATCCGGCGACCTACACTGCGGAATATTCCACGGCCCTTGGCGAGCGTCGTCATGTGGCGTTGCCGGATGGTTCGGTGATCGATCTGAACAGCCGCAGCCGGGTGCAGGTGCGCTATGAAAAAGACCGTCGTGGCATCGAGTTGACGCAAGGCGAGGCGATGTTCAGCGTCGAGCACGACAGCAGCCGACCGTTCGTGGTCGAGGCGGGCAGCGGCAAAGTGATAGTCACTGGTACCCGTTTCGACGTGCGTCGCGACAACACTGGAACCCGGGTCGCGGTGGAGCAGGGCACGGTCAAGGTTCAAGGTGACGGTGCCGATTTCGTCAGCCTTACCGCCGGCCTTGGTACTCGCGTCGATGCCTTGGGGAAGGTGGCCGCGGCCTATACGGTCAACCCTGCCGAACTGACCGCATGGCGCAGCGGCAAACTGGTGTTCAACAACGCCAGCCTCAGCGAAGTGGCCGAAGAAGTGTCGCGTTATCGGGAAAAGCCGCTGACGGTCGGTAGCGCCAAAGTGGGCAATCTGCGCCTGACCAGCGTGTTCAAATCCGACAACACCGACGCATTGCTCAAGGCCTTGCCGAGCATCCTGCCGGTAGCCATTCGGACCCTCGATGACGGCAGTCAGGAAATAATTGCCCGATAGATTCAGGTTTTTTTCGAGTTCTTCGTCTACTTGTCCAACTGCAACTGGTTTGCATTAACAGCCGCACACTCTTGCGATCCACAGGACAATGTTCGACGTGAAGAAAACCACCGCTAAAAATAACAAATCATCCTGGCTGCCCCTCGCTCTCGCTCTCGCTTTGGCGGTCAGCGCGGCGCTGCCCCAAGCGTTCGCTGCCGATGCCATTCATATTCAGGCGCAGCCGCTGGGTCAGGCCTTGAGTCAGCTGGGCCAGCAAACCTCGCTGCAGGTTTTTTTCAGCCCTGAACTGGTGGCCGGCAAACAGGCCCCGGCAGTCGACGGCAATCTTTCACCGGAACAGGCATTGCGCCAATTACTGCAGGGCAGCGGTCTGGAATATCAGATCGATGAAGGCTCGGTGACGCTGATGCCAGCTCCGACTTCCGCCGCCAACGGCCCGCTGGAATTGGGCGTGACCGACATCAAAGTGGTCGGCGACTGGCTCGGCGATGCCGATGCTGCCGTGGTGCAAAATCATCCTGGCGCGCGCACGGTGATTCGTCGTGAAGCCATGGTCGAGCAGGGCGCCATGAACGTTGGTGAAGTGCTGCGTCGCGTACCCGGTGTGCAAGTACAAGACGCCAACGGCACCGGCGGCAGCGATATTTCCCTGAACGTTGGCGTGCGTGGCCTGACCTCGCGGCTGTCGCCACGCTCCACCGTGCTCATCGACGGCGTGCCGGCCGCCTTCGCCCCTTACGGGCAACCGCAGCTGTCCATGGCACCGATTTCTTCCGGTAACCTCGACAGCATCGACGTAGTGCGTGGCGCCGGCTCGGTGCGTTATGGGCCGCAGAACGTCGGTGGCGTGATCAACTTCGTCACCCGCGCAATTCCGGAGAAAGCCACGGGCGAAATCGGCACCACCCTGGAAACCACTCAGCGCGGTGGCTGGAAACACATCGACACCGCGTTTCTCGGTGGCACCGCCGATAACGGCATGGGCATGGCGCTGTTGTATTCCGGTGTGAACGGCAACGGTTATCGCAAAAGCAACAACAGCAATGACATCGACGACGTGATCCTCAAGACCCATTGGGCGCCCACCGATCAGGACGATTTCAGCCTCAATTTCCATTACTACGACGCCAGCGCCGACATGCCCGGCGGCCTGACGCAGAAGCAGTACGACGCTGATCCGTTTCAGTCCGACCGCGACCATGACAACTTCAGCGGCCGGCGCAAGGACGTGTCGTTCAAGTGGATTCGGCAGATCGACGACCGCACCCAGGCCGAAGTGCTGACCTACTATTCCGACAGCTTCCGTGGCAGCACCATCGCCGCTCGCGACCAGAAAACCCTCAGCTCTTATCCGCGTACTTACTACACCTTCGGCATCGAACCGCGGGTGTCCCATGTGTTCGATGTGGGTCCGACCACTCAGGAAGCCAGCGTCGGTTATCGCTACCTGAAAGAAGGCATGCATGAAGAGGCGAGCCGTCTGGCACTGGTGAACAATCAGCCGGTGGTCACCCCAACCTCCGATGGCCATGTGTTCCAGGATCGCACCGGCGGCACCGAAGCCCATGCCATTTACATCGATGACAAGATCGACGTTGGCAACTGGACCGTGACCCCCGGCATCCGTTTTGAAAGCATCAGCACTGAATGGCACGACCGGCCGGTTCTCGACACCGCCGGCAGACCTGTGCAGGAAAAACGCCGCAGCATCGACAGCAACGAACCGCTGCCCGCCCTGAGCGTGATGTATCACATGTCCGAGGCCTGGAAGCTGTTCGCCAACTACGAAACCTCGTTTGGCAGCCTCCAATATTTCCAGCTCGGTCAGGGTGGTTCGGGTGACAACACCGCCAACGGCCTGAACCCGGAAAAGGCCAAGACCTACGAGATCGGCACGCGCTACAACAATGACGTGTGGGGCGGGGAAGTGACGCTGTTCTACATCGACTTCGATAAAGAACTGCAATACATCAGCAACGATGTGGGCTGGACCAACCTCGGCGCGACCACGCACCAGGGCCTTGAAGCCTCGGTGCATTACGACATGGCGGCGCTGGACCCTCGGCTCGACGGCCTGACCGCCAATGCCGGTTTCACCTACACTCGCGCCGTTTATGAAGGCGAGATTCCAGGCTTCAAGGGCCGTGACCTACCGTTCTACTCGCGTCAGGTGGCGACCGCCGGCCTGCGTTACGACATCAACCGCTGGACCTACAACCTCGATGCCTTTGCCCAATCCAAACAGCGCTCGCCAGGCACCGCGGTGAACGCTGATGGCAGTTTCAGCGGCAACTACATCACCGAAGGCAGCGCGGACGGCCAATACGGCGACATCCCGGGTTACGTCACCTGGAACGTGCGTGGGGGGTATGACTTTGGCTCGCAATTGTCGAACCTGAAAGTCGGCGCGGGGGTGAAGAATATTTTCGACAAGCAATACTTCACCCGCTCCAGCGACAACAACTCGGGGATGTACGTCGGCGCACCGCGTACGTTCTTTGTGCAGGCCAGCGTCGGGTTCTGATCGACCGAGTTAACTTCATCGCGGGCAAGCCCGCTCCCACATGATCTTTGGCGTACACAAAATCTGTGTTCGCTGAAGATCTATTGTGGGATCTGCGTCGTACACAAACGCTGTGTTCGCTGAAGATCCTTGTGGGAGCGGGCTTGCCCGCGATTCTTTTAAACCTTCAACACCTTCCCACCAATCGCCACGGCCACCAGCAACACCGCCATCAACCCAAAGGCAAAGCTCAAGCTGCTGCCATGGGCGATAAAGCCGATCACCGCAGGCCCGGCGAGAATTCCTGCATAACCCAGAGTGGTAATGGCCGGCACGGCAATGCTTTCCGGCATGACGGTCTGTTTGCCCACGGCGGTATAGAGCACCGGCACAATGTTCGAACAGCCAGCGCCCAGCAGCGCATACCCCACCAGTGCCGCTTCCCAGCTCGGTGCAAACGTCGCCAGTGCCAGGCCCGCCGCGGCCGTCAGGCCACCAAACACAATCACTCGTGTAGCACCGAGGCGCCGGACAATCGCATCGCCGGTCAAACGCCCGACGGTCATGGTCAGCGCAAACGCCGCATAACCCAGCCCTGCATACGCCGTGTCGATTCCGCGCTCCTGTGCCAGGAACACTGCGCTCCAGTCGAGCGCCGCGCCTTCGGCCAGGAACACGATGAAACACATCCCGCCGATAAACAGCACGATGCCATGCGGTACGGCAAACGCCGGCCCGGAGCTTTCGCTGCCATAGGGCAACAGATGCGGCGCGGCCTTGAGCAATGCCACCACCAGCAGCACGATCACCACCAGCATCGCCCCCAGCGGCGACATCCCCAAACCGAGCAGGGCGCTGACACCCGCAGCACCGACGATTCCGCCAAGGCTGAACAGCCCATGAAACCCCGACATCATGGTCTTGCCGCTGGCCCGCTCGACGATCACCGCTTGCAGGTTCACCGTCGAATCCACCGTGCCCAGGCCCGCGCCGAACATGAACAACGCCGCGATCAACGCCGGAATCGAAGACACCGTCGCCAACAGCGGCAGTGCCGCACAGATCAACAAAGTCCCGCCGCTCAACACCCGACGACAGCCAAAACGCGAAGCCAGAATACCGGCCATGGGCATCGCCAGAATCGAGCCCACCCCCAGACACAGCAGCAACAGCCCGAGGGTTCCTTCATCCAGCCCGGCCCGCGCCTTGGCGTAAGGCACCAGCGGCGCCCAGGCCGCGATGCCGACCCCGGCGATGAAAAAGGCGATGCGTGTGGACATCTGTTCCAGACGTCCGGGGACGAAGGTGGCTTGGGTATTGAGGTTGGTCATATCAATCCTTGGCAAAAAACGTCGCGTCCCCAAGGGACAGTGAACAACCACAAAGGGTTCGATCATCATGTCCGGGTGGAATCGCAGTCAGGCAGGGTGACATCCTTGCACAGCCAGCCGTTGTTTCGCGATATCGTCGACGCATCAATTGTTCATAGAGAGGGGGTGCCATGACGCGAATGTACGATGCTCGGGGCAATATCTACGCGGTGGTGGCGCCCGATGCGCTGCGCAGTAGCGGTATCGACCTGCCTGAACAGGCCAGCCATGCTGCGCAAACCCGTGAGGCGTGGACGTTGTCGGCCATCGAGGCATTCTGCGCCTGGGCCCCCGGTACACAACCGCCCGGCAGCAAGGCGCATCGCTGCGATGGTCTGCTGGTGGGGCCGTTTCAATCGTCGCCGCCTTTTGATCTGCTGATCGTCAACACCGACGGCACCCTGGCCGAGCGCAGTGGCAATGGCTTGACGATTTTTTCCCAGGCCCTTAGGGAGCAAGGGCTGATGCCGAAGGAAGAGGCCTGTCTGCTCCGGGTTCATCACGACAAAAGCGATGCGGTTTCGCCGGTGGAGACTTCAGTGAAACCGGCTGAAATCGATGGTGTGCAAGGGTTCTGGCTGGATCTGGGACAGCCATCGTTCGGGCCTGAAGCGGTGGCTGCGCAAGGGGTTGAACCCGTGACGTTGAAGGGGCGCGAAGTCAGTCATGTGCGGCCATTGTCGGCGCTCGATCCTGCCTGGAACCGCAGCCAGTTCGTGCGTATCGGCAATCCGCATTGCGTGACGTTGGTGACAGGCGCCGATACGTTGCCGAGTAACACGCAGATGCGCGAGCCAGAATTGGCCGAAGGATTGACCCGCATCGCTTACGCCATGCCGACCGGGGCAGGGCAGCCGTGTGTGGCAGGGGTGAACCTGCAATGGGCGATGCTTGAATCCGAGGGGCGAATCGTTGCGCGGGTGTTTGAGCGTGGCGAAGGGCCGACCGCCTCGTCGGGCACCAGCGCCAGTGCGGTGGCGTGTGCGGCGTGGCGCGTGGGTTGGGTGGCGGCGGGTGAGGTGAAGGTGGTCATGCCTGGCGGCACGGCGCCGATTTTGCTGGAGGAATTGGATGGCGAGTTGAGTCGGGTGAGGTTGTTTGGTACGGCGCGGTTGATGGGGTGAATTCAACATCGCCATCGCGGGCAAGCCCGCTCCCACAGGTTCAGCGTGATCCCTGTGGGAGCGGGCTCGCCCGCGAAGAGGCCCGTCTGGTCAGCGACTTTCTAAAGCTGATCCGCCCATTCCACCACCGGCATCTGCCGCTTCATCAACACCTTGCCACCCCGCACCGAGTACAGCGGCAAACCCTGGCTACGAATCACCTCATAATCGCTGTCCGCCGACAGAATCAACAGATTCGCCGGTCGCCCTTGTTCCAGCCCATAACGATCACCCAGGTTCATTGCCTTGGCACTGTTGTCGGTCACCAGATCCAGCGCGCTCTGCAGATTGCGATAACCGAGCATATGGCAGATGTGCAACCCAGCCTCGAGCACCCGCAGGATGTTGCCGTTGCCCAGCGGATACCACGGATCGACAATCGAATCCTGGCCGAAACACACGTTCATTCCCGCTTCGAGCAACTCATTCACCCGGGTCACGCCACGGCGTTTCGGGAAGTTATCGAAGCGTCCTTGCAGGTGAATGCTTTCGGTCGGGCAGGAGACAAAACTGATCCCCGAATGCCCGAGCAGGCGAAAGAGTTTGGCGCAGTAAGCGTTGTCGTAAGAGCCCATGGCCGTGGTGTGGCTGGCGGTGACGCGTGAACCCATGTCGCGGCTGCGGGCCTCTTCGGCCAGCACTTCAAGGAAGCGTGAGTGCGGGTCGTCGGTTTCGTCGCAATGCACGTCCACCAGACAACCGGTGCGCTCGGCCAGGTCCATGAGGAACTTCACCGAGCTCACGCCCTGATCCCGGGTGTATTCGAAATGCGGAATGCCCCCGACTACATCGGCGCCCAGACGGATCGCTTCTTCCATCAGCTCTCGGCCGTTGCGATACGACTCGATGCCTTCCTGAGGAAACGCGACGATTTGCAGGTCGATCAGATGATGGCTTTCCTCGCGGACTTCGAGCATTGCCTTGAGCGCGGTCAGTTCCGGGTCAGTGACGTCGACGTGGGTGCGCACATGCTGAATGCCATGGGCGGCGAGGGTCTGGATGGTCTTCTTGGCACGGGTCTTGGTGTCTTCCTGGGTGATGGTCGCCTTGCGCTCGCCCCAGCACTCGATGCCTTCGAACAGCGTGCCGCTCATGTTCCAGCGCGGCTCGCCGGCGGTCAGGGTGGCGTCGAGGTGAATATGCGGCTCGACGAAGGGCGGCACCACCAGATTGCCGCCGGCGTCCAGGTCATCAGGCCCCAGGGACGGGGCTTCGGTTTGCCGGGCAATGCTGTGAATCAGGCCGTTTTCCAGGTGCAACTCATGCAGGCCTTCTTGGTTGCGCAGGCGGGCGTTGATGATATGCATCAGGCGAATCCTTTTAGAGATCTTGTAGTGGTGCGTCGGCGGTACGGGCACCCAGTACCCCGGTCAATAGCACATACGTTAGCGCGGCTACGGCAATCCCTACCAGCGGCGCGACCCACGGCGAGCTGAAGGCGGCGACTGTGCCGACCGCATAAGCGCTCAGTCCCGGCCAGTTGAACGCGGGCAGCCGTGTGTCGGCCAGACGTGGGTAGCGGCCCCGATAGCGGAAGAAAAAGTCGGCCATGATCACTCCGCCAATCGGCGGAATCACTGTGCCCAGCAGAATCAGGTAAGGCACCAGCATGTCATACATGCCCAGCAGTGCCAGCAGTGTACCGATCACCGCGCCGGCCAGGGTCACGGTTCTGCGTCGGCCGGTGCGCAGCAGGTTGCAGCCAGCGACGGCGAAGTTGTAGATGGTGTTGTCCTGGGTGCTCCAGATGTTGAGCAGCAACATCGCCATCGCGGCCATGGCGAAACCTTGCAACAGCAGCACTTCGACCACGTCCGGTTGCTGATAGACGATGGCCCCATAGGCACCGATCAACACCATCAGACCGTTGCCGACGAAGAAGCCGATCAGGCTCGCCAACACCGCAACCCGTGCTGAACGGGAGAAACGTGTCCAGTTGGTTGCTTGCGTCGCACCGCTGACGAACGTGCCGAACACCAGGGTAATCGCGGTCGACCAATCCAGCGTTCCCGTCGGAACCACCGCGAGCAAGCCCTCGAGCCCGCCGACCTTTACTGTTGCGACCCACATCGACAGCATCAGCAGCAACATCATGGCCGGCACGGCGATGTACGACAGAATCTCCAGCCCGCGATAGCCGATGTACGCCGTCGCGCAAAAGCCCAGGCCGAACAGCACCATCAGCCCCAGAACGGTGCCGTCGCTCAGTTCGAAATATTTACCGAGTACCACGGCTGCCGTCGCGGTGCCCCAGGCGTACCAGCCGATCTGGGTGAAACCGAGGATCAGGTCGCTGAGTTTGCTGCCCACTTCACCGAAGCAGAAACGTCCCATCAGCACCGAGTTGAGGCCGCTCTTGAAGGCGATGTAGCCCAGCCCCGCGGCATAGATCCCCAGCAGCAGATTGCCGACGATAATCACCGCCATCATCTCGCCGAAACTGAACGCCACACCGAGCTTGCCGCCGGCAAACATGGTCGCGGTGAAGAAGGTAAAACCCAGTAGCACCATGGCGGTGGAGGCAAGTCCCTTGCGGGCATGCATCGGGACTTCGTTGAGGGGGTAATCGTTGCCCGAATCGTTCTGCGTCATGTGGCGTTCCTTGCTGGATGGAGGACGCGGGGGGTATTGCAGTGCTCGTGCCAATGGCGCGAGGGTGTTGTTATTTATAGACGAGCAGGCGGATTTGACCCGGAGAGGGCTCGAAAGCGGTGCGGGGTTGAGTCAAATTGGAACATTTATGGTGTTGCTGGAATTGCCAAGATCGCAGCCTTCGGCAGCTCCTACACCGATCTCTGTAGGAGCTGCCGAAGGCTGCGATCTTTTGATTTTTGATCACCCTGCCAACGGCAAAAACCGCAATATCGCCGCCACAATCGCCTCCGGCGCATCCTCCTGAACCAGATGCCCGGCATTGGCAATGGCGTGAAACTGCGACCCCGCAATCATCTGATGCAGCGTCTGGCCGCGCTCAATGGGAATCCATTGATCGTCCTTCCCCCAAAGAATCTGCACCGGGCAGCGAATCGTCGGGTACAGCCCCTCGACCTCACGGGTATAACGTTCATCCATCTGCGCGATCTGCCGGTAGAACGCCGCTTGTCCCGGGTCTCCCAGCCAAGGCTGCACATAGGGCGCCAGCTCATGATCGGGAATCTCGCGCTTGATCGCGCCGCGAATATAGGCCGGCACAATTGCCTGCTGAATGTAATCGGGCAGTCCACTGAACGCGGCTTCATGCTGACGCACATGCTGCACGAACGGCGATCCCCAGGGCGACAGCGCCACTGGGTCGATCAGCGTCAGGCTGCGGTAATCCTTGCCGTTCAGCAGATGCGCGCGCAACGCGGTGGCGCCGCCGAAATCGTGGGCCACCACGTCTGGCCGTTCCAGGCCCCAGTGCTCCAGCAATTGCGCCAACAGTTGATTCTGTACGCCCAGCGACACGTCGCCGTCCGGCTGAGTGGATTGCCCGTAACCCAGCAGATCGAAGTAGTGCACCCGGTGCGTGGTGATGAAGTGCGGCGCAATCCGGTGCCACACATAAGAAGAGAAGGGCGTGCCATGCACGAACACCAGCGGCGGACCGTCGCCACGCACGGCGTAGCGCACGGAATGCCCGTTGAAGCGATAGGTCTGAGCCAGCGGCCAGTCAGCCATGGGAGCGTCCTCTTGGCATGTGCGAGCCAAGAAGCATAGGCATAAAAAAACAGCCATTGAAGGCTGTTTTTATATTCACTGACGAAACGCAGTTTCCCTTGTGGGAGCCCTGTGGCGAGGGGGCTTGCCCCCGTTTGAGTGCGTAGCACTCACAAGATCTTTGGTATATCAGCGATTTTGGGGCTGCTTCGCAACCCAACGGGGGCAAGCCCCCTCGCCACAGGTCGCTCCCACAAGGGATTTTCGTTGTCTTTAGATCGGTTTATTCACCGCGATAGATGCAACCGCTGGTGCACGTTTCGTGGATGCGAATCGCGCTGAGTTCCGGCAGCAGGGGCTTCAATTCATTCCAGATCCACTTGGCCAGCACTTCGCTGGTCGGGTTTTCCAGGCCAGGAATGTCGTTCAGGTAGTTATGGTCCAGGCGCTCGTAGAGCGGCTTGAAGATCGCCTTGATTTCCGAGAAGTCGCGGATCCAGCCCGTGTGCGGATCGAGGTCGCCGCTCAGGTGAATCGCCACTTTGAACGAGTGACCGTGCAGGCGACCGCACTTGTGGCCGTCCGGCACGTGGGGCAGGCGGTGGGCGGACTCGAAGGTAAATTCTTTGAAGATTTCCACAGTGATGTTCAGCTCTGTCAGGTGGCGATCGCCGCGGCGATATGGGCAGGTGGCGAGTTTACCAGAGCTCTGGGCAAAACACTGACTAAAGGGTCAGCAAGCGCTCGCCGAGGCGACCGTTGGCGGCCAGTTCAAGGAACTCATCGCCCAGACGACGGCTTTCATCCATCGTCGCGCGCCAGTATTTCTGCCGGCTCGGGGCGTCACCCATGAAGCGCTTGAAATCGTTACGGTCCGGTAGTTTGCCGTAGGGCAGGCGCGACAGGTATTCCTTCGACGGCGCCAGCAACAGAACATCCTGCAAACGCACCGGGCAGGCGCGGCGCCATGGCAGGGTCTTGTCGAACCAGCCGGGGATCACTCGATCAGTGAAGTGCGGATACAGCACGATGTCGTTGCCGCTGTAGGGCAAGTCGAGGTGATAGTCCAGCAGTCCGCCATCGCGAAACGTCCCGGCGCCGGCACCCGGCAGGTCGCGCACACCTTGCATGACCATCGGGATCGAGCCCGAGGCGAGCAGGGCCTGGCGCAGGTTGCCGGCATCCAGCGCAACGAAGCGCGACGGGAAGTCATTCAATGCGTTGACCGGTGGCGCCAGGCGCGGGTCGTGGATGATCAGCCGCTCGAAATGCCGCGACAGCCGCGCGCGCCCGCGCAGGTTGTCGGCGATCACCGACGACAGGCCCAGCCCCAGCCGACCACGATGATCGTCCGCCAGCAGGCCGTGGCTTTTGACCACCATGATGTTCAGTCGGTAGTGGGCGTTATCCAGAATTGACGCATCGCGGCCGTCGAGCAAGTCATCGAGCATGCGCCGGGAGCTCTGGCTGATCTGCGCCATGGTCACGCCCTTGGCGAAGTTCTGCTCGGTGTACAGCTGACCGAGGCGGCGGATGCCTTCAGCGGCATCCGGCAGGCAGGCGCTGGCGAAGCGCCAGGAACCCACCGACGCACCAATCAGCGAACGCTCCCGGGGCGCCGCCGGCAGCCATTCGCCGAACAGCGCCAGATCCAGCCCCTGAATCCCCAACGCTTTCGGGCCACCGGCGGCGCCCGGCAACGTTCCCACATCGGCGGCGCTCAAGCCGTTTGCGCGGATGCGTGCCAAGGCACGCGGGCCGGCCTTGAGGGTCAGGGAAGGGAACTTGATGTGGATCGCGGTCATACCGGTCTCGATGTCTGGCAGGCGGGAGATTATAAGCGCGTTCTGCAGGTGCATGGATCCATTGTGGGAGCCTGCGATATTGTGGTGCCAGCCCCAATGATGGCAATTCAGTTTCAGTTAAGTTCGAATCACTAAGGTGACGCTCGTAGCAACACATAAAAAAATACGGAGACACCCATGAAAATCCTGACTGCCCTGTTCACCGCCTCCATCATCACCATGACCGCCAGCATCGCTCATGCGCGAGACCTCGGCCCCGACGAAGCCCTGAGACTGCGCGACGCTGGTACCATTGTGTCCTTCGAGAAGCTCAACGCCACGGCATTGGCCAAACATCCCGGCGCCAAAATCACCGAAACCGAGCTTGAAGAAGAGTACGGCAAGTACATCTACCAGGTGGAACTGCGCGATCCGCAGGGCCTTGAGTGGGACCTGGAATTGGACGCTGTCAGCGGGCAGGTTCTCAAGGATCATCAGGATACGTAATGAAGGTGTTTTCTTTTAATCGGCGCACCAGCAGTCGGATGGCGCTGGCGCTCCTGGCTTTTTGCTCGGTGGTCATGGCCCGCGACCTGGATCAGGACGAGGCCCTGCGCCTGCGCCAACAAGGTGTGATCCTGCCGCTGGAGCAGCTCTTGCAGCAAGCGCTGGACCTCTATCCCGGGGCCAAGCTGCTGGAAGCCGAGCTTGAGGAAAAGCACGACGTCTACATTTACGAGGTCGAGCTGCTGACAACCGAAGGCGTGGTACGCGAGCTGGACCTCGACGCCACCACCGGCCATTTACTGAAAGACAAGGAAGATTGACCGATGCGTTTGCTCTTGGTGGAAGACCACGTGCCGCTGGCCGACGAATTGATGGCCGGCCTCAACCGGCAGGGTTACGCCGTGGACTGGCTGGCCGACGGCCGCGATGCGGTGTACCAGGGCAGCAGCGAGCCCTATGACCTGATCATCCTCGACCTCGGCCTGCCGGGTTTGCCGGGGCTCGACGTGCTGGCGCAATGGCGGGCCGGGGGCTTGGCCACGCCAGTGCTGATCCTCACGGCGCGCGGTTCCTGGGCCGAGCGGATCGAAGGCCTCAAGGCCGGCGCCGACGATTACCTGACCAAACCGTTTCACCCCGAAGAGCTGCACTTGCGAGTCCAGGCACTGTTACGCCGTTCCCACGGCCACGCCAATCAGCCGACGCTCAAGGCCGCCGGTTTGCATCTGGATGAAGGTCGTCAGTGCGTGACCCGCGACGGTGCCGACATCCAGCTCACCGCCGCCGAGTTTCGCCTGCTGCGCTACTTCATGCTGCACCCCGAACAGATCCTTTCCAAAAGCCATCTCGCCGAACACCTCTACGACGGTGAAACCGAGCGCGATTCCAACGTGCTGGAAGTTCACGTCAATCACCTGCGACGCAAGCTCGGCCGTAGCGTGATCGAAACCCGTCGCGGTCAGGGTTACCTGTTCGGCGGGCAAGCCCAGTGAGGTCGATTCAGCGCCGCTTGAGCCTGGGCCTGATCAGCGTGATGGTGATCGTCGGCCTGGTACTGGCGCAAACCAGCCTTTGGCTGTTCGAAATGGGGTTGCAGCGCTACCTCGAAGCTGGGCTGCGCAACGACAGCGAAAACCTGCTGGTGGCGCTGGTGCGTGGGCCGCAGGGATTGCAACTGGATGAGCGACACTTGGCGCCGGCCTATCAGCGACCGTTCTCCGGGCATTACTTTCGTATCGATTTCGCCGACAGCCATTGGCGTTCCCGCTCGTTATGGGATCAGGAGCTGCCGCAGCTTGGACACCCTGGCCTGCATAGCAATCTGCAATTGGGGCCGGAAGGGCAGCAGCTGCTGGTATTGCGTTCGGACTACCGTCGGTTGGGCCAGGCGATTTCCATCAGCGTCGCCCAGGACTACACCCCGGTGCGCGAGAGCTTCCGGCGCATGCAACAGGTCGGCCTCGGGTTGGGGCTGGCGGGGCTGTTGTTGATTTTGCTGTTGCAACGGATCACCGTGCGCCGCGCCTTGCGTCCTCTGGAAAAAGCCCGCGAGCAAATCGCCCAGTTGCAGCAGGGCCAGCGCTCGCAACTCGATGAAGAAGTGCCGCTGGAGCTGGAACCGCTGGTGGCGCAGATCAACCATTTGCTGGCCCACACCGAAGACAGCCTCAAGCGCTCGCGCAACGCGCTGGGCAATCTTGGGCATGCCTTGAAAACCCCGCTGGCGGTGTTGTTGAGCCTGGCTTCCAGCGAAAAACTCGATGCTCACCCGCAGCTGCGCAAAGTCATGCAGGCGCAGCTGGAACAGGTTCAGCAACGGCTCAATCGCGAACTCAACCGCGCCCGGCTGTCCGGCGATGCACTGCCGGGGGCGCTGTTTGATTGCGATGCGGAACTGCCGGGATTGCTGGCCACGTTGAACATGATCCACGGCGAACACCTCGAGCTGAGCTACCGCGCGCCGGCCGGTTTGCAACTGCCGTGGGATCGCGAAGATCTACTGGAGTTGCTCGGCAACCTGCTGGACAACGCCTGCAAATGGGCAGATGCCGAGGTGCGGTTGAGCGTGGTCGAAACGGCAGAAAGGTTTGAGTTGAGTGTGGAAGACGATGGGCCGGGAATTCCCGAAGACCAGCGCACTCAGGTGTTCAGCCGCGGTACCCGGCTTGATGAACAGACGGATGGGCATGGGTTGGGGTTGGGCATCGTGCGCGACATCGTCGACACGTGGGGCGGGGCGTTGAAGTTGCAGGAAAGCGAGTGGGGCGGGTTGAAGGTGATGATCGAGTTGCCCAAACGCTGACCTCGATCCAAAGAACGCTGCTTAACCTGTGGGAGCGGGCTTGCCCGCGATGGCGATGTAACAGTCAACATAGATGTTGGATGTTATGGCCTCATCGCGGGCAAGCCCGCTCCCACATGGATCTGTGTTGCCTGCAAATTTTTCGGACAATCACTAACCCCTGTGGGAGCGAGCCTGCTTGCGATAGCGGCAGTACAGTCAACATCGATGTCACCTGACACAACGACTTCGCGAGCAGGCTCGCTCCCACATTTGGATCCTCGGTGGACGCGGAATCTGCGTTACACGCGAAACTGATCCATCAAGCTCTGTTGCTGATTCGCCAAACTGTTAAGTGACTGACTCACCCGCGCCGATTCATTGGCCTGCCCCGATAGCGATTCGGTCACATCCCGAATGGTCGCCACGTTGTTATTGATCTCTTCAGCCACCGCGCTTTGCTCTTCAGCCGCACTGGCAATCTGCAGGTTCATATCGCTGATCACCGTCACCGCATCACCAATCTGCCGCAACGCCGTCACCGCCTGACCGACCTGTTCGACACTGCCCTGAGCCTGGCGATGGCTATTGTTCATCGAGCTCACTACCTCTTGAGTACCGCTCTGCAACTGCTCGATCACCAGACGGGTTTCCTCCACGGACTCCTGAGTCCGCCGCGCCAGGTTGCGCACTTCATCGGCCACCACAGCAAAACCGCGTCCGGCTTCACCGGCGCGGGCGGCTTCGATGGCGGCATTCAGTGCCAAGAGGTTGGTCTGTTCGGCGATGGCGCGAATCACTTCCAGCACCGAACCGATTTTCTCGCTGTTCGCTGCCAGGCCTTCGACCTGCACCATGGCCGCGCTCATGTCGGTGGCGAGGTGGTCGATGCTGGCGGTGGTGCGGCCGATCACGGTCAAACCCTGACGGGTCGCCTGATCGGCATCGCGCGCCGCTTGTGCCGCCTGCGCGGCGCTGCGGGCGACGTCCTGGGCGGTGGCGCTCATTTCGTGGGACGCGGTGGCGACCTGATCGACCTGACGGTATTGCTGCTCCATGCCGGCGCTGGTCTGGGTGGCGATGGCGGACGACTGATCCGCCGTGCTGCGGGCGTCCTGCACCGAGCGTTTCACTTGGGCGATGATCGGTTGCAGCTTGTCGAGGAAACGGTTGAACCAACCGGCCAACTGGCCCAGCTCATCCGGCTTGTCGTAGGCCAGGCGCCGGGTCAGGTCGCCTTCGCCGCTGGCAATGTCTTCCAGCATGCGGGCCACGCCGAGGATCGGTCGGGTCACGCTACGCGCCATCAGCCACACCAACAGCAGACCGACGAGCGCCGCCAGCACACCCAGGCACAGTTCAATCAGCGTACCGGCGGTGTTGCTGTCGTCGAGTTGTTTTTTCAGCGCTTCGGCGGGGCCGACCAGGACCTTCTCCGGCACGTCGAGCAGCACGCCCCAGGATTTGCCGCCGGGGATCGGCTGGAACGGCGACAGCACTTTCAATTGCTGATTACTGTGCAGGCTTTCGGTCTTGCTACTGGTGGTCAGGCGGCGGAGCAGTTCGGCACCGTCGGTTGTGTCCACGGCGTCCAGGCGTTGGCTGAGTTTGCTGGCGTCCCGGCTGTAGCCGGCCAGCAAGCCGACCGGGCTGATGATGCTGACGCTGGTCTGGCCGTCATAGAGTTTTTTGCTGGCGCTCTGACTGATCGCTTGCAGGCTGTTGAGGTTGATGTCCACCGACAGCGAGGCGATGACTTTGCCGTTGACCATCAGCGGGAACACGATGCTGGTCATCAGCACGTTCTGGCCGTCGATCACATAGAAGTAGGGTTCGATCACGCAAGGCTTGAGCGTGGTGCGCGGGCAAGTGAACCAGGCGTTGGCCGGCTCGCCGCTGGGGCCGGTGCTGGTGTCGGCCATGTCGCTTTCCGGCAGGGCCATGGAGGCCACCTTGCCAGGCACAGGTTGCGACCAGTACAGGGCGAAACGGCCCTTGTCGTTACTGCCCAACTCCGCCTGGCCGGCGAACAGCTCGTCCTTGTTGTCCAGCGCATTGGCTTCGAACACCAGCGACAGGCCGAGCAGTTCCGGGTTGGCTTGCAGGGCCGACTTGACCTGTCGGGTCAGGTCTTCACGCAGGTCGAAGGCATCGAGAAAGCGCTTCTCCGCCTGATCGCGCAAAAACAGCACCTGCCGCGAGAAGCCATGGCCATATTGATAGGCGTCCATGAATTGCTGACGAATGCCCAGCGCCTGGACTTCCCCCTGGGACTCGATGCGCGCCTGGGCGGCTTCGGTCAGCATCTCCATGCTTGAGGCTTTCACTAGCGCGGAGCTGTGCTCCATGCGATACAGCGAAAGCCCTACCAGCAGGGTCACGATGCCCGCCAGGCACAGCCCGGCCAGCAGGGTGATTTTCCATTGAATGGAAAGTTGTCTGAGCGACATGGAAACGTCCTTTTATTCGATAAATATCTGAGACTTTGCACTGTAGCGGCTGTGATTCGGCTTTCTTTATGTCGTTGGGCCGAATATCGACTCACACCCTTATGGCACTGATTCATACCCTGTAGGAGCTGCCGAAGGCTGCGATCTTTTGATCTTCTGGCGTCATCGAGGTCGTTGAAAATCAAAAGATCGCAGCCTTCGGCAGCTCCTACGGGGTTGGCGTTGGCTTTGACAAGCCAGCATCGGTCCGGCACAGTGCGCGCCCTCTAATAAAACCCTTTTCTCCATCCGCTGGCGGCGCTCATACAGACTGCCGGCCGGACTCATTCCGTTTGGCGGTGATTGCCTCACCGCGCTGCTTTTGAGGTAACAACAATGAATGCAGTAATTGCCGCGGTCGGCATCATGCTGATACTCAGCCTGTCCCGCGTGCATGTGGTGATCGCGCTGATTGTGGGCGCACTGGTCGGTGGCTTGACCGGTGGCCTGGGCATCGACGCGACCCTGAAAGCCTTCAACAGCGGCCTCGGTGGCGGGGCGACGGTTGCGTTGTCCTATGCCTTGCTCGGCGCGTTCGCGGTGGCCATCGCCAAGTCCGGCCTGGCCCATGCGCTGGCCGACAGAGCCCTGGCCATGGTCGATCGCCAGCACGCCAACGGTGGCGGAAATGTCAAATGGCTGCTGATCGGCCTGCTGTGGGTGGTGGCCATCGCCTCCCAGAACATTTTGCCGATTCATATCGCCTTTATCCCGTTGCTGGTGCCGCCACTGTTATATGTGCTGACCAAACTGCAACTGGACCGTCGATTGATTGCCTGTGTCATCACCTTCGGCTTGATCACGCCGTACATGTTCCTGCCCGTGGGTTTCGGCAACATCTTCCTCAATGAAATCCTGCTGGCCAACGTCGCCCGTAGTGGCGTGGACATCAGCGGTATCAACGTCACCCATGCCATGGGTATTCCGGCGCTGGGCATGGTGTTTGGCCTCGCGGCAGCGTTCATCAGCTACCGCAAGAAGCGCGTTTACGACCTCGAGAAAATCGAGAAAGTCGAACAGGTCGCGGTGCAGTACAACCCAATGAGCCTGATGATCGCCGGTCTGGCCATTGCCGCCGCGTTCATTGTTCAGTTGCTGCTGGACTCGATGATTATCGGGGCGCTGGTGGGCTTCCTGATCTTTTCGGTGTCGGGGATCGTCAAATGGCGCGACACCGATGACCTGTTCACCGAAGGCATGAAGATGATGGCGATGATCGGCTTCATCATGATCGCCGCGTCCGGGTTTGCCGAAGTAATGAAAGCCACGGGTCATGTGCAGACGCTGGTGGAGTCCTCGGCGTCGTGGATCAACCACAGCAAAGGCATTGGTGCACTGTTGATGCTGCTGGTCGGATTGTTGGTGACCATGGGCATCGGCTCGTCGTTTTCCACCGTACCGATTCTGGCGGCGATTTTCGTGCCGTTGTGCGTGCAACTGGGCTTCAGCCCGATCGCCATCGTGTGCATCGTCGGCACTGCCGGCGCATTGGGCGATGCCGGGTCACCTGCGTCGGATTCGACCCTGGGCCCGACCTCCGGTCTGAACATCGACGGCCAGCATCACCACATCTGGGACACCGTGGTCCCGACCTTCCTGCACTACAACCTGCCATTGCTGGCGTTCGGCTGGGTGGCGGCGATGGTGTTGTAACCACATTTACCTTGTGGGAGCGTGGCTTGCCCGCGATGAACGATTACGCGGTGTGCCTGATAAACCGCGGCGCCTGAATCGCGGGCAAGCCACGCTCCCACAATGACCGCGTTCAACTTTTGAATTGGCCTGCCGTTATAGCCTTTAACCACGCCAACAAAATCAAAAGAGTGAACGTCATGCGCATGAGCCTGAAGGCTAAAGTCCTGTCCCTTGCCGTCCTCCCGGTGCTGCTCTTTGCGCTGGTCATCAGCCTGACCACGTTGTTCATTCTGCAGGAGCAGGCCCGCAAGGAAGTCGACGAAACCCGTCAGCGCCTGCTCAGCGATGCCAAGGCGACCCTGCAAAGTTACGTCGCCGTGGCCATGACCACGATCAAGCCGCTCTACGACGCAGCCGCACCCGGCGATGATGCGGCGCGGGCGCAGGTGATCAAGTTGCTGTCGAGCATCACCTACGGCAAGGACGGCTACTTCTTCGGCTACGACTCCAACACCGTGCGCCTGTTCAAGGCCAACAGCCCGGAAGGCGTGGGCCAGAGCTTCAAGGACAATCGCGACCCGAACGGTGTCTACGTCAACCGCGACCTGGTGAAAGTCGCCAAGGACGGTACCCACTACCTGCAATACAGCTCACCGCTGCCCGGTAACACCCAAGTGCTGGTGCCCAAACTCGGCTACACCGAATACCTGCCGAAGTGGGACATGGCGGTCGGCACCTCGGTCAACCTCGACGGCATCGAAGCTCAGGTGGCGGTGGTTGAGGCCAAGGTCCAGGAACGCATGCAAGGCGTGGTGCTGAGCATTGTCGGGATTGCCGTGGTGGTGCTGCTGGTGATCGCTGCTGCCGGGATGCTGCTGGCCAACACCATTCTGCGTCCGCTGAACCTGATGAAAGCCAACCTCGACGACATCGCGGCGGGCGAGGGTGACCTGACTCGGCGCCTGTCCATCACCAGCCAGGATGAACTCGGCGAACTGGCCGGCTCGTTCAACCGTTTCGTCGACAAGATCCACGGTTTGGTGCGGCAGATCACTGAAATGACCTCGCAACTGACCGGGCTGGTGAATCAGGTCTCCGATCAGGCCCAGCGTTCGGATCAGGCCATGGAGCGCCAGCGTCACGAAACCGATCAGGTGGCCACGGCGATCAACGAAATGTCGGCGGCGGCTCAGGAAGTGGCAAAAAGCGCGCAAAACGCAGCGGTCGCTGCCCAGCAGACCGACGAAGAAGGCCAGGCCGCCAAGCGCGTGGTAGCCGGCAGCATCGTGAAGATTCATGCGCTGGTGAACGACATTCGCAGCAGCGGCGTGTCTCTCGACAGCCTGCAGAAAGATGTATCGTCGATTGTCAGCGTACTCGGGGTGATCCGTTCGATTGCCGAGCAGACCAACCTTCTGGCGCTCAACGCTGCCATCGAAGCGGCCCGCGCCGGTGAGGCCGGGCGTGGTTTTGCGGTGGTCGCCGACGAAGTGCGTGCATTGGCCAGTCGCACGCAAATCAGCACCCAGGAAATCCAGAGCATGATCGACCGCTTGCAGGCCGGCACCCAATCGGCAGTCGAGGCCATGCGCCGCTCCAGCGAGGCCGGCGACGGCACGTCGGCCCAGGCCAACGAGGCGGGGGCGTCTCTGGACGCCATGGCCCAATTGATCGGCACCATCAACTCGATGAACGCCCAGATCGCCAGCGCCGCCGAAGAGCAAACTGCCGTTGCCGAAGAGATCAACCGCAGCGTGCATCAAATTGCCGTGGCCGTAGACAGCGTCGCCGGCGAAACCCAGCTCGGCGCCCAGACCTCGCGCAGCCTGGCTGACCTCGGTCAACGCCTGGGTAAACTGGTCGGGCAATTCCGTATCTGATTGATAGTGCTCGTATGGCAAGGGGAGTTGCCCCGATGCCGGTAAAATCAAGAAATTTGAGCGACGAAAATCCTGTAGGAGCTTCGCGGGCAAGCCACGCTCCCACAGGTTTTGCGCCTTGCTGGCATCAGGGTTTCCCCCCTTACCACAGGGCAGTGTTCATCCATGAGTAGCTGCATCGCGACTACCCTCATTAGTAAGCAAGCACCGTCCAAGCGTTTGTTTGAACCCGTATCCGGAACGGGCGGTCATTTGCTTCAGGTGTCGCGCATCCGCGGCACCCGGACGACCCTAACCACGGAGTCAGACTTATGAATGACGGTACCTGCGACTGCCCGAAATGCAACTGTAAGCTGGGTGAACACCCTATCGTGCGCCACGGCAAGCACTATTGCTGTGAAGCCTGCGCCAAACACCACGAAAACGGCGAAACATGCGCCACCAAAGGCTGCAAGTGTGCTCAACACTGACCGTTCAGGCAAAAAAGTGGAGCCTTCCAGGCTCCACTTCGGTTTGAATCTTTCCCCTCCTTTTTGACGCTCAACTGGCTGGTCGCCAGGTCACATTCTCGATGCCGAATTTTTCCGCCAGCGGTTTGCTGGTCTTTTGCACCCGTTCACGGCCAAAGCGCGGGATCCGGCCGACTCCGGCGTCGCAACTTGCCCAGTGCCAAGCCTCTGCATTGTCCATTTTGTCCAGGCGGATAATGAAAGACTTGGGCTGGCCATGAAGGGTGTATTCAATAACGAAAAGTTTTGCATTGTTCATAAAGCCTGTATTCCTCCCTGTAGTTATAGAGGGATCGCGAGGCGCGGGGAAAATTCAGTCGAATTGTCGGACGGTGACAGTGACTGGCGACAGCCGGACGCCTCGTGATCATGGAGCCTTCCTGACCCCCAGATGATCCTAGCCTATGGTTCAAGGTGCGCCGGCGGAACCGTCACAGTCGGCATTGATGTTGAATGTTCTGGCCCTATCGCGAGCAGGCTCGCTCCCGCAGTTGATCTGCGCCGCTCACATGATTTGTGACCAACACAGACCTCTGTAGGAGCGGGCCTGCTCGCGATGACGGCCTGAAGCCGGACTCAGACCTCAGGCACACCTTTCTCCCAAGCCGACCAGTTCTGCAAAATTTCCTGCACCAACGGATTCCCCGTGCGGTACAGGTTCTCAAGCGCCGGCACAAAACCGCCCTGATCGGCGTATTTGAGCAGGTTATCCACCTCGCTCTGGCCCGGCGCCGGCCGGTCGAAGTCGGAACCGGCGCGCACCACCGCCAGGCGGCGGACATCCACCAACCCCTCGCGGCTGGCGCGCAGCAGCGCCTCGTAGGTGGAGTTGTCTTCCTGCTGAGTCGTGCAATAGACCCCTTCGTTATTGGTCAGCAGCTTGGTCCAGACTTCCGCCCGCTCACTCAACCGCGTCCCGGAAAACCAGGTATTGCCCGCCAGCGTGTCGCACTGGGTCACCACCGGTGGCTGATTGGCTGGCGCAGACGGATACTTCAAGCGCCACACTGCCGATTCCTTGCTCTCGCTCAACTGGACCTTGTGGCTCAGGGCGAACGCCTTGGCCTGCAACTTCGGATTGAGTTCGAACACTTCAGTCTTGTAGTCCAGCGGCGGCTTTTCGTTCGGGCCTTTGGTGTTGATGCCCAGGTAACCGGTCGGCCAGTCTTTCGGCGCATCCCGGGAATCCAGCTCCCATTGGGTGCCGAACTCCACCAGATAGTGTGCCCACGCGGTGGTGCCGATGGTGCCGTGGTGCGGGCTGATGCCGGCAATCCCGGCGATCAGGAAGTAACTTTTGCGCAGGTCGAATTTTGGTGACAGCGCCAGGGCCAGGGTCGAGGCCGCGGCATTGGTCTGGCCCATGCCGGTGACCATCAGGCACACCTGTTGGGTGTTGCAGCGAATATTCGGGTACTCGGCGGACAGGCCCGGTACGCGCACTTCTTGCTTGAGCTCCAGGCGATCGATCCAGTTCTGCGCCTCGGGGGCGAACATGGTGATCAGCATCACTTTCGGCTGGATCGGCGCGTCGCCAGCCCAGGCAGCAGAAGAGAGCAGAGTGCCGCAGGCCAGGGCCACGGAAAAGGAAAGACGCGTCATTGCATTCATAAAACCTCCTGATTCAAATGAGCCTTAAAACTGATAACCGACACCGGCGTAGTAGCCCCAGCCGTTGGAGCGGGCGCGGAAGTCACCGTCGCCGAAATTCAACTCGCTGCCGTCCTCCCAGTTGCCGCCGTTGTGGAAGTAACGGCCGACCAGGGTGAAACGCAAGTGGGTGAAGGCGTAGAGCAACACGTTGGTGGCCACGGTGGCATTGGCGGTGCGGGCCGGGTTGTCCTTGTGCAGGTCGGAGCCGAAGTCGAAGTTGGTGAAACCGATGTAGGTCAACGAAGCGCCGTTGCTGAAACTGCTGATGGGCACGATGTACTTGAGCTGGGCGCGGTAGCCGTCCCATGAATACTCGTTGCTGGCGCCGTAGTTTTCCCACTGGTAGCGACCGTAGAAGTTCGCCGACAGGTTCACCCGCGAATGGGTGTCGATGTCGGTGCCCAAGCCGCTGTACAGCGTGTTGGCGCGGTTGGCGCTGTTGCTGCCGTGGTCGTAGATCCAGTCGAACGCCACGTACCATTCCTTGAACGGCCCGACGGCCAGGCTGCGGCCGGCCAGGTAGTCGATGGAAATCCGCGGTTCGTGCTCCATGAACACCGGCGAGCCGTGGTCCCAGACGCCTTTGTCATGGCTGTTGCCGATGTCGAAGATCTTCGGAATGTCGATGTAGCCGTACAACTCGAACGGCCCCTTGCGGCCGAAATATTCATATTCCAGGTAGATATCGTCGGCCGGTTGCGGGCCGAAGCTGATGTCCTTGCTGCCAATGACGGTCAGGTCCTGGTTGAACCAGTCCGACAGGTAGGTACCTTTTTTCGGCGGGCTGGCTTCAGGGCTGAGGGCTTCGCCCTGGGCGGATTCTTCGGCGGTGGCCGGTTGGGCCAAAACGTGGCTGCTGAGTAGTCCTGTAACGCTGGCCAGCAGCAAGGAAACAGCAAAGGTGCGCGAGCAAGTCACGCGGCTGGAGGTGCAATGCATTAAAAGTCCCTTTTCGTGCGGATCGAAAGCCCGGTGATACGGGTTAGCGCGGTTAGGTGGCGAACAGGCCGGTATCGGCGACTCGCAAACGTTTGCACAAGACATACCAGTTTTATTCAATTGGCTGAAAAATAGGGGGAATTGGTAGTTTTGCTGTCCCTTTGGTCAAGGATTTCGAGGGGATGAGCAGACGGAGTTGTATTCAGGGTGAAGGGGATCTGGCTGGGATATGCACCAAAGTGGTGTCGACTGTCAGATCAGTAACCCGATCTGTGGCAATAGAGCTTTTAGGTTGCTGTAGAATCCTCGGCATTGACTTCACAAGGTGCACCCCTGATGAGCGAGCCGATTCGTCTGACCCAATACAGCCATGGCGCAGGCTGTGGCTGCAAGATTTCGCCCCAGGTGCTGGAGGTGATTCTGGCCGGCAGCGGCGCGCAGAATCTGGACCCGAAACTCTGGGTCGGCAACGCCTCGCGCGATGATGCGGCGGTGTATGCCATCGACGAAGAGCGCGGTGTGGTTTCGACTACCGACTTCTTTATGCCGATCGTCGACGATCCGTTCGACTTCGGCCGCATTGCCGCCACCAACGCCATCAGCGATATCTACGCCATGGGCGGCGACCCGTTGATGGCGATTGCGATCCTCGGCTGGCCGGTCAATGTGCTGGCGCCGGAGATTGCCCGGGAAGTGATTCGCGGTGGGCGTTCGGTCTGCGATGAGGCGGGAATTCCTCTGGCCGGTGGCCATTCCATCGACGCGCCAGAGCCGATCTTCGGCCTGGCCGTGACCGGGCTGGTGGAAAAGCGCCACATGAAGCGCAATGACACCGCCACTGCCGGTTGTTTGCTGTACCTCACCAAACCCTTGGGCATCGGCATCCTCACCACGGCCGAGAAGAAGGGCAAGTTGCGCAATGTCGACATCGGCCTGGCCCGTGACTGGATGTGCACCTTGAACAAACCCGGCAGCCGTTTCGGCAAACTCGACGGCGTGACCGCGATGACTGACGTCACCGGGTTTGGCCTGATCGGGCATCTGGTGGAAATGGCCGACGGCAGCAACGTGACCGCCCGCATCGAATATGACCGTGTGCCGCGCCTGCCGGGTGTCGAGTATTACCTCGATCAGGGCTGCGTGCCGGGCGGCACGCTGCGCAATTTCGACAGCTACGCCAGCAAGGTCGGCCGGCTCCAGGAGTTGCACAAACGCGTGCTCTGCGATCCGCAAACCAGCGGCGGCCTGCTGATTGCGGTCACGCCTGAGGGCAATGAACAGTTTTTGGTGGTGGCAGCCGAACTCGGCTTGACCCTTGAGCCGATCGGCGAACTGGTTGAGCGACAGACTAACGCGGTAGAGGTGTTTTGATGTCCATCGACTTCACCGATTACCGCGACATCTTTCTCAACGACCGGCCGATGATGGATACCCGCGCGCCGGTCGAATTCCTCAAGGGCTCATTCCCCGGCGTGGTCAATCTGCCGCTGATGAATGACCTCGAGCGGCAACGGATCGGCACTTGCTACAAGCAGCAAGGTCAGCAAGCGGCCATCACGCTGGGACATCAATTGGTGTCTGGCGAGATCAAGGCTGAGCGCATCCAGGCCTGGGCCGATTTTGCCCGGGCTCATCCGGATGGGTATTTGTATTGTTTTCGTGGCGGGCTGCGTTCGCAGATCGTTCAGCAATGGCTCAAGGACGAAGCGGGTATCGACTATCCGCGGGTCGGTGGCGGCTACAAGGCCATGCGCACTTTTTTGCTCGATACGCTCGATCAGGCCATTACCCAGTGCGATTTCGTTTTGCTGGGCGGCATGACCGGCACCGGCAAGACCGAGGTACTCATGCAGTTGAGCAACGGGCTGGACCTTGAAGGCCACGCCCATCATCGCGGCTCCAGTTTCGGCAAGCGCGCCACCGGCCAACCCTCCAACATCGACTTTGAAAACCGCTTGGCCGTGGACGTGCTGAAGAAGCGTGCCCGCGGCATCGAACAGTTCGTGCTGGAAGACGAGAGCCGCGCGATCGGCAGTTGCGCCTTGCCGTTGCCGCTGTATCAGGGCATGCAGCAGTTTCCGATGGTTTGGCTGGAAGACAGCCTGGAAGGGCGAGTCGAGCGGATCCTGCGCGATTACGTGGTGGACTTGTGCGCCGAGTTCATCGAAGTGCATGGCGATGAAGGCTTCGCGCTGTTTTCCGAGCGTTTGCTGGCGAGCCTGAACAATGTCCAGAAACGGTTGGGCGGCGAACGTCATCAGCGGATGTTGACCTTGATGGAAGACGCGCTGGCAGAACAGGCGAACAGCGGTGCGGTGGATTTGCACCGGGGCTGGATCGAAGGGTTACTGCGTGAGTATTACGACCCGATGTATGCGTTTCAGCGGGAGAAGAAGGGGACGCGGATCGAGTTTGTGGGGGAGTGGGGTGCGGTGCTTGAATACCTGCGGGAGCGTGGCAAACAGCTGCTTTGATGTTTTTTTTGCCGGCCTCATCGCGGGCAAGCCCGCTCCCACAAGGGGCAGCGTCGATCACAAATCTGTGTTCCACCACAGACCAATGTGGGAGCGGGCTTGCCCGCGATGAGGCCGTGACAGGCACTATAAAACTCGAAGCACCACCACGATCACAGCTTACGTCGGACAGGTCTCCTGACCGTTATTCAGCCCCTGCTTGTAGCTGTGGCTCTGCAGGGTGGCCTTGCCGTTGTGCCAGGTCAGCGTGAGCACGTACAGCGAGTCGTAGTCGCTCGATTCCCAGTCATCGGTGATGTTCTGTTTTTTGCCGACGGCTTCCCCAGCGACTTTGTTGATCAGCTCGGGCAGATAGCCGTGGGACCAGGCCGTATAAATGACCGAGTTGTGATACTTGTCGTGCAGCAGTTCATCCGCCAGGTCGCTGGTGTCGTTGGCCGAGAATTCGATGTTCACCGGCAAACCGAGCTTGATTGCGCTGGGGCTGATGGTCATCAGGGGGCGGATGTAACTGTAGGAATTATCCAGTTCGCCTTCCTCGACATTGCGTGTCGGGTTGGCGGCAAACACGTAGTTGGCCTTGCCGAATTTTTCCGGCAACAAGGTGGCCAGGTCGATGGCGCGGTTCAACCCCTGACAATTGAGCTGGCCCAGGCCGCCGGCGGGTTTTTCCGCGTGGCGCAGGAATACCAGCGTCTGGGTGCCATCCGCCGGTTGGGCGCGGCTTTCACTGACCTCAAGCGACAAGAACAACGCGCTGACCGCCAGCAGGGGGGGCAGGAAGATATAGGCGCGATGCTTGAAGCGTTTGGCGAATTTCAATGGATTCATCATCGAATTGGTCATCTTCAGCGCATTCGGTTAAGGCTGACAAACCTTGACACCCCGAGCTTCCATCGGGTGTTTTCCATGTCATTGACCCGGTTCGTTTCCTACAGGGCAATGCTCAGAGTCCTTTGAAGCCCTTTGGTTCGATCCGAGTGAGGTGCTTGGCACTTTAACGGCAACCTTGAACGGATTGGGGAAAAGGTTATCGACTGGATGTTGCGGATTTATGGACACGGGACACACCTGATCCCTCTGTAGATTATGATCTTCAGTCCGATTTTCTCGTGGATGCCCCTTATGACCGATTTGTCTGCATTCCCCATCACTCAAAAATGGCCGGCCCAGTACCGGGAGTGGATCCAGCTCTATTCCTTGCCAACGCCCAATGGCGTCAAGGTTTCGATCATGCTCGAAGAGATCGGGCTGCCCTACGAGCCGCATCGTGTGGGCTTCGACACCAACGATCAGTTGTCTCCCGAGTTTCTCTCGCTGAACCCCAACAACAAGATCCCGGCGATCCTCGACCCCCACGGTCCGGGGGATCAACCGCTGGCGTTGTTCGAGTCCGGGGCGATTCTGATTTACCTCGCCGACAAGAGCGGGCAGCTGCTGGCGCAGGAATCGGCGGCGCGTTACGAAACCATTCAGTGGCTGATGTTTCAGATGAGCGGTATAGGGCCGATGTTCGGCCAACTCGGTTTTTTCAACAAATTCGCCGGCAAGGACTACGAAGACAAGCGTCCCCGTGATCGCTACGTCGAGGAAAGCAAGCGCTTGCTTCAAGTCCTCGACGGCCGTCTGCAAGGGCGCGACTGGATCATGGGCGAACGCTATACCATCGCCGACATCGCGACCTTTCCGTGGGTGCGCAACCTGATCGGCTTCTATGAGGCCGGTGATCTGGTCGGTATCCAGAATTTCCCCAATGTTACCCGCGTACTGGAGCGTTTCCTGGCAAGGCCGGCGGTGATTCGCGGGCTGGAAATCCCCAGGCAACCCCTTTGAGTTATCGCACTGAACCTGTGGCAGCGGGCTTGCTCGCGACGACGGTAGTAACTTCAGCATCAATGTCACTGACACACCGCTATCGCGGGCAAGCCCGCTCCCACAGGGTTCTGTGCTGGATGCGGCCAATTGTTGCCGCCGCGGTAACGCAGTCTTGAGCGATCGAGGTTTGTGCCTCGCGCCGTGCAGGGCATAAGCTTCGCCCCCTACGACTTTTGTCTCATCCACCGTTTTTCAGGAAGGCCCATGCCCAGTCAGTTCCCCGAAGCACGTCCACGCCGCCTGCGCCGCAATGCGAGCCTGCGCAGCCTGTTCCAGGAAACCGAGTTCAGCTTGAACGACCTGGTGCTGCCGATTTTCGTCGAGGAAGAAATCGACGATTTCGTGCCGATCAAGAGCATGCCCGGGGTGATGCGCATTCCCGAGTCGAAGCTGGCCGGCGAGATCGAGCGTTACGCTCGGGCCGGGATCAAATCGGTGATGACGTTTGGCGTGTCCCATCATCTGGACAGCAGCGGCAGCGACACCTGGAGCGAAAGCGGCCTGGTGTCGCGCATGTCGCGCATCGCCAAGGACGCCGTGCCGGAAATGATCGTGATGTCCGACACCTGTTTCTGCGAGTACACCGACCACGGCCATTGCGGCGTGCTGCACCACCACGAAGTCGACAACGACCAGACCCTGATCAACCTCGGCAAACAAGCCGTAGCCGCCGCCCGCGCTGGCGCTGATGTGATCGCACCATCGGCGGCCATGGACGGGCAGGTCCAGGCCATTCGCCGGGCGCTCGATGAAGCAGGTTTCAGCCAGACCGCGATCATGGCCTATTCGACCAAATTCGCTTCGGCGCTTTATGGTCCGTTTCGCGAGGCCGGCGGCAGTGCGCTGAAGGGCGACCGCAAAAGCTATCAAATGAACCCGATGAACCGCCGCGAAGCCGTGCGTGAATCGCTGATGGACGAGCAGGAAGGCGCCGACGCGCTGATGGTCAAACCGGCCGGTGCGTACCTGGACATCATCCGCGACATCCGCGAAGCCTCGCGTTTGCCGCTGTCGGCGTATCAGGTGAGCGGCGAGTACGCGATGATCAAATTCGCCGCCCAGGCCGGAGCGATTGATGAAGACCGAGTGGTGCGTGAAAGCCTGGGAGCGATCAAACGGGCCGGGGCGGATTTGATCTTCACCTACTTTGCGATGGACCTGGCCTTGGCCGGGATCTAAAGACCACCAGAAATCTAATGTGGGAGCGAGCCTGCTCGCGATAGCGGACGTTCAGCTACATCTATTTTGAATGTGCCGCCGTCATCGCGAGCAGGCTCGCTCCCACATTTGATCTTCGCCGTTCTCGGGTTTAGCCAAAGAAAAGCCGAATCTCACGGTCCCGGAAATACCGCTCGATCACCTTCGGATCGGCGCTGTAGTCGGCAATCGCCACATACGTATCCGGCCGCAGCAGGTAAAACCCGTTGCGCGCCAGCCCCACCGTTTCAAACACTGGTCGCCAGTCGAATACCTGCAACGGCAAATGATGCTCGGTGCACCAGGCAATCATCTCATCGCTGGTCTCGCCATACACATGCACCTGCCAGGTCGGATTTTTTAATGACTCGAAATTATCCCCTTCACCGTCGTGGGCCCAAGGCAGGCGATCACCGCCATGAACATGGCCTGCAACGCCCTCGCTCAACGGCATGCCGCGATAGTTGAGAGTGGTCTGCGACACCGTGCGAAACATGAACTCCCGGGCCGCCTCAAACGAGATCATTTTCGGGATCAAAAAGGGTGCCACGCGCATACGCACCAAGTCGGCAATTGGCCCGTCGGCCGTGACGAAACTGAAAACCCGGTCGGTGGTGGCCACCAGGCGCCGGGCAAAGGCGATGCGTTCGGTTTCATAACTGTCGAGCAGTTTGGGCGTGGCGCCACCGCTCAACACCGTGGCGAGTTTCCAGGCCAGATTGATCGCATCGCCAATCCCGGTGTTCATACCCTGGCCTCCCGCCGGGCTATGGACATGGGCGGCGTCACCCAACAGAAACGCGCGCCCAGTGCGAAAGTGATCCGCAACCCGGTGATGCACGCGGTAGGTCGAGAACCAGTTCACCTGATCGATCTGCACCTTTAAATGCTCAATGGCCCGGCTGCTGACGTCTTCAAACTGGAGGGTTTCGGCGCGGTCGGCACGCTCATCACGAACCGTCCCGATCAGTCGGGCGCGACCTTCGTTGGACAAGGGGAAAACGGCGAGGAAGTCGGCTTCATCAAGATCCACATGCAGTTCACCGTTGAACGTAGGTCCGCGAGCCTGCACATCCGCCACGTAGAAAATCTGCTGGTAGGTGCCCCCCGGAAAACCGGTGTCCAGCGTCTTGCGCACAATCGACCGGGCGCCGTCGCAGCCTGCGAGGTAACAGGCCTGGCAGGTTTCCTGCTGGCCATCGGGCAAGCGCAGCCGGGCGGTGATGCCGTCGCTGGTTTCCTTGAAGCTTTGCAGTTCGGTATCGCGCTCCACCGTAATACCGAAGGCTTCCAGGCGTTCGATCAGCAGGCGTTCGTGCTCGTCTTGCGGATAGATTTCCAGAAACGCGTAGGGCGTCAGTCCCTCGCCGATGGTGCTCAGCGGCAGGCGTGCGACCGCTTCGCCCTTGACCCAGAAATTCGCCGCGGCCACTTTATGGCCGTTTTGCACAACGGCGTCGCTGAGATCGAGCTGGCTATACAGTTCAAGCGTTCGCGCCTGTACCGCCAGCGCACGTGAAGTGGTGCCGGGTGTCGACGTCTTGTCGATAATCCGCACCGCAATCCCCAGTTTGCTCAACCACAGCGCCAGTACCAGCCCGGTCGGGCCGGCGCCGATGATCAGCACGTCGCTACGGTTCATGAACCTGTCCTCCGCGGTATGTGGATCAAGTATGGTTCAGCCCGGATGCACCGGCCTCCCGGCTGCCCAACGGAAAACTACGCGTGTAGCAGCTGTCGAGCCCGCGAGGCTGCGTTCGGCTGCGCAGCAGTCGTGAATTCGGCGAACGCCGTTTACCTGAAAGAACTCAGTTGCAGGTTTTACGACTGCTTCGCAGCCGAACGCAGCCTCGCAAGCTCGACAGCTGCTACAGCGCTACAGCTATGGGGCAGAGGGCAGGGGAACAGTCCGCGACGGTCACAGTCATAGCCTGCGCCATGCCATTGATCGTATGGTTAACCCGGCTCAACGGATTTTGATGGAGCAACATGCAAGCCAATCGATTGATCATGAGCGTCGCGACACTGTTGGTTCTGGCCGGTTGCGGTAGCCAACGCACGCAGGAACCGCCGGTCCGCAAGCCTGCCGAGGTCAAGGCAGAGATCATGCGTCTGCTCCCGGCCAAGACAGCCGACCGCCAAGGCTGGGCCACGGACATCTACGCGGCATTTGCCGCACAAAAGATTCCACCGACCACGCAAAACCTGTGTTCGGTACTCGCGGTCACTGAGCAGGAATCGACGTTTCAGGCTGATCCGCGGGTGCCGGGCCTGGGCAAGATCGCCCGGGACGAGATCGACCGCCGCGCCGCCAAGGCCCACATTCCCGGCCTGCTGGTGAGCGGTGCCTTGCAGGTAAGCTCACCCAATGGCAAAAGTTACAGTGACCGGCTGAATGCCGCGCGCAGCGAAAAAGAACTCAGCGCGATTTTCGATGACTTCATCGGCATAGTGCCCATGGGGCGGACGCTGTTCGATGGTTTCAACCCGGTGCACACCGGCGGGCCAATGCAAGTCAGCATCGATTTTGCAGAGCAGCAGGCGCGGGATTATCCCTACCCGGTGGACGGCTCGATTCGCCGCGAAGTGTTCACGCGTCGCGGCGGTATGTATTTCGGTATTGCCCATTTGCTCGGTTACCCGGTGAGCTACGAGCAGCCGCTGTATCGCTTCGCCGATTTCAACGCCGGCTGGTACGCCAGCCGCAATGCGGCGTTTCAGAACGCGGTAAGTCGTGCGACGGGTATTCCGCTGGCGCTGGATGGCGATTTGGTGCGCTACGGTTCGATCATGCCGGGCACCACGGAATTGGCGGTGCGCACCCTCGGCAAGCAACTGGACATGCGAAACCTGACCATTCGGGATCAATTGGAGGAGGGTAAAGGTCTCGAATTCGAGGACACCAAGCTTTATCGACGGGTCTTCGCCTTGGCCGAACAGGCCGAAGGCCGACCATTGCCCCGAGCAGTGTTGCCGGGGATCCTCCTGCAAAGCCCGAAAATCACCCGCAAACTCACCACGGCGTGGTTCGCCAAGCGGGTCGATGAGCGTTATCAGCGCTGTATGAAGCGCGCGGGGATGTAACCGAACCTGATTACAACGACGGCCCTGTGGGCCTGCTCGCGAAAGCGGTACTACATTTGACGGATGAATTGACTGGCCCACCGCTTTGGCCGAGCGCAATCTTCGGTAGCTGCTACAAAGAGAGAGTCGCAGAGGAGATTTAGTCATGTACCAGCTCTACGGGCATCAGAACTCAGGTGCGGCCGCCATCGAAGCCGCGTTGGAACTGTGCGAGGTTCCTTATCGCTTCATCGATGTTTCATCGTCCCCGGAGGCGGTTCAGGCATTGGAGAAGCTCAACCCGCTCAAGCAGATACCCACCCTGCAACTGCCCGATGGCGGTGTTCTGACCGAGAGTGCGGCCATCCTGATTCATCTGGGCCTCACGTTCCCGGAGTCGAACCTGTTGCCGGAAAACCCGCTCAAGCGTGATCAGGTTATTCGGGGCCTGGTGTACATCGTCAGCAATTGCTATGCCGCGATCGGCATCATCGATTATCCCGAACGCTGGCTGGCCGAGGCGGACGAATCATCCAGGGAAAACCTCATGGTCGGTGCCCGCCAGCGCCTGCACTGGAGTTGGGAGGTGTTTGCCGATCAGTTCGCCGGCAAGTTGTACCTGGGCGAGGGATCACCGGGCGCGCTGGATATTCTTGCGGCGGTGGTGACGCGGTGGGCGGGTACCCGAGAGCACTTGCGCGCTGCGCGGCCGGGGTTTTCCGCCTGGCTTGAACGCTTCGACCGGCACCCTGCATTGGCACCGGTTTTCGCGCGGCATTGGCCATAGGAATACCGCCAAACAAATGTGGGGGGCTTTTGTGGCGAGAGGGCTTGTCGGAACGCCGCATCGCCCCATTCGGCTGCGAAGCAGTCGCAAAGCTTTTGGGGCCGCTTCGCGACCCAACGGGGGCAAGCCCCCTCGCCACAGGATCACTCGCCGCGAATGTACTGCTCCAGCTGCCGAATCAGTTCAGCCTGTTCGGCAATGGCTTCCTTGACCAGGTCGCCGATGGACAGCAAGCCTATCAACTCACCGTTTTCCACCACTGGTAAGTGCCGCAGGCGTTTTTCGGACATGATGCCCATGCAGGTTTCGACGGTTTGATGGGTGTCCACGGTGATGACCGGCGCCACCATGATGTCGCTGACCGGTGTGCCGACAGAGGAGCGCCCCTTGAGCACCAGTTTGCGCGCATAGTCACGCTCGCTGATGATGCCGACGACCTTTCCCTCTTTCAGCACCGGTAACGCGCCGACGTTTTTTGCGGCCATCACCATCAGCGCTTCCAGCACCATTTGATGAGGCGCAATGGTGTGGACTTCCTGATTCTGTTGGGCCTTTAACTTGAGCAGTTGGGCGACGGTTTTCATGGCGGATTCTCGGGTGTTGTCGTTGTTCTTGAAGAATCGTAGAGACGCGCTCACAGAGCAAGGAAGAAAGCGGCAGATACCGCGCAAAAAGCGTCATTCAGCGATTTTTCTTTGTAAATGTCCGCCCCTGATGCCGGTAAGTTAAGAAATTTGAGCGACGAAAATCCTGTGGGAGCGTGGCTTGCCCGCGAAGAATGCACCGCGGTTTTTCAGGTACTACGCGTCATCGTTCTCCGCGGGCAAGCCACGCTCCCACAGGTTCTGCGTCTTAACTGACCGGCATTAGGGCAAGGCCCCTCACCACACCGTCGATCACGCGTAGAATTACCCCTTGAATCAGTTCGTTGAGGTTGCAGTGGTGGATTTACAGCAGGGCTTCGTCCTGACCCGGCATTGGCGCGATACCCCGGCCGGTACGGAAGTCGAGTTCTGGCTGGCGACCGATGCCGGTCCCCGACGCATCCGCCTGCCACATCAACCGTCGGTAGCGTTCATTCCGGCAGCCCAGCGCGAGCAAGCCGAAGCGCTGCTGCGCGGCGAGAAAAGCGTCGAGCTGAAGCCTTTGGCACTGCTGGACTTCGAACATCGCCCGGTGCTTGGCCTGTATTGCCAGCAGCACGGTCAATTGATGCGTCTGGAAACCGCGCTGCGCAAATCAGGCGTCGAGGTATTCGAAGCCGACATTCGCCCGCCGGAACGCTACATGATGGAGCGTTTCATCACCGCGCCCGTTCTGTTCGGCGGCACACCCAGCGCCGAAGGTCTGTTGCTCGACGCGCAAATGAAACCCGACCCCGGCTACCGACCGAAGCTCAGGCTGGTCTCGCTGGACATCGAAACCACCGCTCAGGGCGAGTTGTATTCCATCGCCCTGGAAGGCTGCGGCGAGCGGCAGGTGTACATGCTTGGGCCACCCAATGGCGATGACAGTGCGGTGGATTTCCAGCTCGAATACTGCGACTCGCGAACCCTGCTGCTGAAAAAACTCAATGAATGGTTCGCCCGGCACGACCCCGACGCCATCATCGGCTGGAACGTCGTGCAGTTCGATCTGCGCGTACTGCACGAACATGCTCGCCGCTTGGCGGTGCCACTGAAGCTGGGGCGTGGCGGTGAAGAAATGCAGTGGCGCGAGCACGGTAGCCGCAATCATTACTTCGCTTCGGCCGCCGGCCGGTTGATCATCGACGGCATCGAGTCGCTGCGTTCGGCGACCTGGAGCTTCCCGTCCTTCAGCCTGGAAAACGTCGCGCAAACCCTGTTGGGCGAGGGCAAGTCGATCGACAACCCGTACCAACGGATGGACGAAATCAATCGCATGTTTGCCGAGGACAAACCGGCCCTGGCGAAGTACAACCTCAAGGACTGCGAACTGGTAACACGGATCTTCGCCAAGACCGAGTTGCTGACCTTCCTGCTCGAGCGCGCCAGCGTCACCGGTTTGCCGGCGGACCGCAGCGGTGGCTCGGTGGCGGCTTTCACTCACCTGTATATGCCGTTGATGCACCGGCAGGGCTTCGTCGCGCCGAACCTTGGCGGCAAACCACCGGAGGCCAGCCCCGGCGGTTTTGTCATGGACTCGCAACCAGGGCTGTACGAATCGGTGCTGGTGCTCGACTACAAAAGCCTCTATCCGTCGATCATCCGCACCTTCCTGATCGATCCGGTGGGCTTGATCGAAGGGCTCAAGCATCCCGACGACAGCGAGTCGGTGCCGGGCTTTCGCGGTGCTCGTTTTTCAAGAACCCGGCATTGCCTGCCGGCCATTGTCGCCCGGGTCGCTGAAGGTCGCGAAACCGCCAAGCGCGAACACAATGCGCCGTTGTCCCAGGCCCTGAAGATCATCATGAATGCCTTCTACGGCGTCCTCGGTTCCAGCGGTTGCCGCTTCTTCGATACACGGCTGGCCTCGTCCATCACCCTGCGCGGTCACGAGATTATGTTGCGCACCCGCCAGTTGATCGAAGCCCAAGGCCACGCGGTGATCTATGGCGACACCGACTCGACCTTCGTCTGGCTGCGCCGCGCCCACGGTCAGGCAGAAGCCGCGCAGATCGGCCACGCGCTGGTGGATCACGTCAACCAGTGGTGGCGCGAGCATGTGAAACAGGAATACGGGCTGGAAAGTGCCCTGGAGTTGCAGTTCGAAACCCACTACAAGCGCTTTCTGATGCCGACCATTCGCGGCGCCGAGGAGGGCAGCAAAAAGCGCTATGCCGGATTAGTCACCCGCGCCGATGGCACTGATGAAATGGTCTACAAAGGCCTGGAAACCGTGCGCACCGACTGGTCGCCGTTGGCCCGGCAATTCCAGCAGGAGCTGTACCTGCGCATCTTCAATCGCAAACCCTATCAGGATTACGTACGTGACTATGTGCGCAAGACGTTGGCCGGTGAGTTTGACGAGCGCCTGATCTATCGCAAACGCCTGCGCCGTACCCTCGACGACTATCAACGTAACGTGCCGCCCCATGTGCGGGCCGCGCGGATCGCCGACGACTACAACGACCAGCAGGGACGTCCGCGGCAATATCAGAATGGCGGCTGGATCAGTTATGTAATCACTATCGCCGGCCCCGAGCCGCTGGAAATCCGCAGCGCGCCCATCGACTACGACCATTACGTCACTCGGCAGCTGCAACCGGTGGCGGATGCGATCCTGCCGTTCGTGGATGACGATTTCTCAACGCTGATTGGGGGGCAACTGGGCCTGTTTTGAGTCCAGCAGCGACAACGTCCAGCCATCCGGTATGCCATGAAAATATTGATCCAGCGCCTGATGGAACAGGCTGCCTTTTGGCGAAACCTGGGCGAACAGCGTCATCGATGAGTGAAACTTGAGGTTGTCGGGATGACCGAAAATCTTGGCGATCGACTGATGAGGAACGTCCAGGACCAATTGCGTGCAGGCACGCAAGCGTGGACCCAGTAACGGATGCTCCAGGTACGCCGTGGCTTCTTCACTGGAGCGAATGGCAAAGTAGCGGGACATCTCGCTGTCACCCAACCCGGAAAACTGCGGAAAGATAAACCACATCCAGTGCCGACGCTTCTGGCCGGCGCGCAGCTCCTCCTGCACCCACTCGAACACAGGGTCCTGCGCCTGAACGAAGCGTGGCAAATTGAAAGAGTCGAGCTGATCGGTACTTCTCATGCCGATGCCCTCTGACAGAACAGCGATGGCTCAGACCATGGCCAACCGCTGCTTGCGTTGTGGCGCGCGAAAAGCTTGGTCCAGCGCCTCCAGATCCCCGACCTCAAGCCGCAATTGCGCCGCTTGCGCATTGAGCTGCACATGCTCGGGACGGACCGCCTTGGGGATGGCGATCACGCCGTTCTGACGCAGAATCCATGCCAGCGCTACCTGCGCAGGTGTCGCCTCGTGACGGACGGCAATCTGCTTGAGTGTCGAATTGGCCAGCATGTGCCCGCCCTGGCCGATCGGACAATAGGCCATCACCGGTATCCTTTGGTGTTGGCTCCAGGGGAGCAAATCAAATTCGATGCCGCGCTCTTCCAGGTTATACAGCACCTGATTGGTGGCGCAGGCTGGCGAGGCCAATTCTTGCAGGTCGTCCAGGTCGAAATTGGACACGCCCCAACGGCCGATCTTGCCCTCTTCGCGCAGGCGTTCGAAGGCTTCGACGGTTTCCTCAAGGGGATAGTCGCCGCGCCAGTGCAAAAGGTAGAGATCGATGTAATCGGTATTCAACCGCCGCAGGCTGCGCTCGCAGGCCTGGGGGATGCCTTTGCGGCTGGCGTTGTAGGGATAGACCTTGCTGACCAGAAAAACCTGGTCGCGAAGGCCGGCGATGGCTTCACCCACCACCTCTTCAGCGCCTCCTTCGGCGTACATTTCAGCGGTGTCGATCAGGGTCATGCCCAACTCGATGCCCAAACGCAACGCTGCAACTTCCTTTGTGTGTCGGGAGCGTTCCTCTCCCATGCGCCAGGTTCCTTGGCCGATGACCGGCACATTGATGCCGGCCAACTCAAGAGTACGCATGAATCCTCCTTCCTGAAGTCCGATCGATACTTCAGTTGGCAGCAAAATAGTCCGGTGGTTCCGTGGATATCTCGAAAGATCGCAGCCTGCGAGAGCTCCTACAGGGGCGGGGGCATACCCGATATTGGGGGGCGGTGCAGGAACTGCCGAAGGCTGCGATCTTTTGATCTACAGGGTAGAAAACTTATACACCGTAGTCTGGCTATAACTCTTGCCCGGATCCAGCCGTGTGGACGGGAAATTCGGCTGGTTCGGCGAATCTGGATAATGTTGCGTTTCCAGAGTGAACGCCCCCCAATGCGGATAAATCTTGCCAGCCTTGCCCTTGACCGTGCCATCGAGGAAGTTGCTGGTATAGAACTGCACACCCGGTTCAGTAGTGTAGAGCTGCAACCGGCGCCCGGATTGCGGATCGCTGACATCGGCGGCGAGTTTGCCCAGATCACCCTTGGCGTCCAGCACCCAGTTGAAATCGAAACCGCCTTGTTTCGGTTCGGCGAATTTCAGTTGCGGGTGATCAGCCTTGATGTGTTGACCGATGGCGGTCGGTTGAGTGAAGTCCATCGGCGTGCCAGCAACCGGGGCCAGCTCACCGGTGGGGATCAGTTTGCCAGTGACCGGCGTGTAACGGGCTGCATGCAAGGTCGCAAGCTGTTTTAGCACGTCGCCATTGCCCGCGCCGGCCAGGTTGAAATAACTGTGGTTGGTCAGGTTCAGCACCGTGGGTTTGTCGGTGCTGGCTTTGTACTCGATGCGCAGCTCATTGTTCTCGGTGAGGCTGTAGGTGACTTCGGTTTTAAGGTTGCCCGGGAAACCCATTTCACCGCCCACCGACAGATACGTCAGGGTCACGCCCACCGAATCCTTGCCTTTGCTCGGTTCGGCTTTCCACACCCGTTTATCGAAACCCTGGGCTCCGCCGTGCAGTGAATTGCTGCCGTCGTTGAGTGGCACCTGATAGCGCTTGCCGTCCAGCTCGAAGGCACCGTTGGCCAGGCGGTTGCCGAAGCGGCCAATGGTCGCCCCGAAGTACGCGGTGCCGCTTTGATAACCCTGCACGTCGTCGAAGCCCAGCACCACATCGTCGAGCTTGCCGTTTTTGTCCGGCACTTTCAGCGACTGCAGAATCCCGCCGTAGGTAATGACCGTGGCTTGCAGGCCATGGCTGTTGCGCAAGATGTATTGCTCGACGGGCGTGCCGTCATTGGTTTTGCCGAAGGCTTTGTGTTCGCTGGACAAGCCGGCGGCATGAGCGGGGAGGGTGGCGATCATCAGGGACAGTCCGAGGCCGGAGAGCAGGTATCGAGATTGAAGCATGGTTGACCTTCCTTTTTGTTGTTTTGTGAGAAGTAGTCATACTAATAATCGAGTTTTAACGCGATCAAGGAAGGATTTATAGCTTATCTATGCAGTGTTGCAATTATAAAGTATGACTAATGCGGAGCTGCTTTCACGGTGACCCACGTTTACGGACCACCGGCACTGCACTTTTTCGGCTTTCGCGGTTCTATCCTTGGCCAGCCCGCGGCGATCCCCACCGCCGGCCCATGCCCAAGTTCAAGAACCCATGGCTCGAGTTTTACCCCGCTTTACCCCGCACATTCGCCGTTATTGCTTGCTGCTGATTGGCCTGTCGATGCTCTTCGCCAGTGGCTGCAGCCATCAGCCGGGCAACGACCTCGTTAGCCAGTTTCGCAACGGCAAACCCCAGGAATTTCTCCAGACCAGCGTCGACCGCATGGCGACCCTGGCGATGCGTGACAACCTCGAAAGCCTCTACCTGCTGATGAACAAGCTCTACCTGCGCAACCCGGAGGAGCTGAAAAAATCCGGCTTCCTCGATGTCGGCACCGCAGAAAAACAAGTGCGCATGGCCATCGAACAGCAACAACCACTGCCCACCCTCGGCGGCAAAAAAGACCTCGCCGCGCTGAGCTACGCCATGAGCCCGGAATTCCTCGGCGACCGGGTCGGTGCCTTCATCTATGCCATCGGCAGCATGCTGGTCACCGCCCATGGCAATCGGCTGGAGTTCTACATGACGGATGCGATCAACCCGACTTTCGTCAGCAATGCCGCGCGCAACATCGAGAAAGCCACCTGGATCTTGAGTCAGCGGCAAAACAAGCAAGGCGAGCCCTTGCTGTTTTCCAACGAAATCTCGGAGGAGGGCAGCAACCTGAGTTTTGCCGTGGAGTTCGGCAAAATCGTCGCGCGGCTGGACCTGCTGACCCAGATGCTCGATGAACGCTACCGACGGATCGGCCTCAACTACGCCCAGAGTTTGCTGTTCCTGAATTTCTTGCCGGTGCAATGAGCGAGTGCCAAACCCAATCCCTGTGGGAGAGCTTTTGTGGGAGCTGGCTTGCCTGCGATTGCATCAACTCGGTTGGACGTTAAACCGAGTCGTCTGCATCGCAGGCAAGCCAGCTCCCACAGGGGATTTGAAAGAAAGAAGATCGTGTTCCGGCCCAATGAGTTGGCATAACGATAGACCGTATCGATATAACTGGTTATAAGAAAAATCGCTATGCTGCGAGCCGGTTATTCTCCTGCGATTCTCTGGGCGTATTAATGGAATTCGGCAATTTCGGGTTGGTCGTTGCAGGTCTGGTGGTCGGCTTTATTGTCGGCATGACCGGCGTCGGGGGCGGTTCGTTGATGACCCCCATTCTGTTGTGGTTCGGCGTCAACCCGGCTACGGCGGTGGGCACGGACTTGCTGTACGCGGCCATTACCAAATCCAGTGGTGTGCTGGTTCATCGCAAGAACAAGAACATCGACTGGGCGATCACCGGTTGGCTGACCCTCGGCAGTGTGCCGGCAGTGGCGCTGACGCTGTGGTTCCTGAGCAGTTTGCAGACCTCGCCCGACGCGATGAATGCCGTCATCAAACAAGCCTTGGGCTTCGTATTGTTCGCCACGGCGCTGGCGATTTTCTTCAAGAAACGCTTGCTCGATTTCGCCCACAAACGAGCGGGCGGCCACTACAACCCCAGCGGCTCGCGGTTGAATGTGCTGACCGTCATTACCGGTCTGGTCCTGGGCACCATGGTGGCCCTGACCTCCATCGGCGCTGGCGCCTTGGGCACCGTCGCGCTGTTCATCCTGTATCCGTTGTTGCCGACCCGCCGCCTGGTTGGCACCGAAATCGCTCACGCGGTGCCCCTGACCCTGGTCGCCGGCCTGGGCCACGCGAGCATGGGCAACATGGATTGGCACGTCTTGGGCTACTTGCTGGTCGGTTCGCTGCCGGGGATTTACCTGGGCAGCCATTTGACCGGGCGGATCTCCGACGAACTGCTGCGTCCGTGTCTGGCCACGATGCTGGTGCTGATCGGCTACAAGCTGGCGTTCTGATCCGTCACCGTATAGATCACTGAATTTAGCGGAATCATGCTCTCGCTGACGTAGTCAAAACTATGACCACGTTCAGATGAGGTCATGACGTCCATGAACAGCCCCGTAAACGATCTTCTGCGACGATTCCGCCGCCCCCGCGGCGAGCCACCCGGCAACGCGGCCGAAGTGTTGCGCCGTCATGCCGAGCCGTTGCCTGCACGCGACTCACCTGAATTCGGCGAACTGTTCGACCGCTTTGGCGATGCCAGCGTGGTGCTGATCGGTGAAGCCAGCCACGGCACCCAGGATTTCTACCAGACCCGAGCGGCGATCACCCGCCGCCTGATCGAGCAGCACGGCTTCGGTATCGTCGCGGTCGAAGCCGACTGGCCCGATGCTGGGCAGATCGACCGATGTGTTCGCGACCTGGGCCGCTCCGCCTGGAAAAAACAGGCCTTCGCCCGATTCCCCACCTGGATGTGGCGCAATACGTCCGTGCAGACTTTTACCCGCTGGCTGCACCACCATAATCGTGGGCTGACGCCCGAGCAGCGTGTGGAGTTTCGGGGGCTGGATGTTTACAGCATGCGTCACTCCATCGACGAAGTGCTGGGCTATCTCGATAAGACCGACCCGCAGCTGGCGAAAGAGGCCCGCCATCGCTACAGCTGCCTGACGCCGTGGAACGACGACCCGGCGCTGTACGGTCATTTCGCCGAACGGGGCAACATGGCCACGTGTGAGGACGCAGTGGTCGAGCAATTGAATGTGCTGCTGGGCGAACGGCTTGATCCGATGGTCGCCGACGACGAGGCGTTTTTCAGCGCCACCCAAAACGCCCGCGTCGTGCGGGCCGCCGAGCAGTATTACCGCGCCATGTACCGCGGCTCGACCGCCTCGTGGAATCTGCGTGACCTGCACATGTTCGAGACTTTGCAAACCTTGATGGAGCATCGCGGGGCAGGCGCCAAAGCGGTGGTGTGGGCGCATAACTCACACATCGGCAACGCCGCCGCCACGCAAATGGGTTGGGAGGGGCAGTTCAACATCGGCCAGTTGTGCCATACGGCCTACGGCTCACAAGCGGTGCTGATCGGCATGGGCACCGACCACGGCACCGTCGCCGCCGCCGATGACTGGGATGAGCCGATGCAGGTCAAACAGGTGAATCCGGCATTGGCCGACAGCTGGGAACAACTGTTTCTCCAGGCCGGCGTCCCCGCAGCACTGCTTGACTGGCGGACGTCACCAAGCGATGAGTTGCTGGACGTATTGGCCGAGCCATTGCTCGAGCGCGCCATCGGCGTTATCTATCGCCCCAGGACCGAGCGCCAGAGCCATTACTTTCAGGCAGTACTGGCGGAGCAGTTCGACGCTTTTGTCTGGATCGAAAAAACCCATGCGGTCTCGCCATTGCCGGAGCCTGAGTTCATGGAGCACGAGGAAGACACCTTTCCGTTTGGTATATGACCCGCAAATGACGGGTATCTATGCCAGTCAGTTAAGAGAAATCCCTGTGGGAGTTGGCTTCTGTGGCGAGGGGGCTTGCCCCCGTTCGGCTGCGAAGCAGTCGCAAAGCTTTTAGGGCCGCTTCGCGCCCCAACGGGGGCAAGCCCCCTCGCCACAGAAGCCCGCAGGTTCTGCCTATTCCCGGGTAAAAATCTCCAGCAGATGCCCGTCCGGGTCATCGAAATACACCCGCCGGCCACCGCCGTAATCATTGATCTCGTTCGGCCGTTGCTTGCCAGGATCTGCCCACCAGGGCTGCTTGCGCGCTTGCAGGCGAGCGAAGGCCGCATCGAAGTCTTCGTCGCCAATCAGGAACGCATAATGTTGGGACGCGATGGGCGGATCGTTATTGTAGAAATCCAGCGACACTCCGTTATCGAATTTGACCACCAGCATTGGCCCGAACGGCTCGGCATCGGGCAGGCCGAGGAGGTCGGTCAGGTAGCGGGCCGACACCTGTTTGTCACGGCACCAGACGATGGTGTGGTTCAGCTGAGCGCTCATGGAAAAATCCTCACGGCGAATCAGGTCGTGCAAGTGGTGCTATGAGATTAGCTCAGGCTGTTGCGCAATGACCGCCCTGACCTAAGCTTGGGGCAAGGCGAAACACAATTGCAGTGCGTCACCCGGAACGTTCGCCGCGATGCGCAATCATTAGAGCGTGGATATCAAAAGGAGATGCGCATGCTCATCAGGTCTTTGACCCTGGCTACTCTGCTGGCTTTCGTCGGCCCCCTGTTCGCCGCCGATGACGATTCCCCTCTGGTTAAAGACGTGGGCAGGGCCCGTCCCCTGATTGTCATCGCGCCCAGTTCGGTCGATCCCACCTGGGTCAGCCTGAAAAAATCCCTGGATGAACCCGCCAGCCGCAAGGGCTTCACCGAGCGAAACATGGTGCTGTACACCGTGATCAACACGATGGGGCAACGCGACGGCAAAGACCTCGACCCGCAAACGACGATGGCGTTGATCCGCTCGCTCAAGCTGGGCGCCGGGGCGAAGAGCAAAATCATCCTGGTCGGCAAGGACGGCGAAAAGAAGCTTGAAAAGGATGTGGTCGAGCTGAAAGAGATTTTCAGCACCATCGACGAGCTGCCAGCCGCTGAAAAGGAAGCGACAGTACCGTTGCCAGCGCCGGTGGCTGACATTGCACCGGCCAAAGGCGCAAAAGGCAAACCGACGAAACCCGCCAAACCGCCTGAGCAGCCGGATGATTGAATTTCCTCCATTGTGGTGAAAATCCCTGTGGCGAGGGGGCTTGCCCCCGTTCGGCTGCGCAGCAGTCGTAAACCGGTATCTGAGGGCTATCTGATGCAACGCGGTGGCTGGTTTGGGGCCGCTTCGCAGCCCAACGGGGGGCAAGCCCCCTCGCACAGGGTTGCCCAGTCTCATGGGGTGTCGGGATTACTCGGCTAGAGCGCTCAGAATCTCATGGGCAATTTTGATTCGTTCCGGGTTCGGGTAGTTTTTGTTGGCCAGGATCACGATGCCAATGTCCTTCGCCGGGATAAACGCGACATAGGCGCCAAAGCCGCCGGTTGAGCCGGTTTTGTTGATCAGTACAGTGTCGCGTTGCGGCTGCGGCGGGTTCAGCAGTTGGACTTCATGAGCCTCCATCGCCATCTGCGACGAGTTGCCGACGAGTAATGCGTCGAGCGTCACCGGATAGTTGTAGAACTCCCATCCCAACCCTTGAGTCATCTCGCCGACGGTGTAATAACCGGTGTGAGTGATGGCGATGGCTTGCTGCAGGGGCTTTTCCAGCGACGTCGGATTCATGTTCGCTTCAATATAGCGAAGCAGGTCCGAGGCGCTGGTTTTCACGCCATACGCTTCGGAATCCAATGCGCCCGGTCCGACCCGCACAGGCTTGTCGTCCTTGTTGTAGCCCTGGGCGTAAAGCGCCATCTGATCCTGCGGTACCTTGAGGTAGCTGTGCTTGAGGCCGAGTTTCGGCAGCAAGGTTTTTTCCATCAGCTTATCGAACGGCGCCCCCATGCTTTGCGCCGCCAGATAGCCGAACAACCCAAGGCTGGGGTTTGAATATTGGCGATGAGTGCCAGCGGCGTAGGTCGGTTTCCATTGTTTGAAGTAGCCAAGCATTTTGTCCTGATGGTCTGCCTCACTGGGGAATTGCAGCGGCAGGCCACCGGCGGTGTAGGTACCGAGTTGCAACACGCTGATGCTGTCGAACGCGCTGCCACGCAATGTCGGCAGAACCTGACTGGCATTGTCCGACAGGGACAGTTTGCCTGTCGCCTGCGCATAGGCGGCGAGGGTGGCGGTGAAGGTTTTGCTCACCGAACCGATCTCGAACAGGGTGTCTTCGGTGACGGCTTTACCGTTTTCTTTTGAAGCCACGCCGTAGTTAAAGTAATGAGGTTGGCCATTAACGGTAATCGCGACCGCGACACCGGGGATCTGCTGTTGCTGCATCACCGGTTCAATGGCGGCCTTGACGATGGCTTCGACGCGGTCGTCAGCAAAGCTGTGGCTAACGCCGAGTAGAAGTGCGAAAGCGCTGTAAGACGCGAGTTTTCTCTGATTCTTTTTAGGCATGATTGAATTACTTTCCATGAGTTTCTGTGGTGTTAACCGCTACACTTCGAGCGGTTTTTCAAGCTGGTCCGTCGCTGGGCGAGCCAAATCTATGCAGTTTGGCAAAGACCGACAAACGACGATATTTCGGATGAGCCATTAGAAAATTTTGGGAGTGGGTATGATTCGACCTCATCTGCCGCTGAATGCGCTGCGCGCTTTCGAGGCTTCGGCACGCCATTTGAGTTTCACACGGGCGGCGGTGGAGTTGTGTGTCACGCAGGCGGCGGTGAGTCATCAGGTCAAAAGCCTTGAAGCCCAGCTTAACGTGACTTTGTTCAAACGCTTGCCCCGAGGCCTGATGCTGACCAGCGAAGGTGAAACCCTGCTGCCGGTGTTGCGCGAATCCTTCGACCGGATCGCCGAGACCCTGGAGCGATTCGAGGGCGGGCATTTTCGCGAGGTGTTGACGGTGGGGGCGGTGGGGACGTTTGCGGTCGGTTGGCTGTTGCCGCGGCTGGCGGATTTTCAGACGAAATATCCGTTCATCGATTTGCGCCTGTCGACCAACAACAACCGGGTGGACGTGGCCGCTGAAGGCCTGGATTACGCCATTCGATTTGGCGCGGGGGCGTGGCATGGGATCGAAGCAGTACGGTTGATCGAGGCGCCGCTGTCGGTGCTCTGCGTTCCCGAGATTGCGCGACAATTGCACACACCGGCCGATCTGTTGCAGCAAACGTTGTTGCGCTCCTATCGCGCGGATGAGTGGCCGGAGTGGTTTCAGGCAGCCGGGCTCTCAATCCATGCGGCACCGCCGAGAAGCATCGTCTTCGATTCCTCGCTGGCGATGATGGAAGCGGCGTTGCAAGGGGCGGGCGTAGCATTGGCGCCGCCCTTGATGTTCTCCCGGCAACTGGCTGCGGGCGTAATCGAGCAACCGTTCGCCATCGGGATCACCACGGGCAGCTACTGGCTGACCCGCTTGCAGTCGCGCCCTGAAACGTCGGCGATGACCGCGTTCAAGGACTGGCTACTACAAGTGGCACATGATGAATCGTAGGAGCTGCCGAAGGCTGCGATCTTTTGATCTTGATCTATAGCGATTTCAGCTTCGCCAGCCGTCAAGATCAAAAGATCGCAGCCTTCGGCAGCTCCTACATGGGGATGCGTAGTGTCCTCGGAGGGTTACCGCACCAGACACGGCCGCTTGTTATCGAACTTCCACCCCGGAATCAGAAACTGCATCGCCACGCTGTCGTCCCGCGCACCCAGACCCATGCCTTTGTACAGCTCATGGGCCTTGGCCAGTTGATCGATGTCCAGCTCAACCCCCAGGCCAGGTTTTTTCGGCACCTGCACACAGCCATCGACGATTTGCAGCGGCGCTTTGGTCAGGCGTTGGCCGTCCTGCCAGATCCAGTGGGTGTCGATGGCGGTGATTTCACCCGGCGCAGCCGCTGCGACATGGGTGAACATGGCCAGTGAAATATCGAAGTGGTTGTTGGAATGCGAGCCCCAGGTCAGGCCCCATTCGTGGCACATCTGCGCGACTCGAACCGAGCCCTGCATGGTCCAGAAGTGAGGGTCCGCCAAAGGAATGTCCACCGATTGCAACTGGATCGCATGACCCATTTCCCGCCAGTCGGTGGCGATCATGTTGGTCGCGGTTTTCAGGCCCGTGGCCCGACGGAACTCGGCCATGACTTCGCGGCCCGAATAACCGTTTTCCGCACCGCACGGGTCTTCGGCGTAAGCGAGAACGTGATGCTGATCCCGACACAGGCGGATCGCTTCTTTCAGCGACCAGGCGCCATTCGGATCAAGGGTGATGCGCGCGTCGGGAAAACGTTCGGCGAGGGCAGTGACCGCTTCGATTTCCTCGTCGCCACTCAACACGCCGCCCTTGAGTTTGAAGTCTTTGAAGCCATAACGGGCGTGGGCGGCGACCGCCAGGCGCACCACGGCGTCGGCGCTCATGGCTTTTTCGTGACGCACACGGAACCAGTCGTTGTCGGCGTCCGGTTCGCTGCGGTAGGCCAGATCGGTTTCGTTGCGATCACCGACATAAAACAGGTAACCGAGCATCTTCACTTCATCGCGCTGCTGGCCTTCGCCGAGCAGGGCCGCGACTGGTACATCCAGGTGCTGACCGAGCAAGTCGAGCAGGGCGGCTTCCAGGCCGGTGACCGCGTGAATGGTGATGCGCAGGTCGAAGGTCTGCAGGCCGCGACCGCCGGCATCGCGATCGGCAAAGGTCTGACGCACTTGATTGAGGATCTTCTGGTAAGTGCCGATCGGGCTGCCGACCACCAGTGCGCGCGCGTCTTCCAGCGTCTGGCGAATACGCTCGCCACCCGGCACTTCACCGACGCCAGTGTGGCCGGCGTTGTCCTTGAGGATCACGATGTTGCGGGTGAAAAACGGGCCATGGGCGCCACTCAGGTTGAGCAGCATGCCATCGTGGCCGGCCACCGGCACAACCTGCATGCTGGTGATGATCGGGGCTTTTGCGGTTTCTTGTGCGTTCATTTTTATGTCCTTAAAAAGCAAGTGTTCAGGCGTGACGGGGCGCAGGTTTGCCCAAGGCAGCCACAGGTGCGGGTTTCGGTTTATTGCGCGCGGCGAAGACGATGATCGCGGCGATGATCGAGGTGGCGGCCAGGCCGTACAGCCCGCCCTGAATCGACCCGGTGTGTTCTTCCAACAGACCGAAGGTGGTCGGCGCAACGAAGCCACCGAGGTTGCCCACCGAGTTGATCAGTGCGATCACGCCTGCAGCAATCCGCGCATCCAGATACGCCTGGGGAATCGGCCAGAACAGCGACGATGCCGATTTGAAACCCAGCGCGGCGAAGCAGATGGCGACGAAGGCGAAGATCGGCCCGCCGGTGGTGGACATGAACATCCCGGCGGCAGCGATCAGCAGCGCAGCGGCGACCCAGGCTTGCTGGTGTTTCCATTTGGCCGACAACGTGGCGAAGGCATACATGCCGACGATCGACAGCAACCACGGAATCGAGTTGAACAACCCGACCTGAATGTCGCTCAGGTCGCCCATCTTCTTGATGATGCTCGGCAGCCAGAAGGTCGCGGCGTAGATGGTCAACTGGATGAAGAAGTAGATCAGGCAAAACAGGATGATCTGACGATCCTTGAGCAGCGTGCCCAGCGACGGTTTGATCGGCGTCGCGGCTTCGCGGGCCAGTTGTTCGTCATCGATAGCTTTGACCAGCGCGTCCTGCTCGGGACGGGTCAGCCATTTGGCATCGTGGGGTTTGGAGTCCAGCCAGAACCAGACGAACACGCACAGGCCGACCGAGAACATCCCTTCAATGAAGTACATCCACTGCCAGCCGTGCATGCCAAAACCGCTGATTTGCAGCAGCAACCCGGACAGCGGACCGGAGATCAGTGACGCAATGGCCGAGCCGCTGAGGAAGATCGCAATCGCCTTGCCGCGTTCGACACCGGGCAACCAGCGAGTGAAGTAATAAATCACCCCGGGGAAGAAACCGGCTTCGGCCACGCCCAGTAGAAATCGCAGGATGTAGAAGTGGGTTTCGTTCTGGATGAACGCCATGCAGGCGGCCACCAGACCCCAGGTCAGCATGATGCGGGTCAGCCAGATTCGCGCGCCGACTTTTTGCAGGAGGATGTTGGAGGGTACTTCGAACAGCGCGTAACCAATAAAAAACAGACCGGCACCGAGGCCGTAGGCGGCAGCGCCAATCCCTAAGTCATGTTCCATATGGGCGCGGACGAAGCCGATGTTCACACGGTCGATGTAATTGACGATGAACATGATCACGAACAGCGGCAGGACGTGGCGTTTCACTTTCGAGATGGCGGACTTCAGGACCGAATCGGCGCCATCGTTCATCCCGGGTATGGATGTATTCACTTCTTTTTCTCCCACTCGTTATTTTTATGCGGGGTGTGGCTGGGTGTTGCGTTGTTGATAGACATCATACAACTAGATTTTTCGGGCCGACAAGGGCTGTCTCTCAACAAAATGGCGTTAGGTGGGCGGGTTTTTATTCTTTTTTTGGTTTTGTGTGGCGTATTTACTTGGTTTTGTTGGAATCTGTTCAGTCGGTGATTTTCTCTTTATCGCAACGAGGAGCCTGGATTCGATAAGTTTAAATCGTCTGTTTCAGCATGATGATTGAGTGTTGTCATACAAGTTTGGCGGCATTTTGTTGAGATTCCTGTCACCGAGAAGCGAGCGCAGTGCTACGATCCGGATACCCGCTTTACGGATAACCACCATGCAAGAAGACATCGACGCACCCGCCCGCAAGCGTACCCACAACCTGGCCCATGATCTGGTGAGCAAACTGACCCAGAGCATCCTGCTCGGCCAGATGGTGCCGGGGGACAAGCTGCCGTCGGAGAACTCGATTGTTCAGGAGCATGGCGTCAGTCGTACGGTGGTGCGCGAGGCAATCTCGAAGTTGCAGGCTTCGGGGCTGGTGGAAACCCGTCACGGCATCGGCACCTTTGTTCTCGAGCGAGCACCGGATCAGGGGCTGCGGCTGAATGTCGATACCGCGCTGGGCGTGCGCAGTATTCTGGAGTTGCGCATGGGCCTGGAAACCCAGGCGGCGGCGCTGGCAGCGGTTCGTCGCACAGACCAGCAGTTGGCGCAGATGCGTGAAGCGCTGGATGACTATCAAAGCCTGTTGGCCAACAACGACAGTTGCGTCGAGGCGGACAAACGCTTCCATCTGCTGATCGCTGAAGCCACCGGCAACGTGTGCTTCACCGAGATCATGCAACACCTGGGCAGCGCCATGATCCCCCGGACCCGCGTCAATGCCGCCGAGCGCGGGTCGGCGGATTTGAGCAAGCTCGGGCAACTCGCCAACCTCGAACACGAGGCGATTCTCAACGCCATCAAACGCCAGGATCCGGATGCGGCGCGGGCGGCGATGTGGTTGCACCTGACCAACAGCCGCGACCGCTTTTCGGCTGATCGGTAGCCGCCGTTTGTCTCCTCGATAGCACCCCGTTTGCAGGCTCGTTTCCAAACCTGTACGGCCCAGATTCGCTGGACCTCATCAGTGAGGTGCGTCATGGCTTACGATCCGATCCTTCAAGGTGGAATTTCCGATAACGACCCTGTCAGACCCATTCCCGATAGGGACGATCCGTCGATGGATCACGACGCACCACCCGGCATGGACCCTTCGCGAGACCCGGCCGATACGGACGTTGATCGTCCTGAAGACTGGAGGGACCCGGATCTGGATGACGACATTCCGGCGCCGGATGAAGAAACGCCATTGTCCGACGACAGGCGATAAACGAAACCCGGCCGATGTGCCGGGTTTTTTGTGGTTGCAGGTTTACCGCGTCATCGTCCTTCGCGGGCAAGCCTCGCTCCTACAAAAGCACCGCCGCCCCCTGTGGGAGCGAGGTTTGCCCGCGAAGGCGCCAGACGCATCAACACCAATCAGCGATCAAACACTGGCCACCTGAATCCCAAAAAACCGCCGCTCCAGATTCAACGCCAGCACACTGACCAGCACCACCACCGCACCCATCACCATCAACGTCGGCAACCTGTTTTACTGGCATGAAAACGCTGGGGTTCATCCGGCGCGAGAGGCGTTTGTGGGGATGTTGCGGGAGGAGTTTGTGTGATTACTCAAGGCATTGCGCCAATGCCAGTCAGTCGAGCGCAATCCATGTGGGAGCGAGCCTGCTCGCGATGACGCCGGTACATTCAACGTCAATGTGACTGACACGCCGCTATCGCGAGCAGGCTCGCTCCCACAGGTTCGGTGTCGTGCCCTTGATGATTTTTAGCTCACGCCCACATCCCGCATCAACAACCCAAACTGCAAATCCACCGCATCCGGTATCGGCAAATACACCGTATGCCCATCCCCCGGCGCCACTTCAATTGCCTCGCCTTTGACGTTCTGCAGCTGATGCAAATCGAAGTGGAAGTTGCCCTGGGGCGTCATCAGTTCCAGGTGATCGCCCAGACCAAAGCGATTCTTCACCCGCACCTCGGCCAGCTGATCCCGGCGTTCGCCGGTCAACTCGCCAACAAACTGCTGACGCTCTGAAACCGAGCTGCCGTTCTTATAATTCTGGTATTCGTCATGCACATGCCGACGCAGAAAACCTTCGGTGTAGCCGCGCTGGGCCAGGGATTCCAGATCGGTCATCAAGCTGCGATCAAATGCCCGGCCAGCCACCGCATCATCGATCGCGCGGCGATACACCTGGGTGGTGCGCGCGCAATAGAAGTGCGATTTGGTCCGGCCTTCGATCTTCAATGAATGCACGCCCATATGCGTCAGACGCTCGACGTGCTGGACGGCGCGCAGGTCCTTGGCGTTCATGATGTACGTGCCATGTTCATCCTCGAACGCCGGCATCAGTTCGTCAGGGCGATTGGCTTCTTGCAGCAGGAATACTTGATCGGTCGGCGCACCGATGCCCAGCGTCGGTTCGGGTCGGAACTGTTGAACGATTTCGCCGAGCTGATTTTCGCTGGCCGGCGTCGCCGAGTATTTCCAGCGACAGGCGTTGGTGCAGCTGCCCTGATTGGCGTCGCGCTTGTTCATGTAGCCCGACAACAGGCAGCGCCCGGAATAGGCCATGCATAACGCGCCGTGGACGAACACTTCCAGCTCCATCGCCGGGACGTGCTGGCGGATTTCTGCGATCTCTTCCAGCGACAGTTCGCGGGACAGAATGATCCGGCTCAAGCCCTGTTGCTGCCAGAACTCGACGCTGGCCCAGTTCACCGTGTTGGCCTGCACTGAGAGGTGGATCGGCATCTGCGGGAAGTGCCGGCGCACCAGCATGATCAGGCCCGGGTCGGACATGATCAGCGCGTCCGGCGCCATGGTGATCACCGGTTCCAGGTCCTTCAAGAACGTTTTGAGCTTGGCGTTGTGCGGGGCGATGTTCACCACCACATAGAAGCGCTTGCCCTGAGCCTGGGCCTCGGCGATGCCGAGCGCGAGGTTGGCGTGATCGAATTCGTTGTTGCGCACCCGCAGGCTGTAGCGCGGCTGGCCGGCGTATACCGCGTCGGCGCCATAGGCGAAGGCATAACGCATGTTTTTCAGGGTGCCGGCAGGGGCGAGCAGTTCCGGGGGGATAAGCGTCATGGCGCAGGTCATGGCAGTGTCGATCGCAAAAGCTGGCGAAGGTAATCCACTTACCCGCGGGGTTTATTGATCTGGATCTATGCTTGATGAATAAACGGATGGCACTCGCGCGAGCCGTGGCGGACTAAATATCAGGACGCGCAAACGGCGCCCCTGCGCACTGACATGGATCGGACATGAACGAAACGAAGCTGCAAAACACATCGTTGATGGTCTTGCTGACCGTGGTGAGCATTGCCTTCGTCTGGATTCTGCTGCCGCTCTATGGCGCGGTGTTTTGGGCGGTCATCCTAGGCATTCTGTTTTCGCCCTTGCAGCATAAGTTGCAACAGAGGTTCGGCTGGCCACGCAACCTGACGGCCCTGTTCACCTTGTGTCTCTGTGTGCTGATCGCGATTCTGCCGGTGATCACCATCAGTACCTTGCTGGTTCAGGAAGGCGCGGCGCTGTACAACCGAATCGAAAGTGGCGAACTGGATATTGCCGGGTATGTGTCGCAGTTCAAGCAAAGCCTGCCGCCGTACGTTCAGAACTTGCTCGATCGTTTCGGCATGGGCGAGCTGAGCGGGCTACGGGAAAAAATCATCAAGAGCACGATGCAAGGCAGCCAGTTTGTCGCGACCCAGGCATTCAGTTTTGGTCAGGGGACGTTCGAATTCGTGGTGAGCTTTTTCGTCATGCTGTACCTGCTGTTTTTCTTCCTGCGGGACGGGTCCGAACTGGCGCGCAAAGTACGTGCGGCGATACCGCTGGAAGATAACCAGAAACGTCGCTTGCAACTGAAGTTCAATCGCGTGGTGCGGGCCACGGTGAAAGGCAACCTGCTGGTGGCAATCACTCAAGGGGTATTGGGTGGTTTTATTTTCTGGTTTCTGGACATCCCGAGCGTGCTGCTCTGGGCGGTGTTGATGGCGTTTCTGTCGCTGTTGCCAGCGGTGGGGGCGGGTATCGTCTGGATACCGGTGGCGGCGTATTTCCTGTTCAGCGGTGCGATCTGGCAGGCCACGGTGCTGACCTTGTTCGGTGTGTTCGTGATCGGCTTGGTGGACAACGTCCTGCGACCGATCCTGGTGGGCAAGGACACCAAAATGCCGGACTACTTGATCCTCATCTCGACCCTGGGCGGCCTGGCGCTTTTTGGCCTGAACGGTTTTGTCATCGGGCCGTTGATCGCCGCGTTGTTCGTGTCGAGCTGGGCGATTTTCATCGATTCCAAGCCCAAGGTTCAGCTGCCTTAAGCGCTGAGCTGGCCTGAGTCGATACGTTGTGACAAGGCTTGGGCGGCGGGAAGCGAGGTGAGCGGGCCGCTGATCGGTTCGCCGTCCTGCACCAGATACCAACAGGCTAGCAACCCTCGCGCTCTGAGTTGTGCGGGAACGGCGCTGCCAATAACGGACATGATCTGAACCTGGGCCATAAGTACCTCCATTAATCTATGGAGCTACCTTACGGATCGGACGCTTGAACGGACAATCAACGCTTTCGATAGTCGTCATTGATGCCAATGAGTTCTGCGGTCAATCCACCACTAGATCGAGCATATGCACCACTTCCTGCTCATTGAGCAGGCCTTTGCGCACCAGGTTTTCTGCCAGCAGCGAGAGGAATTTTGCGCTGCGATGGCCTTCCAGGTGTTTGAGTTCGGTCAGTGCGTTATACACCTTGTCGGAAGTGCACAAGCCGACAATGCGATGCGGGTTTTGTGTGGGCATGAAGGTCGTCCTTGTTTTTATCAACCTGTTGTTTACGGACAGATCCAAGCTTGCGGATCGGACATGACATAAATATGACCAACTTTACCTGCCGGTACTGTCCCGACAGCGACCTTGACGAGATTTATTCAGACTTCGTCCTGCCAGTGGTCACAAAAAAGGCCCCGCTTCTAAAGCGGGGCCTGATGAGCGTGTTACCAACGGTCGCCACGATAATAACCATGAGGAGGGCCGTAATAGCCGCGTGGAGGACCATAACCGCGTGGCGGACCGTAATAGATCGGTGCCGGGCGGTAGTACATCGGTTGTTGAACGTAGACCGGTGCCGGTTGGTAATAAACAGGTGGTGGTTGCACGTACACCGGTTGTGGCTGAACGTAGACCGGTTGCTCCACATACACTGGACGGTCGCGGCCGATTATTGCTGAGCCGATGATTGCCGAGCCGACGATCGCACCAAACACAGCCGGACCTTCCCAGCCGCCATGACCACGACCACCTGCTTCTGCCTGCCCTGCGATAGCAAGAGCACCGATCAGCAAGGCTACTGTGGGGATTTTACGGATCATGATAAGTCCTCGGTTCTTCGACCCGGCGCTCGCGTCTGCAATAGACACAAGTTGTCGCGGGGATACTTCTAAGACAGCGTTTTTTTGAAAATCAGCACAGCCGTTGGGTAAATTTTGTGTAAGGTCTGTACCGGCTTCTTTACGGTGCTGTGTGCCAAGTACAGCCAGACCTTTATGATCGACCACAATCCAGTGGAATGGTTAATCCCGTCCATCTGAAAGTGCTATTGAAGGAGATTCGAATGCAGATGAACCCCAACAGAGACACTCAACTGTGCATGTCGCTCTCGGGGCGCCCCGGCAATTTCGGCCTGCGGTTTCATAACCATCTGTACGAACAACTGGGCCTGAATTTTTACTACAAGGCTTTCAGCAGTCAGGACTTGCCGGGCGCCGTTGGCGGCATCCGCGCCTTGGGCATTCGGGGTTGCGGGGTGTCGATGCCATTCAAGGAAGCTTGTATCGCGTTGGTCGATGAGCTGGATGCATCGGCTGAGGCTATTCAATCGATCAACACTATCGTCAACACCAACGGTCACCTCAAGGCCTACAACACCGATTACATCGCCATTGCCCAGTTGCTTGAAACCCATCAGGTTCCCAAGGATTCGACCTTTGCCCTGCGCGGCAGTGGCGGCATGGCCAAGGCTGTGGCCAGTGCCTTGCGCGATGGTGGTTACAAAAACGGCCTGATCGTGGCCCGGAACGAGCGCGCCGGGCGTGCTTTGGCTGAATCGTTGGGTTACTCATGGCAGGCGGAACTAGGGGGCCAGCGCCCGCAGATGCTGATCAACGTCACGCCCATCGGCATGACCGGCGGGCCGGAGGCCGATCAACTGGCGTTCGAGCCTGACGCTATCGCTGCGGCCGAAACTGTCTTCGATGTGGTGGCGATCCCCTCGGAAACACCGCTGATCGTGCGCGGTCGTGCCGAAGGCAAGCGGGTGATCACCGGGCTGGAAGTGATTGCGATCCAGGCGCTGGAACAGTTCGTGTTGTACACCGGCGTGCGGCCGACTGATGAGCAATTCCAGAAAGCCGTGGCGTTTGCCCGGGGCTAATCATTCCGATTTTCTATTGAATGTACTGGCCCCTTCGCGGGCAAGCCCGCTCCCACAGGTTCAGCGCTGACCTTGTGGGAGCGAGCGTGCTCGCGATTGCCGCGACCCGGTTTCCTGGCCCTCCTCATTCACTTGCCCGCGAATATCCCCCGCCTATACTGGCCACCAGCAAGCGCAGACTTGCTCTCCAGCCACCGTGACCGAGGTTTTCATGCGTCCCGCCATTCTCAACCTGGATCAGGCCGAACTTTTACCGCTGCCCGAAGAGTTTGCTCCCACCGGAGACGCTGCCGGCCGCTATCAACAACGCTTTGCCCGCATCGGCCAGCAACTGGGCGCGCAAAAGCTGGGTTATCGGTTGTATGCCCTGGAGCCGGGCATGCGTGGCAGTCCTTTTCATAACCATCGGGTCAATGAAGAGATGTTCTACATCGTCGCCGGAGAAGGGGAGGTTCGCCTTGGCGCCGAACGCTTTCCGATCCGCGCCGGTGACGTGATCGCCTGCCCGGCGGGCGGTCCTGAAGCCGCGCACCAGATTATCAACACCAGCAACGGCGAATTGCGCTATCTGGCAGTCAGCAGCCAGCAATCGCCGGACATTTGCGAATACCCGGATTCCGGCAAATACGTGGTGATGGATGACTTCAAGGTCGATGCCCAAGGCAATGCTTCGGGCTTCGTCGCCGTCGCCAGGCAGGCCGATGGCGTGGATTATTGGGACGGTGAGTAGCAACTCAGAGTGAGCGCGGACCCTGTGGCGAGGGGGCTTGCTCCCGTTCGGCTGCGAAGCAGGCGCAAAGCAGGCAAACCCGGTGAGCCAGACGTAATGCGTTGACAGGTTTGGGGCCGCTTCGCGACCCAGCGGGAGCAAGCTCCCTCACCACAAGGACCTCAGTGATTATTCGAGGCGTGCCAAGCGCTCTTCCAGCGCCGCAATCCGCGCTTCAAGCTCTTCGATTCGTTCAACCGATACACCGCCACTGGTGCCACGCTCCGCCGGGTTCTGCCGGGCAGCCAGGATTGCTTCGATATCCGCCGGATCACCCAGTGCATGCATGTAACGGTCTTCGCGCTGGCCGGCCTGACGCGGGATCAACAGCGCCAGACCTCTGGCGATCAAGCGTTCCAGCTGGTGCACCACCTGTTCGGCATCTTCGAAGTCATGCATGCGGCCGCTGCGGGTCAGCAGCTCATTGACCGTCTGCGGGCCGCGCAGGAACAGCAGCCCCGTCAGAATCACCTGGGCCGGCACCAGTTCCAGCGCCTTGTCGACCCGATGCTCCCAACGGTCGGCACGGCTGCCCATCACCAGTCTGGTAAAACCGCGACCTTCCAGTGCGCGCAAGCTCTGGCCGACTTGTCCCTGGCTGAGGTTCATCACCGGTTCGCGGCTGGTTTTCTGGTTGCAGGCAATCACCAGCGCATTAAGCGTCAGCGGATAGGTTTCCGGGCTGGTGGCCTGTTTCTCGATCAACGAGCCCAGAATGCGGATTTCCGTGCTGTTGAGCCGCGGTTCGTCGGAGGTCGTTTCTTGCTCAGTGCTCATCGCGCTTTTCCCTATGCAGTCGAAGCATGCAGTCGAAGCCGCCTAGCCTAATCCTTGCAGGATAAAAGACAAGCCGCAGGGCGGTCGGGCATGGCTATAATCGCTCCACGTTTTTACTCCTGTCACCACACGAGACCATCATGACTATTTCCCTGTACGCCGCTTCCGTTCCAGTTTTCCAGCAAATGCTCAATGCCCTGAGCAACAACCTGAGCAAGGCCGAAGCCCACGCTACCGCGAAAAACATTGATCCGAACGCGTTCCTGCAAGCCCGTCTGTACCCGGACATGTTCCCTCTGGTGCGTCAGGTGCAGATCGCCGTTGATTTCGCCAAAGGCGTTTCGGCGCGTCTGGCTGAAGTCGAACTGCCGAAATATGACGACACCGAAACCACCTTCGCCGAACTGCAAGCGTTGATTGCCAAGGTCCTGGCCTTCATTGGCGAGATCAAGCCTGAGCAGATCGACGGCAAGGAAGGCATCGAGATCGTTACCCGTCCAGGCACGCCTAAAGAGAAGCGCTTCACTGGCCAGGCTTACCTGCTGAGCTATGGTCTGCCACAGTTCTTCTTCCATATCACCACCGCTTACGCACTGTTGCGTCACAACGGTGTGGAAGTGGGCAAGCGCGATTACATGGGCGCGTTCTAAACCGCCCAGGTACAAAAAAGCCCGCCAAGGTGTAAGCCTTGGCGGGCTTTTTTACATGCGTTGCTGCGGCGATCTTTTGATCTTTTTATGCCAAACGCTGGGCTTCCCGGGCTTTCTGGGTCTTCTGTTCCTCACCCTGGCACGCCGCTGCGGTGAACAGCACGTCGGTGGAAGAGTTCAGCGCGGTTTCCGCCGAGTCCTGCAACACACCGATGATGAAACCGACCGCTACCACTTGCATGGCGATTTCGCTCGGGATGCCGAACAGGCTGCACGCCAGTGGAATCAGCAACAGCGAACCGCCGGCCACGCCCGAGGCGCCACAGGCACAGATTGCCGCGACGATGCTGAGCAGGATGGCCGTTGGAATATCCACGGCGATGCCCAGGGTGTGCACTGCAGCCAGGGTCAGCACGGTGATGGTGATCGCTGCGCCGGCCATGTTGATGGTGGCGCCGAGCGGGATCGACACCGAATAGGTATCTTCGTGCAGGCCCAGGCGCTTGCTCAACTCCAGGTTGACCGGAATGTTCGCCGCCGAACTGCGAGTGAAGAAGGCAGTGATGCCGCTCTCACGCAGGCAAGTGAATACCAGCGGATACGGGTTGCGACGCAGCTTCCAGAACACAATGGCCGGGTTCATCACCAGCGCCACGAACAGCATGCAGCCCAGCAACACGGCCAGCAGATGCATGTAACCGATCAAGGCACCGAAACCGGAGGTGGCGAGGGTCGAGGCCACCAGACCGAAGATCCCCAGCGGCGCAAAGCGAATCACCACCCGTACGATAACCGTCACGCCATTGGACAAATCGCCCAGTACCTCACGGGTGGTTGCACCCGCATGGCGAATCGCAATACCCATGCCGATCGCCCAAGCGAGAATGCCGATGAAGTTAGCGTTCATCAGCGCGCTGACCGGGTTATCGACCACGCTCAGCGCCAGGCTTTGCAGCACTTCACTGATGCCGCCCGGTGCGGTCACCGCAACATCTTGGGTAGCCAACACCAGACTCGACGGAAACAGCGTACTGGCGACCACCGCCACCACGGCTGCCGCGAAGGTGCCCAGCAGATACAGAAACAGAATCGGCCGGATATGGGTTTCCTGGCCGTGCTTATGGTTGGCAATCGAGGCCATGACCAGCACGAACACCAGAATCGGCGCGACAGCCTTGAGCGCTGAGACGAACACTTTGCCAATAAAGGCAGTGGACTTGGCCAACTCAGGCGCGAACAGCGCCAAGGCAATCCCGGCGATCAGGCCGATGATGATTTGCGTGACCAGGCTGCTGCGTTTCAGGCGTTGCAAGAGAGAAGGGGATGAAGCGGTCATAACGGCATCTCTGATTTTATTAGGGTGCAGGGTTCTGCTCATGCAGCAAAAAGCCGGGCAGGCCACATGGAGGGAACCGAAGGGTCGCTGCATCAATGCCAACAATGGCCGATGAGCAAAGTGTAAGTACCGCAGGCCGCGGACTTTATCACAGCGTAGCCGTGATCCTTCAGACCTGTGACGATCTGCCACCCGATTGCTCAACGCGATTTGCAGGTTCGTGCAACCTTGTCCGGAAACACTCTGTTAAGCTTCGCCATCCTCATTTTCAAGTTCTGCCAGTGAGCCTTCGGGCTGTCGCTGGTGTCGTCGTTTTCCTGGAGTTCTGCATGCTGTTGCCCATTCTTCTGTTGTCCGCCGCCGGTTTTACGGTGCTGACCACGGAGTTCATCATCGTCGGCCTGTTGCCGGCAATCGCCCGTGATCTGGACGTCAGCATCCCTCAAGCGGGTTTGCTGGTGACCCTGTTCGCCTTTACCGTGGCCACGTTCGGACCGTTCCTGACCGCATACTTTGCAAGGTTTGAACGGCGCAAACTGTTTATCAGCGTGCTGATCATGTTCGGCCTGGCCAACACGCTGGCGGCGCTGGCGCCGAACATCGGGGTGATGGCCATTGCGCGATTGATTCCGGCGCTGGGGTTGCCGGTGTTCTGGGCGTTGGCCAGTGAAACCGCAGTGGACATCGTCGGGCCGGACTATGCCGGGCGGGCCATCTCCAAGATTGGTTTCGGCATTGTCTGCGCCACGGTGTTCGGTATTCCGGTGGGTACGCTGATTTCCGATGCGTTCGGCTGGCGCAGTGCCTTTGGCATTCTGGCGGTGATCGCGTTTGCCAAGGCGTTGCTGCTGTTTATCTACCTGCCGAAAACCAACCTGCACCAACATCAAGTGAGCTTCCGTTCGCAGTTCAGAATCCTGCGTAGCCCATTGATGCTGGGGCATGTGCTGTTATCGATCCTGGTGTTCAGCGGCATGTTCACCGCTTACACCTACCTGGCAGACATTCTTGAGCGGCTGGCCGGTTTCAACGGCACGATGGTCGGCTGGTGCCTGATGGGTTTCGGTGCGGTCGGCTTGATCGGCAATTCGTTGGGAGGTCGCGCGGTGGATCGGCATCCGCTAATTGCTTCAGTAACGTTCTGTGCCTTCATGATCGCCGGCATGGTGGCCTTGGTGCCGAACATTCATTCGCCCCTCGGTCTGGCGGCAGCGATGGGGATTTGGGGCGTGACTCAGGCCGCGCTGTTCCTGGTCAGCCACGTGCGTCTGATGAAGGCTGCGCCTGAGGCACCGGCCTTTGCTGCATCGCTGAACATCGCCGGGGCCAATCTCGGCATCGGTCTGGGCGCGATGGTCGGTGGGCGGGTGATCGACAGTGTTGGCTTAGGCGGCCTGGGTTTTGCGGCAGCCGGTTTTATCCTTGTCTCGATCCTGTTGGCGATGGCGCTGATGACCTTTAAACCTCGCGAAATCTGCGCCTGACACCTCACATCGCGGTAAACAGCTCGCGGCGAGCACCTTCGGTAATGGCGACAATGCCGGGGTGCTTGACCTTGCGCTCCACAGAGATGGCGTAGAACGACTCGCGCACCGCGTCGGTCTGGCCAATCAACTCCACGCCGCATTGGCGTCTCACTTCGTCGGCAATCACGCTCGGGCCGATGAATATCCCGCTGCCGGATTGGCCGAAAGCCTGCATCAAGGCGCTGTCGTCGAACTCGCCGACGATCTGTGGCTGGATCTGCTGTTCGGCAAACCAGCGTTGCAAGCGACTGCGCACCACGGTTTCCGGCCCGGGAATCAGCAGCGGGGCGCCGTGCAGGCTGCGGGGGAAGTCCTGGCCATATCGCGCCGCCAGTTCGGCTGTGGCGAAGAAGCTGATGCCGCATTCACCGAGTTTCTGGCTGTAGCCCTTGATGTCCAGATGCGAGGGCATCGGGCTGTCGGAAATCACTAGATCCAGGCGCTGAATCGCCAGGTCGGCAAGCAAACGTTCCAGTTTGTCTTCGCGACAGGTGATACGCAGGGGCTCGCTCAACTCCATGGTCGGCGCGATCAGGCGATAGACGATGGATTTGGGCACTACGTCGGCGACGCCCACCCGAAACAGAATCTGTTGCTCATTGGGCTGCGCCCGCAGCATCAATTCCAGCTCGCCACCGAGTTGGAACATCTGCTCGGCGTAGGGCAGGGTCTGACGCCCGGCTTCGGTGAGTTCCAGCTGCCGGCCGACCCGACGAAACAACTCGATGCCATAGGTTTGCTCGAGCAGGGAAATCTGCCCGCTGATGGTCTGTGGCGTCAGGTTCAGTTGCTCGCAGGCGCGCACGATGCTGCCGGTCTTGGCCACCACCCAGAAGTAATGCAGCTGTCGATAATTAAGCATCTATTTATATTCCGGGGCAGGAGCTGCAGATGAAGATATGGATTCGTTAAAACCGAAGTATAGCCGCTAAAAATACGAATTTTCCTGAAGTGTTTGCTTCCTTAGAATGCCTCGCTATCGACGGATCGCCTTTCCGGTTCTGTCTGTTCTATTTGAGGGAAGCATCATGAAGCTTAAAACCACGGCACTGCTGATCACGTCTTTACTGGTGTTGGCCGGTTGCGACCAGGCCGAGAAAAGCGCTCAGCAATTGATGGGCAAGGCTGCCGAAACCGCTAAGCAGGCAATTGACGATACCCACAAAGCGGCCGAGCAAGCGCTCAGCGATGCCACGGGCGGTTTGATCACCAAGAAAGAACAACCGGCCAAAGAGACGGACAAATCCGAATCTTCGTCCCAGGAAATCTAAACCGTCTACAACGAGTCAGGACTGACCCATGGAATACCTTTTAGAACTTGCTGCAAGCCCCACTGCCTGGGTCGCCTTGGCCACGCTGGTGGTGATGGAGATCGTGCTCGGCATCGATAACCTGATCTTCATCTCGATCCTCACCAACAAACTGCCCGAACAGCATCGCCAGAAGGCGCGGCGCATCGGTATCGGCATGGCGTTGATCCTGCGCCTGGCACTGTTGAGCACCATCGCTTTCATCGTCCAGCTGACGGAGCCTGTGATCGAGATTCTCGGCCACGCGTTCTCCTGGAAGGACATGATCCTGATCGCGGGTGGCCTGTTCCTGTTGTGGAAGGCGACCACCGAGATCCATCACAGCATGGATCCGGCGCCGGATGATCCGACGTCGGCCACCTCGACTGTGACCCTGGGTTTTGCCGCTGCGATCGGTCAGATCCTGCTGCTGGACATGGTGTTCTCCATCGACAGCATCATTACCGCTGTCGGCATGACCGAGCATTTGCCGATCATGATCATTGCGGTGGTAGTGTCGGTACTGGTGATGTTGTTGGCAGCTGACCCTCTGGCCAAGTTCATCAACGACAACCCGACGGTGGTGATGTTGGCGCTGGGCTTCCTGATCATGATCGGCATGACGCTGATCGCCGAAGGTTTTGGCGCCCACGTACCGAAAGGCTACGTCTACGCGGCCATGGCGTTCTCGGCCACGATCGAAGGCTTGAACATGCTGTCGCGTCGGGCCAGGCAGAAGCGCATTGCCGCTGAAGCTTAACCTTCGTTAAACGAAACGGCCGCCTGAACTCGAAAGAGTCCAGGCGGCCGTTTTTGTTTGGACGACTGAAAAGCGCCGGTCAGTGCGCGGTGGCGGGGTGGGCAGCCGGCTGATCGGTTTTCGCCACAGGCGCCGATTGAACCGGGTGATGATGGTGCCGGCGGGTAATACGTAAAACGCCCCACAGCATGGCGGCGGCCACGGCCAGCCAGCCGGAAATCAACATTACAATGGTCATTGTCAGGCTCATCAGTGCCTCCTCTTTGCCCTGCCTCGGGCACACACTCTTCCTTGGTAAATGACAGTTTAGCCGCTGCTGTATTTCAGACTATTGACCAAAGGTCGCCTGTCACCAACCAGTTCGCTCTATCGAATGTAATCAACTGCCGGTTAAGGCTATACCGCTGCCGCGCGGCATCCTATGATCGACGGCCAAGCCGGGAGTGTGAATACCTGGCGTCTGAACAAGAGAGTGATGATGGTGCGGGTATTTTCTCGAATTCGATCTTTGGTATTGATCGTTGGCTGCGTTGCCGGTCTGGCTGGTTGTGCGGGGAGCGTGGCGCCTGAGATCAAGCGTCTTCCTGAGCGGGTCGAACTCAGCGGTACGTTCTACCGTGGGCAAAGTTATCAAAGCGGGCCTCAGGTTCTGGCCAGCCTGCTGTCCCAGCAAGGCATCGTGATAACCCCGGGCTTACTCGACAAACCTCTGCATTTGCCGGGTGCCGAAGACCGCTTGCAGCAGAACATGCAGGACCTCGCGCGCGAGTACGGGATGGTGGTCTATCCCCTCGACAGCCATTTGCCAGCGCTGCTGGCCCAGGTTGCGGCCGGTTATCCGGTAATGGTGCGCTTCACCGAAGGCTCGGCGTTTTGGGCAGAGCCCCGATACGCCATTCTCGCCGGTTACAACCGTCAGAAGCAGACCGTGCTGCTGCGCGCCGGGATGGATCGTCGGTTGCTGATGGGGTTCAGCGCCTTTGACTCGGCGTTCGAGAATGCCGGTGGCTGGGCCGTATTGATCCAGAAGCCGGACCAGATTCCGGCCAATGTTGATCAGCAGCGCTGGCTGAAAGCGGCGAGCGATCTTGCCCAGTCAGGTCAGGAGCAGGCGGCAGCCAGGGCGAAGAAGGCGTTGAGCGCGAAGTAAGTTCCGCTCGTCATCGGCATGGCACTGCCACGCTATGCTGGAGTCTCAGGTAGAGGGTCCGGACTTTTCCGGGTCCATGATCAGGAGGCGCCATGGCACATTCCAATACCCCCACTGGTCCGCACTCGTCTGAGCATTCGTCCGATAATGAGTTGGGGTTCGACCCCGATTCCCCGGACGTTGCCGATCCTCAGGTCGATCCCATCGGGCCCGCCAAGGCGCCCAGGGATGTAAAGCCGGGTGAGGAGGGCAAGAAGGCCCCGGCAAAGCCTTACGATCCACTTGGCGATCTGAAACCCAAGCCCTAGTCAGAGGTGCATATGTCTACCGATTCGAGCTTCGACGACAAACGTCCAGATCCTCCAGACAGTGTTCCAACAACCCCCGAAGACGACCTGGATCCGGTGATGGATCCGGACAGCCCGTTAAGGGATCCGTTGGCCAGACCGACAGTGGTGCCGACGAAGCATCCGCAGGGTTGGAAAGACCCGAGTGCCGGGGATGGCATTCCGGATGACGATCAGATGCCGTTGCCTAATGATTAATCCCGGCCAAAAGAAAGCCCCGAATATTCGGGGCTTTCTTTTGGAGGCGTTTCTAGCTTATTTCGATGCTTCAACCACGCCGCTCTGGCGATGCTTGAGATTCTTGTCGGACTTGTACTGCAGGGCGACGGACGGCACGTTGGCGCTCTTGCCGGTTTCGACCCAGCTACGAATCCGGCTGGCATCGGCAAAGTGCGTGTACTTGCCGAAGGCGTCGAGAATCACCAGCGCCATCGGACGATCACCCATGTGGGTGACCAGCACCAGGCAGTGACCGGCCGCGTTGGTAAAGCCGGTTTTGGTCAGTTTGATGTCCCAGTTAGGCTTGTTGACCAAATGGTCGGTGTTGCGGAAACCCAGGCTGTAGTTGGGTTTACGGAACGAAACGGTTTTTTCCTTGGTGGTGCTCAGCTGAGTCAATAGCGGGTGCTTGTGTGCGGCGATCAGCAGTTTGCTCAGATCGCGGGCGGTGGACACATTGCGAGGGGAGAGGCCCGTCGGTTCGACAAAGTGGGTGCTGGTCATTCCCAGCGCTTTGGCTTTGGCGTTCATGGCGGCAATGAACGCGACATAGCCGCCCGGATAGTGATGGGCCAGACTCGCAGCGGCACGGTTTTCCGACGACATCAGGGCAATCAGCAGCATCTCTCGGCGCGGCAATTCGCTTTTGAGTTTGACCCGGGAAAACACGCCTTTCATTTCCGGGGTGTCGCTGATGTTGATGGAAAGGTATTCGTCCATGTTCTGCCGGGCTTCTACCACCACCAGGCCGGTCATCAGTTTGCTGACGGACGCGATTGGCACTACCACGTCAGGATTGCTGGCATAGATCACTTTGTTGGTTTGCATATCCATCAACAAGACGCTGCCGGAAGCGATCTTCAGCTGTGAAATGTCTCGGGGTGCGGCGGTGGTTTCTGCGGCGTTGATCGTTGGCGCGGTGAAAGTCCCTGTAAATGCAAAAAATAGGCTCAGGATTGAAAGACGGATTTTCACGCTGGCGGACTCATAAAGGGTGGATATGCCGTTTTGTAACGGGCTGTTTCTTTAAAAAGCGACGCATTTTAGGAGTATGGCTGAAGAACTGTCGATGGTTGTTCTATGTTCAGGGGAAAGTGCTTGGAAGCACGCTTTTCCGGCAGATGGTCGAGCTTTTTCTGCAGGCAAAAAGAACCCCGCGATGGCGGGGTTCTTTTATGCGACGCTGCAAGCAAGCGTGAACTCAGCCGTGCAGGGTTTCCGCGGCGTACAGCGTGTTTTCCAGCAGGCAGGCGCGGGTCATCGGGCCAACGCCACCCGGAACCGGCGTGATCCAGCCGGCGCGGGGCAGGGCGGTTTCGTAGATCACGTCACCGACCAGCTTGCCGTCTGCCTGGCGATTGATGCCAACGTCGATCACGATCGCGCCTTCCTTGATCCATTCGCCTTTGACCAGGCCCGGCTTGCCGGCGGCAACCACTACCAGGTCGGCGCGACCGACATGGCCCGCCAGATCCTTGGTGAAACGGTGGGTAACGGTGACGGTGCAACCGGCCAGCAGCAGTTCCATCGCCATTGGACGGCCAACAATGTTGGAAGCCCCGACAATGACAGCGTCCATCCCGTAGAGGTCGGCACCGGTGCTTTCCAGCAACGCCATGATGCCTTTAGGTGTGCACGGACGCAGCAGCGGAATGCGCTGGGCCAGACGGCCGACGTTATAAGGGTGGAAACCGTCGACGTCCTTGTCAGGACGAATGCGCTCCAGCAATTTGGAGGCGTCCAGATGTTCAGGTAGAGGCAGCTGAAGCAGAACGCCGTCAATCGCCGGGTCGTCGTTCAGGCGATCGATCAGATCGGTCAGTGCTTCTTGAGTTGTTTCGGCAGGCAGGTCATAGGCTTGGGAAAGGAAGCCGACCTCTTCACAGTCTTTACGCTTGTGCGAGACATAAACCTGAGAGGCAGGATCGCTGCCGACCAGGATCACCGCGAGGCCGGGTGTGCGCAAGCCTTGCTGGCGACGCTCGGCGACTCGTTTGGCGATCTGCTGGCGCAGGCTGGCGGCGATCGATTTGCCGTCGATTAGTTGTGCAGTCATTGCGCGTGATTAACCATCGAGAGGGGAAAAAAAGAGAGCGCATTCTCGCATGTCATGAGGTGAGGGCAAAGGCGCTTGGTCTGCAAATTCCCCTAACCCCTTTAATTAAATGAATTTTTTTTAAAAAAGAGTTGACGACCTTCAGGCTCACCTATAACATTCGTCGCACTTGTCGGGCACAGCCTAGCACTGGTTAAGAAGGTCGAGCAGAGTTGATGTTTAATTCGGTGAGACTGAAAGCACTTAGTTTGTAATCGTCCAAGAATACAGATTAACAAGGCGCCCGTAGCTCAGCTGGATAGAGCATCCGCCTTCTAAGCGGATGGTCGCAGGTTCGAGTCCTGCCGGGTGCGCCAATTAGGCAGCTTTGGCACAAGTAACGCAACATGGCAATATGGTGGGCGTAGCTCAGTTGGTAGAGCACGGGATTGTGACTCCCGTTGTCGAGGGTTCGATCCCCTTCGTCCACCCCATATTTAGAAAGGCGCCAGATTAACAGTCTGGCGCCTTTGCTTTAAAAGTTTGATGCGGATGTGGTGGAATTGGTAGACACACTGGATTTAGGTTCCAGCGCCGCAAGGTGTGAGAGTTCGAGTCTCTCCGTCCGCACCATTACAAACAGCTATTTAATAGCAGAAAACGGCGCAGCACCTGAAAAGGGCTGCGCCGTTTTTGTTTTAGAAGTCTGAATTTTCAAAACAACCGCATGTTCCGGGTTGAAAGGGCGGGTAGGGTCGTCGAATTTATGTATCTCGATGATGCTGATTCGCCCGTCGGTCCCCTCGTGGGGTCGGCTGTCAGGGATGGATTGCCGATTTCTTCTATATATAGAAGGATTGGTGCAGAGCCCTGGCATGACTGGCTGTATTTGCTAATGGGGCGAGGCACAACCGTTTGTCCCCGCCTATAAATTGCCTGCTGCTTTTTTACCCGTTTTCAGTAGGGTGACTTCTTGAGTTTGACCCACTAGAATGCATGCCCTTGATTCTGGGGTCGGAAACGGCCGGCTAACGTCTGTGCAACGAGGAATATCCATGCAAGTTTCTGTTGAAAATACTTCTGCTCTTGAGCGCCGCATGAGCATCACCGTGCCGGCTGAGCGCATCGAGACTCAGGTCAACAAGCGTCTGCAGCAGACTGCCCAAAAGGCCAAGATCGCTGGCTTCCGTCCAGGCAAAGTGCCTATGAGTGAAATCAAGCGCCGTTTCGGTGCTGATGCACGTCAAGAAGCCGTGGGCGATGTGATCCAGTCTTCCTTCTACGAAGCTGTTGTCGAGCAGAAGCTGAACCCGGCTGGCGCTCCTTCGATCGAGCCTAAATCGATGGAAGCTGGCAAAGATCTGGAATACGTCGCAATTTTCGAAGTGTTCCCGGAGTTCACCGTTGCCGGTTTCGAAGGTATCACTGTCGAGCGCCTGAGCGCTGACGTGGCTGATGCCGATCTGGACAAGATGCTGGAAATCCTGCGCAAGCAGAACACCCGTTTCGAAGTTGCCGATCGCGCTGCTCAGAACGAAGATCAACTGAACATCGATTTCGTCGGCAAAGTCGACGGTGAAGTGTTCGCTGGCGGTTCCGCCAAAGGCACCCAGCTGGTACTGGGTTCCGGCCGCATGATCCCTGGTTTCGAAGACGGTCTGGTCGGCGCTAAAGCCGGCGAAGAGCGCGTCCTGGACCTGACCTTCCCTGAGGACTATCAGAACCTCGACCTGGCCGGCAAAGCCGCTGAGTTCACCGTCACCGTGAACACCGTTTCCGAGCCTAAACTGCCTGAGCTGACCGAAGAGTTCTTCGCTCAATTCGGCATCAAGGAAACCGGTCTGGAAGGCTTCCGCACCGAAGTTCGCAAGAACATGGAGCGCGAACTGCGTCAGGCGATCAAATCCAAGGTCAAGAATCAGGTTATGGACGGTCTGCTGGCCACCAACCCGATCGAAGTGCCAAAGGCTCTGCTGTCCAACGAAGTCGACCGTCTGCGCGTACAGGCTGTCCAGCAGTTCGGCGGCAACATCAAGCCTGATCAACTGCCGGCCGAGCTGTTCGAAGAGCAAGCCAAACGCCGCGTTGTGCTGGGTCTGATCGTGGCTGAAGTGGTCAAGCAATTCGACCTCAAGCCTGACGAAGCCCGCGTTCGCGAGATGATTCAGGAAATGGCTTCGGCTTACCAGGAGCCTGAGCAGGTTGTGTCTTGGTACTACAAGAACGACCAGCAACTGAACGAAGTCCGTTCGGTTGTGCTGGAAGAACAAGTTGTGGATACTGTTCTGCAGAAAGCTAGCGTGACCGACAAATCGGTCTCTTACGAAGAAGCGGTCAAGCCGGTAGAAGCTCCACAAGCCGACTGATTGTTTTTGCGGTAAGAAGTACACACCATAAGCCAGCCTTCGTGCTGGCTTATGCGTATTCAAGACATAACTATTTGGGAGTGACTGCAGAGCATGTTCCGTAATTCGTATATTCAGCAGAACTCTGATATCCAGGCCGCCGGCGGCCTGGTCCCGATGGTTGTCGAGCAGTCTGCTCGTGGCGAACGCGCCTATGACATCTACTCGCGCCTTCTCAAGGAGCGAGTGATTTTTCTGGTTGGTCCGGTAGAGGACTACATGGCCAACCTGATCTGTGCGCAACTGCTGTTCCTTGAAGCGGAAAACCCGGACAAGGACATCCATCTCTATATCAACTCGCCGGGCGGTTCGGTGACGGCGGGCATGTCGATCTATGACACCATGCAGTTCATCAAGCCAAACGTGTCGACCACCTGTATCGGTCAAGCGTGCAGCATGGGCGCGTTTCTACTGACGGCCGGTGCCCAAGGCAAGCGTTACTGCCTGCCGAACTCGCGTGTGATGATTCACCAGCCACTGGGCGGTTTCCAGGGCCAGGCCTCGGATATCGAAATCCATGCCAAGGAAATCCTCTTCATTCGTGAGCGTCTCAACACGCTGATGGCCAAGCATAGCGGGCGCACTCTTGAAGAAATCGAGCGCGACACCAACCGCGATAATTTCATGAGTGCAGAAGCAGCGCGTGAATACGGGTTGATCGATGAAGTGATCAACCAGCGCCCCGCTTAAAATAAGCAGCTCAAAATAGGGTTGGTCAGCTGGTCTGATCACCGGCGGGCTTGAAAAAGCCCGCAATAGCCTTCATCTTGTGTTGCAAGCCTATCGGATTTGGATCGAACGAATGACTGACACCCGCAACGGCGAGGACAACGGCAAGCTGCTCTATTGCTCCTTCTGTGGCAAAAGCCAGCATGAAGTACGCAAATTGATTGCCGGCCCCTCGGTCTTTATCTGCGACGAGTGCGTCGACCTGTGCAATGACATCATCCGTGAGGAGGTGCAGGAAGCCCAGGCCGAAAGCAGCGCGCATAAATTGCCTTCGCCTAAAGAAATCAGCGGCATCCTTGATCAGTACGTGATTGGTCAGGAACGTGCGAAAAAGGTTCTGGCCGTAGCGGTGTACAACCACTACAAGCGTTTGAACCAGCGTGACAAAAAGAATGACGACGTCGAACTCGGCAAAAGCAACATCTTGCTGATCGGCCCGACAGGCTCGGGTAAAACCCTGCTTGCCGAAACACTGGCCCGCTTGCTGAACGTTCCGTTCACCATCGCCGACGCAACCACCCTCACCGAGGCGGGTTATGTAGGTGAAGATGTCGAGAACATCATTCAGAAGCTGCTGCAGAAGTGCGATTACGATGTAGAAAAAGCCCAGATGGGCATTGTTTACATCGATGAGATCGACAAGATCTCGCGCAAGTCTGACAACCCGTCGATCACCCGGGACGTTTCCGGTGAAGGCGTGCAGCAGGCCCTGCTCAAGTTGATCGAAGGCACGGTCGCTTCCGTTCCACCTCAAGGTGGTCGCAAGCACCCGCAGCAGGAATTCCTTCAGGTCGACACCCGTAACATCCTGTTCATCTGCGGTGGTGCGTTCTCCGGTCTGGAAAAGGTTATTCAAAACCGTTCCACCAAGGGCGGCATCGGTTTCAACGCGGAAGTTCGCAGCAAGGAAGAAGGCAAGAAAGTCGGTGAGTCCCTGCGTGAAGTCGAACCTGACGATCTGGTCAAGTTCGGTCTGATCCCGGAATTCGTCGGTCGTCTGCCGGTACTTGCCACGCTGGACGAGCTTGATGAGGCTGCGTTGATGCAGATTCTCACCGAGCCGAAAAATGCTCTGACCAAGCAGTATGCCAAGCTGTTCGAGATGGAAGGCGTGGACCTGGAATTCCGGGCCGACGCGCTGAAATCGGTCGCCAAACGTGCTCTGGAACGCAAAACCGGTGCTCGTGGACTGCGCTCGATCCTCGAAGGTGTATTGCTCGACACTATGTATGAAATCCCCTCGCAGTCCGAGGTGAGTAAAGTAGTGATCGATGAAAGCGTTATAGAAGGTAAGTCCAAGCCACTGTATATCTACGAAAACAGTGAGCCGGCTGCCAAGGCAGCGCCAGACGCCTAAGCGTCACACTGCTGAAATAAAGAAGGGGCCTTCGGGCCCCTTTGCTTTTAACGCGTTTTAACATTTTATTTGCGCTTGTTTTTTTTGAAAACAGCCCCCATCTTGGTTTCAAGCTTACATCCATCTGTTTACGGCCTTATGGCCGCCGTAGAGGCGAAATCATGAAGACAACCATCGAATTGCCTCTCCTGCCATTGCGTGATGTCGTGGTTTATCCGCACATGGTTATCCCGCTGTTCGTGGGGCGCGAGAAATCCATCGAAGCCCTCGAGGCAGCGATGACGGGCGACAAGCAGATCCTTCTGCTGGCTCAGCGAAATCCCGCTGATGACGATCCCGGTGAAGAAGCACTTTATCGCGTAGGCACCATCGCTACCGTTCTGCAGCTGCTCAAGTTGCCTGACGGCACGGTCAAGGTTCTTGTCGAAGGCGAGCAGCGGGGCGCCGTGGAGCGCTTCAGCGAAGTCGACGGCCACTGCCGTGCCGAAGTTTCGCTGATCGACGAAGTCGACGCGCCTGAGCGCGAGTCGGAAGTGTTTGTCCGCAGCCTGCTGGCTCAGTTCGAACAATATGTGCAGCTGGGCAAGAAAGTCCCCGCTGAAGTCCTGTCGTCGCTTAACAGCATCGACGAGCCAGGTCGCCTGGTTGACACCATGGCCGCGCACATGGCCCTGAAGATCGAGCAGAAGCAGGAAATTCTCGAAATCATCGATTTGTCGGCCCGGGTCGAGCACGTTCTGGCGTTGCTGGATGCCGAAATCGATCTGCTGCAAGTCGAAAAACGCATTCGTGGCCGCGTTAAAAAGCAAATGGAGCGCAGCCAGCGCGAGTACTACCTGAATGAGCAGATGAAGGCCATTCAGAAAGAGCTGGGCGACAGCGACGAAGGCCACAACGAAATCGAAGAGCTGAAAAAGCGTATCGATGCCGCCGGTCTGCCGAAAGACGCGTTGGCCAAGGCTCAGGCAGAACTGAACAAGCTCAAGCAAATGTCGCCAATGTCCGCGGAAGCGACGGTGGTGCGTTCGTATATCGACTGGCTGGTTCAAGTGCCGTGGAAGGCTCAGAGCAAGGTGCGTCTGGACCTTGCCCGTGCCGAAGACATTCTCGACGCCGACCACTATGGTCTGGAAGAAGTCAAAGAGCGGATCCTCGAGTACCTCGCCGTGCAGAAGCGCGTGAAGAAGATTCGTGGTCCCGTGCTGTGCCTGGTTGGGCCTCCAGGGGTGGGTAAAACCTCTCTGGCGGAGTCGATCGCTCACGCCACCAACCGCAAATTCGTCCGCATGGCCCTCGGTGGTGTGCGCGATGAGGCGGAAATTCGTGGTCATCGCCGGACTTATATCGGTTCGATGCCAGGAAGATTGATTCAAAAGATGACAAAGGTGGGGGTCCGCAACCCGCTGTTCCTGCTCGATGAAATCGACAAAATGGGCAGCGACATGCGTGGCGATCCGGCGTCGGCGTTGCTGGAAGTGCTCGATCCCGAGCAGAACCACAACTTCAACGATCACTATCTGGAAGTCGACTACGACCTGTCCGATGTGATGTTCCTGTGCACCTCCAACTCGATGAACATTCCGCCAGCACTGCTGGACCGGATGGAAGTGATTCGTCTGCCGGGTTACACCGAAGACGAGAAGATCAACATCGCTGTCAAATACCTTTCGCCGAAGCAGATTACGGCCAACGGCCTGAAGAAAGGCGAGCTGGAATTCGACGCCGAAGCGATCCGCGACATCATCCGCTACTACACCCGCGAAGCCGGTGTACGTGGGCTGGAGCGCCAGATTGCCAAGGTTTGCCGCAAGGCGGTCAAAGAGCATGCAATGGAAAAACGCTTCTCGGTGAAGGTCACTGCCGACATGCTCGAGCACTTCCTGGGCGTGCGTAAATTCCGTTACGGTCTGGCTGAGTCGCAGGATCAGATCGGTCAGGTCACAGGCCTGGCGTGGACTCAGGTGGGCGGCGAATTGCTGACCATCGAAGCCGCGGTCGTACCGGGTAAAGGCCAGTTGATCAAGACGGGTTCCTTGGGTGACGTGATGGTCGAATCGATCACCGCAGCCCTGACCGTTGTCCGCAGCCGTGCGAAGAGCCTGGGGATTCCTCTGGACTTCCACGAGAAGCGCGACACGCATATCCATATGCCTGAAGGGGCAACGCCGAAAGATGGCCCTAGCGCCGGTGTAGGCATGTGCACGGCCTTGGTGTCAGCATTGACCGGCATTCCTGTGCGCGCAGATGTTGCCATGACCGGCGAAATCACCTTGCGTGGTCAAGTGCTGGCGATCGGTGGTTTGAAGGAAAAACTGCTGGCGGCTCACCGTGGCGGAATCAAGACGGTGATCATTCCGGAAGAGAACGTACGCGATCTGAAGGAAATTCCTGACAATATCAAGCAAGATCTACAGATTAAACCAGTTAAATGGATTGACGAGGTCCTGCAAATTGCGCTGCAATACGCGCCGGAGCCCTTGCCGGATGTGGTTCCGGAGATCGTTGCAAAGGATGAAAAACGCGAGTCTGACTCTAAGGAAAGAATTAGCACGCATTAGTACGCATTTGCCTGGGGGGCTTGTTGACAGTTTTTTAGAGCCCTTGTTATAAAGCGGCTCTTAAGTGTCTGTAGGCCATTCAGCACTCGTTTTTTTGCTTTCACCAAAAAACTTAGAATCAAACTCAAAATAGATATAAGGGGACTTAGAGTGAACAAGTCGGAACTGATTGATGCTATCGCTGCATCCGCTGATATCCCGAAAGCTGCTGCTGGCCGTGCGCTGGACGCTGTAATCGAATCCGTCACTGGCGCTCTCAAGGCTGGCGACTCCGTTGTTCTGGTTGGTTTCGGTACCTTCTCCGTGACCGATCGTCCAGCTCGCATCGGTCGTAACCCACAGACCGGTAAGACGCTGGAAATCGCCGCCGCCAAAAAGCCAGGTTTCAAAGCCGGTAAAGCACTGAAAGAAGCTGTCAACTAAGTTCGATTCAGGTTTTTGCCTATCCGGGTCGGGGTCATTCCTGACTTGGCAGCGGAGCGGTAGTTCAGTCGGTTAGAATACCGGCCTGTCACGCCGGGGGTCGCGGGTTCGAGTCCCGTCCGCTCCGCCAGTTACGAGAAGGCGCATCCTCGGATGCGCCTTTCTTCTATCCGGATTCTACCCACGCTCCACGGTTGCCTAATTTTGAAGTTCAACCGTTTCTGGGGGACGCATGCTGCAGAATATCAGGGACAATTCACAAGGCTGGATTGCCAAGACCATTATCGGGATCATCGTTGTACTGATGGCTTTCACCGGTATCGAGGCCATTTTCCAGGCGACGACCAACAGCCAGGATGCGGCCAAGGTCAACGGTGAAGAAATCAGTCAAAACGAGCTGAACCAGGCGGTCGATATGCAACGCCGTCAGCTCATGCAACAGCTTGGCAAGGATTTCGATGCTTCCTTGCTCGACGAAAAAATGCTGCGCGAATCGGCCCTCAAAGGCCTGATCGATCGCAAACTGCTGCTGCAAGGCGCAGAAAAGTCGAAATTCGCTTTCTCCGAAGCGGCTTTGGATCAGGTGATCCTGCAAACGCCTGAATTCCAGGTGGATGGCAAGTTCAGCGCCGAGCGCTTCGATCAGGTGATCCGTCAACTCGGTTATAGCCGTCTGCAATTCCGCCAGATGCTGGCTCAGGAAATGTTGATCGGTCAGCTGCGTGCGGGCTTGGCCGGTAGCGGCTTTGTCACTGATGCGCAGGTTCTGGCCTTTGCCCGTCTGGAAAAACAGACCCGCGATTTCGCCACCCTGAACGTCAAGGCAGATCCTGCGGCGGTGAAATTGACTGACGACGAAGTCAAAGCCTACTACGACGAACACGCCAAGGAATTCATGACGCCGGATCAGGTGGTCATCGATTACCTCGAATTGAAGAAAGCGTCCTTCTTTGATCAGGTCAGCGTCAAGGACGAAGACTTGCAAGCGGCGTATCAGAAAGAAACCGCGAACCTGTCCGAGCAACGCCGGGCTGCGCATATTCTGATCGAAGTGAACGATAAGGTGACCGAGGCGCAAGCCAAGGCCAAAATCGAAGAAGTGCAGGCGCGTCTGGCCAAAGGCGAGACATTCGAGGCCCTGGCCAAGGAATTCTCCCAGGATCCAGGCTCGGCGAACAATGGCGGTGACCTCGGTTATGCAGGTCCAGGCGTCTACGATCCAGCGTTTGAAAAAGCCCTGTATTCGTTGGCCAAGGATCAGGTTTCGGAGCCTGTTCGCACTGACTTCGGTTTCCACCTGATCAAGCTGCTGGGCGTTGAGGCCCCTGAAGTGCCGACGTTTGCCAGCCTGAAAGACAAGCTGACCCGCGAGCTGAAAACCCAGCAGGTCGAGCAGCGTTTCGTCGAGGCGACCAAGCAGTTGGAAGACTCGTCGTTCGAGGCCTCCGATCTGGCCCAGCCAGCACAAGACTTGAAGCTGACTGTCCACACGTCCGCGCCATTCGGCCGGGAAGGTGGCGAAGGTATTGCGGCCAACCGTGCCGTGGTAACCGCTGCGTTCAGTCCTGAAGTGCTGGATGAGGGTGCCAACAGCACCGCCATCGAGCTGGACCCGGAAACCGTGATCGTGCTGCGCGCCAAGGAACACCGCAAGCCTGAGCAACTGCCGCTGGAAAGTGTGGCTGCCAGCATCCGTGCGCAACTGACCAAGGAGCATGCCAGTGCTGCCGCCAAGACCAAGGCTGATCAACTGATCGTCAGCCTGCGCGATGGCAAGACTGCACTGGACAAGGCGATCGACGGCCAGAACTGGAAAGTGACTCAAGCTGCGACTCGCGCTCAGGAAGGGGTCGACCCAACCGTGCTGCAAGCGCTGTTCCGCATGCCGAAACCGGCTGCCCAAGACAAGCCGACCTTCAGCAGCGTGACCCTGGCCGATGGTAGCCTGGTGATCGTGCGTCTGAACGGCGTGAACGAAGCTGCGGCACCGACCGAAGAAGAGAAGGTTCAATACCGTCGCTTCCTCGCTTCGCGCATTGGCCAGCAAGACTTTGCGGCCTACCGCAAACTGTTGGAAAGCGAGGCTGAGATCAAGCGTTTCTGATGCTTGACTGAGCTTTGCGCGACACAAAGACCCCGGCCGAAAGGCTGGGGTTTTTTATGGGTGAAACAAAAACGGCATAAGCTACCCGTCGCCTGCTTATTTACCGCGCGACTTTTTCCTGTCAGTAACAGTCAGTAGACTTGTAACTGTTTCAAGACACTAAACGGTGCGACGCTAAGCATCGATCTGTTGCACAATACGCCCCGAACCGTTTTCCTCAGGATGTTCAATGTTTAAATCAATTCCCATGCGGGTTGTGGGGCTGGCCTTGGTGCTGGCTGCCGCTGCCGGTTGTTCCTCGAAGAAAGCCGCCATCTACGAGCATGAGAACTTCGACGATTCCGGAACGTTCTCACGCAATTACCCGGTGACCGATGCGCAAACCTGCGAGGCCGCCCGTCGGGCTTTGCTCAGCCAGGGTTACATCATCACCAGCGCCGATCCGAAGCTGGTCAGTGGACACAAGAGCTTCCAGCAGACTGGCGATACCCACATGGAGATCAGCTTCAGTGTGGTCTGTGCCGATGACGGCAGCGAAGGGCATCACGCGACGATGTTCGCCAACGCCTTGCAGGACCGTTATGCGCTGAAAAAGACCAACAACTCCGCCAGTCTCGGTGTTGGTGTGTTGGGCTCGGTGTCGATGCCGATCGGCTCGTCCGACGACTCGATGGTCAAGGTCGCCAGTGAAACCGTGTCCTCGGCCAAGTTCTACGAGCGTTTCTTTGCTCTGGTCGAGTTGTTCCTGCCGCCGGAAGCGAAGAAGGCCGCGCACATCACCGAGAAGCCGAAGACTGATCTGGGTGTGCCTGAAGCCAAGGCTGCGCCGGCTCAGTTGGCGCCGACCCCGACCCCGGCGGCAGAACCTGCGCCTGCTCCAGCGCCGGCAGGTGAAACCGCTCCAGCCAGTTCGGAGCCTGTTGTGCCGCCTGCTGAAACGGCGCCGATTACCCCGGCACAGAGCAGCGAGCCGAGTTCGTCCACGGAAACGGTGACTCCATCGTCGGACTCAAGCACCATGCCCCCTCCGAGCGAGCCAATCTCGGCCATGCCTGTCTCCGGCCAGTAATAGGCTGATGTTACGGATCGGGTCAGACGACTCCGATCCCGTAACACCTTTCAAGATTGATCCACATCAAATCGAGCCGTATTCCTACAGCTCGTATCGAAAAAATCCTGTGATAAATTCCTGACCACCTGCTACGTTTTATTCAGTAGCGACGTGATGTCGTGCCAGCGTCATTTTTCTTTCATGCGGGCACTTTATGCTCAGGGCGCTGGTCATTTATTCAGATGATTTTTTCAACAGGCGATGGGGGTTTAATAATGGACGATTATCAAGAAGAACTGCTCGAGTATCAGGCGTTTGAACTGGACCCGCTGGAACCAGCCGAAGACGCTACAGAGTTGTAAGTCTTACGCGGATTGGCGATGACTGCGGCGAAACTCGCCGGGGGTCTGGCCGTTCCAGCGTTTGAAGGCCCGTTGGAAGGCTTCGGCTGAGGCAAAACCCAGCAGGTAGGCGATTTCCCCGAACGCCAGTTCGGTGTCGCGGATGTAGGTCATGGCGAGATCGCGGCGTGTATCGTTGAGAATTGCACGAAATTGCGTGCCTTCCTCGGCGAGTTTGCGACGTAAGGTCCAGGTTGGCAGCTTCAGGCGTGCCGCCACTTCTTCCAGGTCGGGTTCCCGACCACCATTGAGCAACGGCCCCAGTAAACGAGTGATACGTTCACGCAGGCTGCGGGTGCGTGTCAGTTGCTCCAGTTCCCGTTCACACAGTTGCAGCAGGTGCCGCCAGGTGCTCGGGCAGTGCTCCGGGTTGCGCTGGGCGAGGCTGTCCAGGCTCAGGCGCAGTTGGTTCTGTTCGGCGCCAAACTGAATCGGACAATCCCCCAGCACGGCGTATGCCTCGCGGTAATCCGGCGCCTGGAATTCGATCTCGATCCGTTCAGCGCGTAACGGGGCAGGGCTTAGGCTGGATAATTGCTGCAACCAGCCGGCGATGATCGAATCCACCACGAAGCGGTTGTAGGCGTTGTAGGGGCTGATGGAATAGAACCGCAGCCAGGCGCCTTGGGCGTCTTCGTGAAAGCTCGACTGGCCGCGATAGTTGGAGCCGTACAGTGCTTCGAAGCGAATCAGGCAGCGCGCCGCTTCCCGCACGGTGGGGGCTTGGGCGGCGGTGACTCCGGCCAGGCCGGCCTGGCTCAGGCGACTGAGCTGGCCCATGCGCAAACCCAATGCCGGATCGTCAGTCAGTTGAATGGCGCCGTGACCCAGGCGCATGTAGCGCGGGATCGAGAGACGGGCGCCGGCTTCGGCCAGCCGTGCGGCATCGAGGCCGTATTGTTCAAGCAGTGGTTGTGGGTCCAGGCCATGGCTGCGCACGGCGTCGGCCAGGCTATGGACAAAGCCCACCGACAAATCCCCGAGACGCATCGGCTGCGGTTTCATCGCTTACAGCCAGAGGTTCAGCAAACGCGCGCCCCGGGCATCGCCGTCGGCGAATTGTTGCCCGTTGCTGCTGAGGAAGCTTTGACCGGCGCTGCCCTTGTCCCAGAACTGGCCGCGCAGGAACACGCTCATGCCGGCGATGGCCTGGCTGCCGGACGGTTGGGCGATCAGCGTCAGCCGATGCCAGGCCTGACCTTCACTGAGTTCGCCAGCCTTGAGGCTCACAGAGTTCGGCGTGGACTGGCCTTTGTAGCCGGGCCACGGTTGATCCCAAGACCCGTGTCCGACGACGAACGCCGGGACCGCCAGCAGTTGCGCGCCTTGATCGTCGAGTTTGCGATAGTTGTCCGGATACCAACTGTCGCTGCCAATCAGCACGCCCAGGCGTCCGGCCGGTGTGTCGACGACATTGATCGTGTGTTCGGAATTGGCTTCGACAGAGTCATGCCCAGCGAAAGTCGGGTGCATTTGCCGCTGAGGCTGGCCAATCGGCAAACCGTCGCGACCGAACACTACGCTGCTGTTGTACAGGGCACCGCGGCCAATCTTCAGGGTGCCCTCGCTGACACTCGGCTCGGGCAGAACGATGGAACCGGCCACCAGGGTCACGTGGAAGTCTTTCGCCAGGCCGCCGAACAGTGCCTGGTAATCCCTGGCCATTTTCTTGGCTTTCATCCGCAAATGCGCATCGTCGAGACGGCTACCGCCCTCGGCACTGATCAGGGCGCGGATGAACTGCAACGGGTTGCTCACCGCCAACCAGTTCATGGCTTCCTTGAGCGTAGCGGCCTGGTACAACTCGTCTTTTTCGCCGCTGATCATCAGCCAGGTGCCGACATGTTCGGGCAGTACGACGATGGTTTTTTCATTCAGCAGGCCTTGATCCTGAGCCTTCTGCAAGTAGGCCGCGAGCTTGCGGTGCAAGCGTTCGGGGCTTTGATAATCGGTGGGGAACAACTCGGGCTGGATACCCAGAAGATTGCCGCGATCGGCGGGAGTGCCCTGATCGACCGCGAGACTGATGCGCAGGTCCGACAGGTAATGACCCACCGGACGGTCCGCGGCCCACATCGCGTAGGTCGTGAGGGCGGCGATCAACGCCATGGAGAAGGTCAGGTACAAAAGTTTGCGCATGGGGAAACAGTCAACGGCCGTGTGCAGGGTTCGCGACTAGGGTAGGGCCCATGCCCGCGCTTGCCAAGGGGCGCTGCACATTTGGATCAATAAGTTGTCAGTTACGGTCATTGAGTGACAGCAGTGCGACTCTTAGTCTGTCAGAACATGACTGACGGGGGCCGAAGAGCTCCTGCATTTTTTCCGTGATCGCTCGTTGTGGAGTTACCGATGGCCGCCGCTCATTACCCGCACCTGTTGGCCCCGCTGGACCTGGGTTTTACCACGTTGCGCAACCGCACCCTGATGGGCTCGATGCACACGGGCCTCGAGGAAAAGCCCGGCGGTTTCGAGCGCATGGCGGCGTATTTCGCCGAGCGTGCCCGTGGCGGTGTCGGCCTGATGGTTACCGGCGGTATCGGCCCGAACGATGAGGGCGGGGTTTACTCCGGCGCGGCCAAGCTGACCACCGAGGAAGAGGCGCTCAAGCACCTGATCGTCACCCGGGCAGTGCACGAGGCGGGTGGCAAGATCTGCATGCAGATCCTTCATGCCGGGCGTTATGCCTACAGCCCGAAACAGGTGGCCCCGAGCGCGATCCAGGCGCCGATCAACCCGTTCAAGCCTAAAGAGCTGGACGAGGAAGGCATCGAGAAACAAATCAGCGATTTCGTCACTTGCTCGACCCTGGCGCAAAAAGCCGAGTACGACGGCGTCGAGATCATGGGCTCCGAAGGTTATTTCATTAACCAGTTCCTCGCGGCCCACACCAACCATCGCACTGACCGCTGGGGCGGCGCTTACGAAAATCGCATGCGCCTGCCGGTGGAAATCGTCCGCCGGGTGCGCGAAGCGGTCGGCCCGAACTTCATCATCATCTTCCGTCTGTCGATGCTCGATCTGGTGGAAGGCGGCAGCAGCTGGGAAGAGATCGTGCAATTGGCCAAGGCCATCGAGCAGGCCGGTGCGACGATCATTAACACCGGCATCGGCTGGCACGAAGCGCGGATTCCGACCATCGCCACCAAGGTGCCGCGTGCGGCGTTCAGTAAGGTCACGGCCAAGCTGCGTGGCTCGGTGAATATCCCGCTGATCACCACTAACCGCATCAATACCCCGGAAGTCGCCGAGCAGATTCTGGCCGAAGGCGATGCCGACATGGTGTCCATGGCGCGGCCATTCCTCGCCGATCCGGATTTCGTCAACAAGGCTGCGGCCGGTCGTGGCGATGAAATCAACACCTGCATCGGTTGCAACCAGGCGTGCCTGGATCACACCTTTGGCGGCAAGTTGACCAGTTGCCTGGTGAACCCGCGGGCCTGCCATGAAACCGAACTCAATTACCTGCCGGTGCAGCAGATCAAGAAAATCGCCGTGGTCGGTGCCGGCCCTGCGGGGCTGTCCGCCGCGACCGTGGCTGCTGAACGTGGTCATCAGGTGACGTTGTTCGATTCGGCCAGCGAAATCGGCGGCCAGTTCAACATCGCCAAGCGCGTGCCGGGCAAGGAAGAGTTCTTCGAAACCCTGCGCTACTTCAACCGCAAATTGCAGACCACCAATGTCGAGCTGTGCCTGAACACCCGCGTGGATGTGGCGCAGCTGGTCGAGGGCGGTTACGACGAAATCATCCTGGCGACCGGTATTGCGCCACGGGTGCCGGCGATTCCGGGCGTCGAACACGCCAAGGTGCTGAGCTACCTGGACGTGATCCTCGAGCGTAAACCGGTGGGCAAGCGCGTCGCGGTGATCGGCGCCGGTGGTATCGGTTTCGACGTGTCGGAATTCCTCGTTCACGAGGGCGTGGCCACCAGTCAGGACCGCGAAGCGTTCTGGAAGGAGTGGGGCATCGATACGCTCCTTGAAGCGCGCGGTGGGGTTGCGGGGATCAAGGCTGAGCCGCATGCGCCAGCCCGTGAAGTGTTCTTGCTGCAACGCAAGAAGTCCAAGGTCGGCGACGGCCTGGGCAAGACCACTGGCTGGATTCACCGCACCGGTCTGAAGAACAAGCAGGTGCAGATGCTCAACAGCGTCGAGTACCTGAAGATCGACGACGAAGGCCTGCACATCCGCATCGGCGAAAGCGGCGAACCTCAGGTGCTGCCGGTGGACAACATCGTGATCTGCACCGGACAGGATCCGTTGCGTGAGTTGCAGGACGGTCTGGTCGCGGCCGGGCAGAACGTGCATTTGATCGGCGGCGCGGACGTGGCGGCGGAGCTGGATGCCAAGCGCGCGATCAACCAAGGGTCGCGGTTGGCGGCTGAGTTGTAGCAGCAAGCCCAGCGTGCCAATGGCCATCGCGGGCAAGCCCGCTCCCACAGATTCTATGTTGTTCATGCATTGTGTGAGCGACGCAAAATCCCTGTGGGAGCGGGCTTGCCCGCGATGGCATCCTCAAGGCTGCTAAGATGCCGGCTTCTTTCCCAGAGCCGGCAACTCGATGCTTCTCCCGCCCAGCGACTGGCTACCCCAAGCCCCCCTCGAACCCCTTCACCTCGACTGGCTCACCACCGCCGGCATCGACGTCGCAATCCTGCGTCTGGACCAGATCGACCCGCTGATCAGCGGCAACAAATGGTTCAAGCTCATCGAACACCTGAAAGCCGCCGACCAGACCGGCGCCCAAGGCATCATCAGCCTGGGCGGTGCTCATTCCAACCATCTCCACGCATTGGCCGCAGCAGGCAAACGCTTTGGTTTCACCACGGTCGGCCTGCTGCGCGGGCATCCGCAAGACACCCCGACGGTGAAGGACTTGCAGGCGTTCGGCATGCAGTTGCACTGGTTGGGTTATGGCGGTTATCGAGCGAGGCACGAACCGGGCTTCTGGCAGCCATGGCGGGAGCAATACCCTGCGCTGCATCCAGTGCCGGAAGGTGGTGGCGGCTTGCTTGGGGCGAAGGGCTGCGGGCAATTGGTGACTCTGGCCCGCGAGCAATTGAGCGGTCTGGGCTGGAGCCACTACGACGGCTGGTGGCTGGCCTGCGGAACGGGCACCACCCTGGCCGGGCTGGTTCTGGCCGAGGCGGGTGAGCATCCGGTGTATGGCGCGTTGGCGGTGCCTGACGATCATGGCGTGGCGCAGCAGGTCGAGAGGATTGTGCAGGAGGCCGGTCTGATCGATCCCGCCTATGAACTGCTGGACGCCAGCCGTGGCGGTTTTGCCAAAGTCGATCCGCCGTTGCTTGCGTTCATCGAGCAGACCGAACAGGCCAGCGGCATTCCTCTAGAGCCGCTGTACACCGGCAAAGCGCTGCTGGCGCTCAAGCAGCGAGTCGAGGCGGGTAAATTTGTCCGGGGCACGCGCTTGATCTTCATCCACACCGGCGGCTTGCAGGGCCGTCGGGGTTTCAGTTCACAAACCTTTGTGGCGAGGGGGCTTGCCCCCGTTGGACTGCGCAGCAGTCCCAAAACCTGAAAATGCGGTGTGTCAGGTTCGACACGGTCACAGATTATGGGGCCGCTTCGCAGCCCAACGGGGGCAAGCCCCCTCGCCACAGGGATCGGTGTTTTCAGTGGCCGGGCTCAACCGCGCTTGGGCATCATCCGCAGCAAGGTGTTATCGCGCACCACATAGTGGTGGTACAGCCCGGCTACGGCGTGCAGTCCGATCAGCCAATAGCCGATCGTCCCGCCGAGCACATGCCAGCCCTCAAGCTGCTTGGCCAGCGGTTTGTTTTCTTCCATCAGCAATGGCAGATCGAAGCCATAGAACATCACCTGATGCCCCTCGGCGCTGGTAATCAGCCAGCCCAGAATCGGCATGGTGATCATGAAAATATACAGCGCCCAATGCATCAGTTTGGCGATCAGGGTTTGCCAGCGAGGCGAGGCGGGAAAGATCTGCGGCGCCGGCCCCAGGCTGCGGGCGAACAGCCGCAGCCAGACCAGCACGAACACCGTCAAGCCGAGCATGAAGTGGGCTTCCTTGATCAGCGTCCGGCCGCCACTGCCTTTGGGGAATATCCCGCGCAATTCGATGCAGGCGTAAACCACGATTAGCAGAACCAGCATCAACCAGTGCAGCGCGATCGATACGGTGCTGTAGCGTGATTCGGAATTCTTCCAGGGCATACAGTGTTCCTCACAGGTCTGGTCTGAAGTCACCGTTCTTGTTCGACGGCGTGGGTTACTGTAATCCTGTTTGGGGGATTTGCCTGAGACCAATGGGCTGTTCAATGCTCTGAATCAAGTAATCGGCCACAAAAAAGCGCCAGTTCCGTTAAAGGAGCTGGCGCTTTTTTATGAAGCGAGAGGTGTAATCAGTCGGTTTGCGGCATCTCGCCCTTGGCCAGGCGCTTGTTGATGTCGGCGATCACTTCGGGCAAGTCGGTGATAGTGTCGATCATGTAGTGCGGCCGCGAGCCTTCGAACATGGCGTGAATGCGCTTGCGTTCGCTGGCCAGTTTATCGCTGCTCAGGGCGCGATAGCCTTCGTAGTCCAGACCCAGCGCGTTGCCGGAGCAGATCAACGCCACGGTCCACATGCCGGCGCGGCGACCTTCGAGAATGCCCGGTACTGTGTCGTCGATCTTCACGCAGGCCGCGACGTCGTCGATGCCCAAGGCAATCACGTTGGCCAGTGCCTGAGCCGGCCATGGGCGGCCATTGGGCACTTCGTCGGTGGCGACCACATGATCGGCGACGTAGCCGTTGGTGGCGGCCAGTTCGACGACCTTGTCCATGACCTGTTTCGGGTAGCCGGAGCACGAGCCGATCTTGATCCCTTGCTGGCGCAGGTTGGCGATGGTGTCGAGGGCACCGGGAATCAGTGCCGAGTGTTCGGCGATTTTTTCGATCTGCAGCGGCATGAAGCGTTTGTAAATGGCGGTGACGTCATCGTCGGTCGGGGTGCGACCGAACACGTTGCGGTAACGCTCGGCGACTTGCGGCTGATCGCACAGGGTACGAATGTGGTCCCACTTGCCCATGCCCATCGGCCCGCGGGCTTCTTCGATGGAAACCTGGACGTCGAACTCGGCGAAGGCTTCGACGAAAATCTGCGTCGGGGCGAAGGAGCCGAAGTCGACTACGGTGCCGGCCCAGTCGAGGATGGCGGCTTGGAGTTTGGTTGGGTTGGTGTAGTTCATGGCAAATAAATCCTATGAGAACGAGATATTCGGGATTCGATGTACCTGTGGGAGCGGGCTTGGCCGCGATGAGGCCCTGTCAGTCGACATCGATGATGAATGTCAGACCGCTATCGCGGGCAAGCCCGCTCCCACAGGGATCTGGGGTGAATTAAATTTCCAACACTTCCATCTCGCGCAGCACCTCGGCGACCGCCGCCACCGCCGCGTGCATTTCGGCCTGGTTGACGTGGCCGATGCAGCCGACGCGGAAGGTTTCGACTTGGGTCAGTTTGCCGGGGTAGAGGATGAAACCCTTGGCCTTGACCCGCTCGTAGAATTCCTTGAACTGATAGCGCGGGTCTTTCGGCGCGTGGAAGGTGACGATGATTGGCGCCTGGATCGCGGCGGGCAGGAAGCTGCGCAGCCCCAGTTTGGCCATGTCATCGAGCAGCACCTGGCAGTTATTGGCGTAGCGCTGATGCCGTGCGGGCAAGCCGCCTTCTTCGTTGTATTGCAGCAGCGCTTCGTGCAGCGCCGCGACCACGTGGGTCGGCGGGGTGAAGCGCCATTGGCCGGTCTTGGCCATGTAGGTGTGCTGGTCGAACAGGTCCATCGCCAGTGAGTGCGAGTTACCGGCGGCATTGGCCAGCGCTTCTTTGCGCGCAAAGACGAAGCCCATCCCCGGCACACCTTCCAGGCATTTGCCCGAGGCGGCGATCAGTGCGTCGAATGGCACGTGTTGGGCGTCGATCGGCAGGGCACCAAACGAACTCATGGCGTCGATGATCAGGCGTTTGCCGTGTTGCTCGATAACGTGGGCGATTTCTGCCAGCGGGTTGAGGATGCCGGTGCTGGTTTCGCAGTGAATCAGCGCGACGTGGGTGATGCTGGCATCGGCCCGCAGCAGGCGGTCGACGTCGGCGGCGGTGGTCGGTTCGTCTTCGGCGGTTTCGAAGGTGCTGAACGAGCGGCCGAGCACTTCGCAGATTTTCGCCAGGCGTTTGCCATAGGCGCCATTGATCAATACCAGCACTTTACCGTCGCGAGGCACCAGTGTGCCGATGGCCGCTTCGACCGCAAAAGTGCCGCTGCCTTGCAACGGCACGCAGTGATGGCTGTTGCCGCCGTTGATGATTGTCAGCAGTTGCTCGCAGAGGCTGGCGGTCAGTTGGTTGAAGCGGTCATCCCATGAGCCCCAGTCGACCATCATTGCCTGACGGGTGCGGCTCGATGTGGTCAATGGGCCGGGGGTGAGCAGGATGGGCTCGGCAGTACTCATTCTTGTGTCCTCGCAAAAGCTCAGTGGGATGAAGCTACGGGACATAAATTGCAATTCGGTGAGCTATCAATCAAATTGTTTGTTGTTATGCCAGCCATCAGTGAGGGTTATTCATGAATCTGTTTCAGCTGCGCGCCTTCGACGCTGTGGCTCGGGAAGGCAGCTTCACCCGCGCCGCCGAGCGCCTGTTTATCAGCCAACCGGCGGTCACCGGGCACATCAAGGCGTTGGAGGAGCACTACCAGATCACCTTGTTGCGACGCACCGCGCGGCGCGTCGAACTGACGGAAGAGGGCACCAAACTGGCAGCGATCACCCGGGCGATGTTTGGCCTGGCCGAAGAAGCGCAGGTGATGCTGGAGGCCAACCGGCAGTTACTGACTGGGCGCCTGGAAGTGGCGGCGGACGGGCCGCACATGGTCATGCCAATGCTCGCCAGTTTGCGCGCGCGTTATCCGGGGATCACCGTGAACCTGCGGTTGGGCAATGCTCAGGAAACATTGGCGGCGTTATTGTCGGAGCATGCCGACGTGGCGGTGCTGACCGAGGTCGAGCCGCGCAAGGGGCTGCACCTGCAAGCGTTGAGCGAGTCGAGGATTTGCGCGTTGGTGCCCGCAGGTCATTCGTGTGCGCAGAAGTCGAAAGGGGTACAACTCAAGGATCTGGATCAGGTGATCATGGTCTTGCGCGAGCCGAGTTCGATTACCCGACGCACATTCGATGAGGCGTGCGCTCAGGCCAGGGTCAATCCACGGGTGTTGCTGGAGCTGGACAGTCGCGAGGCAGTGACCGAGGCCGTGGCCGCAGAATTGGGCGTGGGCGTCGTATCGTCGGTGGAAGTCAGCCACGACCCGCGGGTGGCGGCGGTACCGATTATTGGCGAGGGGTTGGTCAATCGGCACATGATCGGGTGCATGGAGCGGCGGCGGGATTTGCGGTTGATACAGGCGTTTTTTGAGTTGGCGCCTGGCAGATAGACCGCGGCGCGGCCTTCGCGGGCAAGCCACGCTCCCACAGGATTTGTGTTGTACACAAGATATGTGGCCAACATAAATCCTGTTAAAGCGGCGAACGGGTTTGCGGTTGATACAGGCGTTTTTTGAGTTGGCGCCTGGCAGATAGACCGCGGCGCGGCCTTCGCGGGCAAGCCACGCTCCCACAGGATTTGTGTCGTACACAAGATTTGCAGCCAGCATAAATCCTGTGGGAGCGTGGCTTGCCCGCGATGAGGCCGGACCTGCCTACACCAGACTCTCGCGAACCATCTCCAGAAACGTCGCCACCACTCGCCGCGAACTCTGTTCGCGCAAGCACACCAGCGTCTCCGTCAGCCGCCGTGTGCAATCGGTAATCGGCAGCGCACACACCCTCGAATCCGCGCCGAACTCAGCGGCCGACACCACTCCCACGCCAATCCCGACCACCACCGCTTCGCGCGCCGCTTCCCGGCCTTCGACTTCAATCGCCGGGCGGATGCGAAACCCGGCCCGGGCCATTTCCTCTTCCAGGGTTTGCCGCGTCACCGAGCCGATTTCCCGCAGCACCAATGGCGTGTCGTCCAGGTCCGCCAGGCAGATGGATTCGCGATCGGCCCACGGATGATGGCGCGAAACGAAGGCCACCATCGGGTCATTGCGCAGTGGCAACGAGAGCAAACGTTCGTCGCTGACATCGCGCCCCAACAGGGCCAGATCGGCCTGATAGTTGAATAGCCGAAACAGCGATTCGTCAGTGTTGCCGGTTTCAATCTTCACGCTGATGCCGGGGTAGCGCTCGCAGAACCGCGCAATCTGCGGCAGCACATGCACCGGTGCATCCACCGCCAGAATCAGGCTGCCGGTTTGCAACGCCTGAGACGCGTGAAGCAACTCCTGCGCCTCGGCTTCGATGACGAACAGTCGCTGGGTGATGCTCAACAGGCGCTCGCCCAGATCGGTCAGGCGCACTGAGCGCTTGTTGCGGTGGAACAGCAACACACCGAAACGCTCTTCGAGCTTGCGCACTTGGTCGGAAATCGCCGGTTGCGTCAGAAACAGCCGCTCGGCGGCCCTGGTAAAGCTTCCGTGGACCGCGACGGCGTGGAAGGCTTTGAGCTGGGCGTGGGATACCGACATCGAACTCTCCAGTAACGAGCGTAACCAGTAACAAGCTGAGCTTATATTTGAAATACGATAAATCGATTTCACTTATTAATCAGTAATTGTTTTTATCCGCTTCAGCCCCGGTGACTGTTCAGTCGAACAGCTCGGTGGTCATGAGCCCATGCATGCAATCAGCAGGACTCATCTGACCGGTATCGCCTCAGGGAACAGGCGATACCGCAGTGCTCAACAATAAAAACACAGGCGTTTTCTTCCAATTCTGCCGGCACACTCACACCCTGAGGTCAGAACCACAATGAACAGTCCCATCGGTACCATCAAGCGTTGGCGCGTGCAGATTTTCGCCATCACCTGGCTCGCGTATGCCGCGTTCTACTTCACCCGCAAAGCCTTTTCCGTGGCCAAACTGGGGATCGCCGAAGACCCCACCTTCACCCTCGACAAAATGGCCATGGCCAACCTCGACGCCATCTACCTGGCGGCTTACGCCATCGGGCAATTCACTTGGGGCATCCTGGCCGACCGCTTCGGGCCACGGGTCGTGGTGCTCGGCGGATTGCTGATTTCCGCGGTGGCCGCGTTGGTCATGGGCAGCTTTGCCACGTTGCCGATTTTCGCCACTTGCATGCTGATCCAAGGGCTGGCGCAGTCCACCGGATGGTCGGGGCTGTGCAAGAACATTGGCAGTTTCTTTCCCGCCGAGCAGCGTGGGCGAGTGTTGGGTTTATGGAGTTCCTGCTACGCCTTTGGCGGGCTGGTGGCCTCGCCGTTTGCGGGTTGGTGGGCGTATACGCTGATCGGCACCTGGCATGCGGCGTTCATTTCCAGTGCGGCGGTGGTTGGGCTGGTCGCCGTGCTGTTTTTTATTTTTCAACGTAACAAACCCGAAGACGTTGGCTTGCCAGCGGTGGAGCCGGAACCTGCGTTAACTGCCGAAGAGGCGCACGCTCAAAGCAAGATCAGCGTTCTGGAGCCGCTGCGGGAAATCCTGCGCAACCGCACGGTGTTGGTGCTGGGGCTGGCGTACTTTCTGTTGAAACCGGCGCGCTACGCGATTCTGCTGTGGGGGCCGGTGATCGTCTTCGAGCAAATGCCCACGGTGGGCAAGGTCGGCGCGGCGATTATTCCCACGGCGTTCGAACTGGCCGGGTTGCTCGGGCCGATCCTGCTGGGGCTGGCTTCGGACAAACTGTTCGGCGCTCGACGCATGCCGGCCTGTGTGCTGAGCTTGTTGGCGCTCACGGTTTCCCTGGCGCTGTTCATGGGCGCCCTGCATACCGGCAGCGTCTTGCTGGTGGTGGCGCTGCTGTTTGTCATGGGCCTGACTCTGTATGGACCAGACTCGATGATCAGCGGCGCGGCGGCGATCGATTTCGGTACCGCCAAGGCCGGCGCCACGGCGGCGGGCTTCGTCAACGGTTGCGGTTCGGTCGGGGCGATTCTCGGCGGGCTGCTGCCGGGTTACTTCGACTCGGTCACGGTATTCATCGTCTTTGCCGGCTGCGCGTTGTTCTCGTCGCTGGTGCTGATTCCCCACTGGAACAGTCGCCCGGCGGGTCTGCGTCCCGAAAGAGCATTTGTGCCTAACCAACCGATGACCGTAAAACCCCTGCGTACATAAGGATTACCCCCATGAGACCTTACTGGCTGGAACAGGCACTGGCGGCCGAGTCCTGCGCGCCGTGCGAACCTTTATCCGGTGATACCCGCGCCGACGTCTGCATTGTCGGTGGCGGCTACACCGGGTTGTGGACCGCAATCATGCTCAAGCAGCAGAACCCCGAACTGGACGTGCTGCTGATCGAAGCGGACATCTGCGGTGCCGGTGCCAGTGGGCGCAACGGTGGTTGTGCGCTGTCGTGGTCGGCCAAGTATTTCACCCTGGAACGGTTGTTCGGCGTCGAAGAAGCCGTGCGCTTGGTCAAGGAGTCCGAGCGCAGCATCCACGCCATCGGTGCCTTTTGCGAACAGTACGCGGTGGACGCCGATTACCGCCTCGACGGCACGCTCTACACCGCCACCAATCGCGCCCAATGTGGCTCGACTGACGCGGTGATCGCGGCGCTGGAGCGCAACGGCATCAACTCTTTCACCCAGCGGCCACTGGCGGATGTACAGCGCATGGCCGGTTCCAGCAAACACCTGGAGGGCTGGTTTTCCCCGGCTGCTGCGAGTGTTCAGCCGGGCAAACTGGTGCGCGGCTTGCGTCGGGTGGCCTTGCAGCTGGGGGTGAGGATTCATGAAAACACTGCGATGACCGGTCTGGAGGAGGGTAAGCCTGCGGGGGTTAAAACCCCCAATGGCACGGTCCGCGCCGACCGGGTGGTGCTGGCGATGAATGCCTGGATGGCCCGGGCGTTTCCACAGTTCGAACGCAGTGTGGCGATTGTTTCCAGCGACATGCTGATCACCGAACCGCGGCCGGATTTGCTCAACGAGATTGGGTTGACCAGCGGCGTGACGGTGCTTGATTCGCGGATTTTCGTGCATTACTACCACAACACCCCGGACGGTCGAATCATGCTCGGCAAGGGCGGCAATACCTTCGCCTACGGTGGTCGAATGCTGCCGGTGTTCGATCAGCCATCGCCCTATGCCGGCTTGTTGCAGCACAGCCTGAGTGAGTTCTTCCCGGCGTTCGCCAAGGTCAAGGTCGAGGCCACCTGGAACGGGCCGTCGGATCGCTCCGTCACCGGTTTACCGTTCTTCGGCCAGATGAGCGCCAGCGGCAATGTGTTCTACGGTTTCGGTTACTCCGGCAGCGGCGTCGGGCCTTGCCATATGGGCGGGCAGATTCTCGCCTCGATGGTGCTGGGGCTGGACAATGCCTGGACCCGCTCGCCGTTGGTGAATGGCCCGTTGGGGTTTTTTCCGCCCGAGCCGATCCGTTATCTCGGCTCATTGATGGTGCGCAACGCCATCCGCCGCAAAGAGCGCGCCGAGGATCACGGGCATCGGCCACGGCACCTCGACGTGCGGCTAGCGAAGTTTGCCGCTGCGGCGGGCAAGACCGACAAGGGATGATGAGGCTCAGGGGGCGAGATCCGAGCGGTTGATCAGCCAGTCGAGTAGCAGACGACCATCGCGACGTGGCTCGGGAGCGGGGCGGGAAGGCTGGGGATGGCCCATGCCGGCACACAAAACCGGCCGGTCCGGGTCGCTGTCGAGGAAACTGACCAGCACGTCGGTGCCGGCCATGGGCAATCTGGACGGATCGATCCGACCGTCCGGTGTTGCGAGGGCAACCGGTAGCCAGAGACCGTCGGATTCATCCACCTCGAACGCCGGCGTCGGCCATAGCCTGACCTGTATCCGGTCCTGATCATCGAGCGCCGCCGGTTGCCCGACGGAGCCCAGCACCCGGGCGGTCTGATAGCCCGGGATGCTCGGCCTGGCGTGTTTGAGCGCCGGCCTGAACACCGTTGACCAGGGAATGGCAGTGAACTGATTGTTGTAGCGTCGGGCACTGCCGGGCTGGTCCTCGGCGAGAATCGACGGCTGCTGTCCCTGGTGCCGGATATCGGTGAGCAGCCATTGATCGTTGAAACTCGAGAGCGGGTGTTCTGCCACTTGCAGGATCCGTCCGCTGCACAGTTCGCTCTGATTGCTTTGGCCGTGGATCTGCCGTTGCTGGCAACGCAGGCGTTCCAGCCGTCGGCGGCTGAGCTGGTCGTGATGCAGCTGTTCGGGCGCGGGGCGTGCCATCATCGGGCCCGTTCTGGTGAGCGGGTGGTTCGCCGCTCCATCGCCGATCACCTGCGCGCCGCGGTTTCTGGCCTCCCACCGTGCCGGGGCGAGGTCCGGGTCATGGCGCTGGAACAGTTCGCTGATCACCGGCAAGGCGGAATCGTTGAATGCGTCGTCCTGGAACGGCATCAGCAGCGGTTCCTGAGGGAAACTCAGGCTGTCATCGGCCAGCACCAGCACATGCCCGTCGTGCTGATGTTCGAAGTGATAGTGGATACCTTCTTCCTCACACAGCCGCTGCATGAAGGCCAGATCACTCTCATCGTACTGAATGCAAAAAGGTCGGGACGGGTAGCACCCGTTTGCCAGTTCGAAGCGGTAGCTGTGCTCGGGCAATTGATGCTCCTCCAGCAACTGACGCACGATCGCGGGCACGCTGAGACGATGAAACACCCGACGCGAGCTGTGCAGGTGAAGTTGTTGAAGATAGGGTGCCAGCACCAGGGAGTAACCGACCCGGTGCGGTCCGCGATGTTCGCGACTGACGCTGTGGATCACGCCGTGAATGCCTTGGTCATCCGCCAGCCGCAAAAACGCCGGTTGTTGCAGCCAGTGGTCGAGGTGCAGCGCCGGGGCGAGGCTGATCACATCGATGTCGAATCGATAGGGCTGGTTGAGACCTTCACGGCCACTGAACTGCAACACCTGCAGACTCAAACCGCCGTCAAGAAGTGTCAGGGTGAAGGGGCTTTCCTTGTCGTTGTGCATCGAGCGCGCTTCTGCCAGGGAGGATGGGCGCAGAGGGTACGAAACCACAGCCCTGAAGCGTCACCGCAAATCGACTTTTCAGAATCGCCCTACAAACACTGGTGAAGATGTCGATTCGTCACGGGGTGAAGATCTTGGAATTTTTGGTCGATTGGCATCTTTAGGCCGTATAAACTTGCGCCATGCGTCGGCCAATAGATGTCTCGGCGCCACAGATCAAGAGAGTGAGTAATGGGCGCACAGTGGAAGGTTAAACACAAAGAAGCGGCATCCAACGCCAAGGGCAAGATCTTCGGCAAACTGGTGAAAGAAATCACCATCGCTGCCCGCAACGGTGCCGATACTGCCACCAACGCACACTTGCGTCTGGTGGTCGAGCAGGCCAAGAAAGCCTCGATGCCCAAGGAAACCCTGGATCGCGCGATCAAGAAAGGCGCGGGCCTGTTGGGTGAAACCGTGCAATACCATCGCGTGACGTATGAAGGGTTCGCACCGCATCAGGTGCCGCTGATCGTTGAATGCGTGACTGACAACATCAACCGTACCGTCGCTGAAATCCGCGTCGCGTTCCGTAAGGGCCAGTTGGGCGCTTCCGGTTCGGTGGCCTGGGACTTCAACCACGTCGGCATGATCGAGGCGTCCCCGGACAGCCCTGACGCCGATCCGGAAATGGCTGCGATCGAAGCCGGTGCCCAGGATTTCGAACCGGGTGAAGACGGCGCGACGCTGTTCCTGACCGAACCTGCGGACCTGGATGCGGTACAGAAAGCGCTGCCGGAGCAGGGTTTCACCGTGTTGTCGGCCAAGTTGGGTTACCAGCCGAAAAACCCGGTCAGTGGTTTGAGCGATGAGCAGATGGCAGAAGTCGAAGCATTCCTCGAAGGCCTCGATAACCATGATGACGTGCAGGACATGTTTGTCGGGTTGGCGGGTTAAGCGGTTCCGACAGTTTGTGATCTGATTTGTGGCGAGGGAGCTTGCCTGTGGCGAGGGGGCTTGCCCCCGTTCGGTTGCGCAGCAGCCGTCGCTTTTGGGGTCGCTTCGCAACCCAACGGGAGCAAGCTCCCTCGCCACAGGTTTTATATTTGCCGCTAGTTGAACGCAGCCAACTCCCGCACAACCTCGCTGAACCCCGGCCGCGCCAGCACATCCGGCTGACAGCAGCGCTGCTGCAATGCCTCTAACGACTCACGACCTTCATCGCTCAACCCCGAGTCGATCCGCTCCAGCAATTCCCCCAGCAGCACCCCGAACGCCCGCACCTCGATCCGCTGCAGTGCGCGGCTTTCAAGGCTGTCCGAAGTGGCATGGAAAGACGCCGCCCCAAAGTCCCCCAACAAACAATCACCGTGCTCGTTCCACATGATGTTGTGACCATAGAGGTCGCCGTGGGTGATGCCTTGGCGGTGCAAATGTTCAGCCACTGAAGCAATGCCACTGGCGATGCGCAGCGCCACGCTAGCGCTGAACCGGGTGTCATCGGCGTAGACGTCGCGGGTGCAGGACGCCAGACTCGGCAGCCCGGCCAGGTTGCGGTAGCTCGGATCGATCAGTTGCATCACCAACCCGGCCTGCGCTTGCGGATGGTCGACGATCCGCCCTTCGACCCGGATCAGGTTGGGGTGGATGCCGGCGGTGATGCAGGCGTTCATTTCGTGCAACGGCGAGCCATCGCTGGTCATTTCGCCTTTGTAGAGTTTCACCGCGACCTGTTTCGTCTGCTCCCACAACGCCTGATGAATAACCCCCGACGCGCCTTCGCCGAGTTTTTTCTCCAGGTTCAGTTGGGACCAGGGAATGCTCGTCGTGGCTTCGAGGGCGGCGGCATCGGCTTCGGTTTCCAGCGGGTTACCGGCGTACGCCAGCCAGGTCAGGCTCGGCAGGGTCAGCAGCCATTCGGGAAGCTCGGTGAGCTGATTGGCGGCGATGCGGATCAGTTCGAGTTGATGGCAATGGCTCAGGCTTTCGGGCAATCGCTGTAACCGGTTGCCGGCGAGCATGAGCTTTTGCAGATGCGCGCATTCACCCAGTTCGGTCGGCAAATCCGTGAGGCGGTTGTCGGTCAGGATCAGCCAGCGCAACAGCGGCGGCAGGGCGGCGCCCGGCACGTTTTCGATGGCGTTGGCCTTGAAGCCGATCATCGTCAGCGCGGTGCATTGGCCGAGGCCGGCGGGCAGTTCGGTGAACTGGTTGTCCGAGCAGAACAGCACGCGCAAACGGGTCAGGCGGTGCAGGTCGTCCGGCAGGCTGCGCAAGGCGTTGCCGCTGAGGTTGAGCACTTCGAGCGAGTCCGCCAGGTCGAAGATTTCCCGGGGGAACTCGGTCAGGCCGCAGGACAGATCCAGACGGGTGATGCCCGACAGTTGGCCGGCGCGCAGTTGGGCGAGAGTATCCATGGGCAGGTTCGCTATTGATCAGGAGGAGGGCGTGGAGGGCTGGAAATGGGCGACATGATAGCGGGAAAGTTGTGGTGGCTGTCAGGCCGCCATCGCGAGCAGGCTCGCTCCCACACGGATCTCCATTGTTCGCAAATTTTGTAGTCACTGGAAATCCAATGTGGGAGCGAGCCTGCTCGCGATGAGACCGGTGCTGCACCACAAACCTTGCGGTCAAGCCAGATCCCTGACCTCCACCAACTGCCCCAACCGACTGCGCGATCGAATTAGCGCTCGATACTGCGATTCCACCGGGCATTCCACGCCGGGCGCTGTTCGTTGACCTGATCCCAGTCGATGGCGATCGCGGTCGTCAGATACTGCTTCATTGCCTCGACCTGGCCGCGGGTCTTGTCGGTGGTTGGCGTATTCGGGTTGGATGGAATCTGATCCCCATCTTCAAGCGCAGCGGCTTGCGCTTCGGGCGTCAGCAGGAAAGCTGCGAGCTTCTGCGCCAGTTCCGGTTGGGTGTTGTTGGCGATGGCGCATTCGGCGACGTTGAGCACCACGGCGCCTTCTTTCGGCTGTGCATATTCCACCGGCATGCCCTTGAGTTTCAGCGCGGTGACCTGGGTCGGCGTCAGTGGGAACAGCGCCGCTTCGTCGGTCTGGAGCATTTCGGAAATCTTCGCGGAGCTCGGAATGTACTCCAGCACGTTGCGCCCGACGGTGTTCGGCCAGGCCTTGAACCCCGGTTCGACGTCGGTTTCGCTGCCGCCCTGAATCCGGTTGAACATCAGGAAACCGTGCAGACCGAAGGTCGACGAGGCCATCGACTGGAACACCAGTTTGTCCTTGAAGCGCGGGTCGGCCATGTCCATCCATGAGGTCGGCCCGTTCCAGCCTTTTTCCTTGAACAGCCGCGTGTTGTACGCCAGCCCCGTGACGCCGAGGCTGACCGCCACGGCTTGATCCTTGATGCGGCCCTTGGCCGGAATCTGCGCCAGGGGCGGGCTGTCTTCGAGTTTTTCGCACAAACCCATGGCGATGGCGCGGTACATGATGCCGTCGTCGAGGAACATCACGTGCATCTGCGGGTTGCCTTTGCTGGCCTGGACCTTGGCCAGAATATCGGCGGAGGTTCCCGGCACGATCACCACTTTGACGTTATTGGCTTTTTCGAAAGCCGGCAGCACCTTGTCGGCGTAGAGCCGCTCCATGGTTCCGCCGTTCATGCCCAGGTAAAGCGTCGGTTCGGCCTGGGCCTGGCTGACCGTGAGCATGGCGCCCAAGCAAGAGAAACCGAGCAGTGCACTGCGTTTGAAATTATTCATGGCGCGACCTTCCTCTATCAAGCAACGGAGATGGAGTGAAACCGGGTGATGGAAAACGCATGCAGCGACGTCTTTGACGCGCCGCTACAGATGATCTCGGTGAGCGCCTGGCCCACCGCAGGCCCGATCTGAAAGCCCGCGCCGGCAAAGCCGAACGCGTGCAACAGACCGGGTTGAGTGCTGCTGTGCCCGATCACCGGTTGGCGATCGGGCAGATAACCTTCGGTGCCGCTCCAGGTGCGAATCGCCTGGGCACCTTCAAGAAACGGGTAGAGTTCGACGGCCTGGCGCAGGATCTCGATGACGGCGTTCTGACCAGGCCGGGCGCGGGCGTTATCGAGGGCAAAGCCCTGGCCGCCGCCCAACACACAATTACCGCGAGCGACCTGACGGGCATAGATGCCGCCGCCCTCGACGCCGGTGCTGGCGTTCATCACCAGCGGCAACGGTTCGGTGACCAGCATTGCCGGGTGACCGGCGTGCATTGGCACCGCTTCACCGAATTGTGCGGCGAGCTTTCCGGCCCAGGCGCCGGCGCAATTCAGCAGCCAGGGGGCGTGCAGCTCGAGGCCGGATTGAGTGCTGACGTGAAAGTGCTGACCGTCATGCACCACCGCCGTCACTGCGCATTGTTCATGGATCTGCGCACCGTGCCGACGCGCCGCCTGCGCGAAGGCCGGGGACACCAGGCGCGGGTTGGCGTGGCCATCGTCCGGGCACAACGAGGCACCGACCGCGACCTCTCCGACCCACGGAAAACGTGCGCGCAGCTCATTGCGGTCGAGTACCTGCAAATCGAGGCCGAACCCCTGGCTGCTGGCGGCGTAATCCTGCAAGGCGTGCAGGTCGTTGAGGCTGCGGGCGAGTTTCAGGTGACCGCTGCGCTGGTACTCGCCGTCGATTCCGATGAGCTGCGGCAGTTGGCCCCAGATCTCGTGAGCCCGTTGCGACAGCGGTAATTGCGACAGAGGCCGGCCCTGACGCCGCACGCCGCCGTAGTTCACGCCGCTGGAGTGCGAACCGCAAAAGTCCCGCTCCAGTAATGCAACGCGCCGGCCGGCCTTGCTCAGAAACAGAGCGGCGGAAGCCCCGACAATGCCACCGCCAATGATGATTGCATCGACCTCGATCATGGCTCGACCTCCAGACCGAACGGCAGCGGTTTGATCGGCGCCTGCGCCCGTAACCGGCCGATGTCGGACAGGTTGAGCTGGCTTTCGCAGGCAATGATTTCCGCTGCGGCGGCGCCGCACATCCGTCCCTGGCAGCGACCCATGCCGACCCGGCAATGGGCCTTGACCCGGTTGATCTCCCAATGGCCTTCGCGCACCACTTGGCGGATGTCGCCGGCGCGCACTTCTTCGCAGCGGCAGATCATCAGGTCATCCACAGCGTTGGTGGCCCAGCCTTCGGGAAAGATAAAGGCTCGCTCCAGGCCTTGGCGGAATCTGCCGATAGTGTTCAGCGACTGTTCCAGTTGGTTGGCACGCTGAGGCGGGATCAGGTAACCGATGTCTTCAAGCAGTGCCAGGGCTGCCCGTTCACCGGCCATTTCAGCGGCGTCGGCACCCATGATGCCGGCGCCGTCACCGGCCAGGTACACCTCGGCGACACTGCTGCGACCGGCGCTGTCGCGCTGCGGCAGCCAGGCGCGGTTGAGCGGGTTCCAGGTGAATTCGCAGCCCAGCAGATCGGCGAGTTGGGTTTCACTGCGCAGGCCGTGGGCGAAGGCTACGGCGTCGCATTCGATTCGATGTTCGCTTGCTGCGTTATGCCAGTTCAGCGATTGCACGCGCTGTTCGCCATCGATGCGTTTCAAGGTGGCGCCCTGGTGCACCGGGATTCCGTGGGCGGTTAGCCAGGTGCGGTAATAGACGCCTTTGGCGAGAGTGGCCGGTTGTGACAGCAGGCCGGGCAGGGCACGGGCCTGAGCGCTGAAGGGCGAGCTGTCGAGCACGGCGATCACGTTGGCGCCGGCTTTGGCGTATTGGTACGCCACCAGATACAGCAACGGTCCGCTGCCGGCGAACACCACGCGTTCACCAATGGCACAGCCTTGAAACTTCAAGGCAATCTGCGCCGCGCCGAGGCTGTATGCCCCCGGCAGCGTCCAGCCTGGTACGGGCAGAATCCGGTCGGTGGCGCCCGTGGCGACGATCACCCGGGAGAACTCCAGCCGTGCGGCGCGGCCCTCATGCAAGGTGTCGAGCGCCCCAGATTCGGCGTTCCACACCAGCGTGTCGGGACGGTAATCGAGTTGCTCGCGCAGTGCGTCGATTGTCTGATGCAGTGCCTTGGCCTTGCGTGCTTCGAAGCCATACAGCTTGACCGCCGAACGCTTGAAATTCGCCGGTGGACGTCGATAAATCTGCCCGCCACCGCGCGCGGCTTCATCTAGCAGAACAGGGTGCACGCCATGGGCAACGAGGGTTTGCGCCGCCCGGATTCCGGCGGGGCCTGCGCCGATGATGACTACAGACTTCATACCCACCCCATATGTGATCGACGCCCCAATCCTGTGGGAGCGGGCTTGCCCGCGATGACGGCGGCACATTCAACATCGGTGGTGGCTGACAGTCCGCTATCGCGGGCAAGCCCGCTCCCACAGTTGGTTGAGGTATGCCGCATTATTTTTGGCTGGCTCCCACAGGGGATTGGGTTTCTGCAGGGAGAATTCGTGTTCATACCGATCGCCCCGGTTCGCGGTTGATGTGCTGTCCGGCTTCAAGCAGCGTTGAGCAGGCGCGCACCCGGCGGCCGTCGCCCAGGCGTACCCAGCAGTCCTGGCAGGCGCCCATCAGGCAGAAACCGGCGCGGGGTTCGGCGCTGAAATCGCTGCCGCGCAGGTGCTCGCTGCAGGTCAGTACGGCGGTCAGCAAGGTGTCGCCGAGCAAGCCACTGGCAGGCTTGCCGTCGAGGGTAAAGTCCAGGGCCGGGCGGTCGCCTTCGGCCAGTCGTTTCAGCAGAGCCATGGCGCCCTCATTGTTTACCCACCAGAACCCGATCCAGGCCGTAGACCCGATCGAGCAGAATCATCGTCAGCGCGGTCAGCGCAATCACCAGGGCCGACACCGCCGCCATCATTGGATCGATGGATTCGGTGGCGTACACGTACATGCGCACCGGCAGCGTTTGCGTGGCCGGCGAGGTGACGAAGATCGACAACGTGACCTCATCGAAACTGTTGATGAACGCCAACAGCCAGCCACCGGCGACCCCCGGCAAAATCATCGGCAAGGTGATTTGCCGGAACAGCGTGAAACGTCCGGCGCCCAGGGATTGCGCGGCGTGTTCGGCGCTGCGGTCCAGACCGATGGCCGAGGCCAACACCAGGCGCAACACATACGGCGTGATTACCAGCACATGGGCGAAGATCAGCCAGGCGAAGCTGCCGTTTACGCCCATCAGCGCAAACAGCCGCAGCAACGCCACCCCCAGCACCAGGTGCGGAATGATGATCGGTGACAGGAACAGACCGTTGAAAAAGTCTCGTCCGGGGAACTCGAATCGAGTGATTGCCAGGGCTGCCGGCACCGCGATCAGCGTCGCCAGCGTGGCGGCGCAGAACGCCAGGATCAGGCTGTTGTAGAAGGCATCGACAAAGTCCGCGCGCTCGAACACTGCGCGAAACCAGCGCAGGGAAAAATCCGTGGTCGGCAGGCTCAGGGTGTTTTCCGGGGTGAAGGCGACGAGGCACACCACCACCAGCGGCGCGAGCATGAACAGCACCACCAGGGTATGAAACAGCAGGGCGAAAGGACCGTTTCTGGACATGACGAATTATCCCAATGACTTCTTGTAGCGGCCTTCGATCATCCGGTTCCACGACAGCATGATCAGCAGGTTGAGCAACAGCAGCGCGACGGCAATCGCAGCGCCCATCGGCCAGTTGAGCTCCGACAGGTACTGGTCGTAGATCAGCGTGGCGACCATCTTTATCCGGCGTCCGCCGAGCAGTCCGGGGATGGCAAATGAACTGGCCGCGAGGCCGAACACGATCAAGGTGCCGGAGAGCACGCCGGGCATGATTTGCGGCAGCACCACTTTGCGCATCACCGTGAGGTGGCTGGCGCCCAGCGACAACGCGGCTTGTTCGGCGGCCGGGTCGAGTTTTTGCAGCGAGGTCCAGACCGGAATGATCATGAACGGCAGCATCACGTGGACTAGTGCGATCACCACCGCGAACGGCGTGTAGAGCAGCTTCATCGGCGAGCCACCGAAGGCTTGCAGCGTCTGGTTGACCAGGCCGTCGGCACCGAGCAACAGGCTCCAGCCGAAGGCACGCACCACCACCGAAATCAGCAACGGCGTGAGGATCAGAATCAGGAAGATCGAGCGCCACGGTGCGCCCATGCGGCTGAGGATGTAGGCCTCGGGCACGCCGATCACCACGCAGAGCAGGGTGGTCAGGGCGCTGATCCAGAACGTGCGCAGAAAGATCTCGTAGAAGTACGGATCGCCCAGCAAACTACTGTAGTGATCGAGGGTGTAGGCGTCACTGTTGATACCCGAGCTGTAGTCGAAGACGTTGAACGACAGCACCAGCGTCAGCAGCAACGGGATCACCAGCAGACCGAAGTACAACGCCAGGGCCGGTGCGGATAACCAATAGCCCTGATGTCCCTGACGCCTCTGGCGGATGACGGCAAGCGTACTCATGCCGGCACCTCGTCGACACTCAGCACCCGCAGCAATGTTGCATCCCAATCGAGGCCGACCGCCGTGCCTTCGATCAAGGGGGCGGAACCGTCGTTGCGGCGCACCACGCTGAGTTCGCCCAACGATGTCGATACGCCGTACAGCCATTGGCTGCCGAGGAAAAAGCGGCTGACGATCTTGCCTTGCAGACGGCCCAAGCCTTTATCCAGCAAGTCGATTTTTTCCGGACGCAGGCTCAACGTCAGTTCGCCGTCACCACGGTTGCAGACCTGTACGACGCCAGCGCTGTCCCGCTCGCCGGGCAGCAGATTGGCCTTGCCGACGAAGCCGGAAATGAACTCGGTGCGCGGGTGTTCGTAGAGGGTGTAGGGCGCGTCGATCTGAGTGATGCGCCCGGCCTGCATCACCACCACCCGGTCGCTGATCGACAGCGCTTCGGATTGGTCATGGGTGACCATCAGCGTGGTGATGCCGACCTCGCGCTGGATACGACGGATTTCGAACTGCATCTCTTCGCGCAAATTGGCGTCGAGGTTGGACAGCGGTTCGTCGAGCAGCAGCACCGGCGGTTCGATCACCAACGCCCGGGCCAGCGCGACACGTTGGCGCTGGCCGCCGGAAAGCTCCCGTGGGTAGCGCTCGGCGTGTTGGTTCAGACGTACCAGTTTCAGCACCCGATCCACCCGTTGCTGCAACTCGCCGTTGGGCACTTTGCGCATGCGCAGACCGAAGGCGACGTTGTCTTGCACGGTCATGTGCGGGAACAGCGCGTAACTCTGGAACACCACGCCCAGACCGCGACTGGCGGGTTTGGCGTGGGTGATGTCGCGACCGTCCAGCACAATGCGCCCGCTGCTGACTTCGACGAAGCCGGCAATCATTTGCAGGGTGGTGGTTTTGCCGCAGCCGGAGGGGCCGAGCAAGGAAACGAACTCGCCTTTTTCCACCGACAGATTGGTGGCGACGACCGCGTCGATCTCACCATAACGTTTGCCGAGGTTTTCAAGTTGCACGAAGGCCATGACTGCGCTCCACCTGAGATTGTTATGCGTCGCCAAAGGCGCGCTTTTTTGTATGGGCAGATACGAAAAGGATGTTGCCGGGGTGCGTTGGCGCTCGACTTCTGTCGGCTGCCGCTGTTGTTCGAATCGCCCCTGATGGACGCAGAGTAGGACGAAGAATAGGATGGGCTCAATGGCCTATTTCACTGAAGCGATGACTATTTTCAGTTTCATTCAGTGAGTAAATTTATTGTCGAGAAATCACATGCCTGATTCCATTGAGCGGAATGAAAACAAAAATGAAGTCGGCGTCGGTGCCGTCTCAAGACTATTTGCGGTGCTGCGCAGTCTGGGTGACACCGTCGAAGGCGGAGAACGCGTGACGCAACTGGCGCAGCGCATTGGTTTGTCGCAACCAACCACCCACCGCTTGCTGCGCAGTCTGATGGACGAGGGCATGGTCGAGCAGGACGCGCGCAGCAAACGCTATCGCCTGAGCCTGGAGTTTTTTGCCTTGGCGGCCCGTGCCGGCAACACCGGCAACTTGCGCGAACTGGCGCGGCCGGCGTTGCTGCGGCTGTCGGCATCGTTGGGGGATTCGTTGTTTTTACTGGCGCGTAGTGGCTTCGATGCGATCTGTCTGGATCGCAGTGAAGGGCCTTTTCCGATCCGCACGTTTACCGGTGACATCGGCGGGCGGGTGGCGCTGGGTGTGGGGCAGGGCAGCCTGGCGATTCTGGCGTTTCTGCCGGAAGAGGAGCGCGACACGGTGATTCATTACAACTTGCCGCGGCTCAAGGATTTTCATCTGTACGATGAAGTGTTCCTGCGCTCGGAAGTCGAGAGTGTGCGCACCCTCGGTTACGCCGGGCGCAATACCGGCGTATTGCAAGGCATGGCCGGGGTGGCCGTGCCGATCCTCGACCGCGAAGGTCGGGCGGTGGCGGCGCTGAGTGTGGCCACGGTCAGCGATCGCCTGGGGCCGGATCGCTTGCCGACGGTGGTGGAAATGCTCAAGCGTGAAGCCGCGCTGATCGGGCCGCGGATCAATCCGTTCGATCCGCTGTTGCGAAGGCCTTCGCAAGTCTTCGGGCAGGGGTGACTGCAATCTCCAAATAATCGCTGACCCTGTGGGAGCGGCCTGTGGCGAGGGGGCTTGCCCCCGTTGGGCTGCGAAGCGGCCCCAAAATCTCTGATGCACCAAATATCTTGTGAGTGCTACGCACTCAAACGGGGGCAAGCCCCCTCGCCACAGGTCGCTCCCACAGAGATTGGTGGTGATGATCAGAACTGCGCAGTTTGTTTGAGCATCTGCGCCGCCGGCGTATCACTCGGGCTGACCATCGCGTAGTTGTAGCCGGCCCCCGACCAGTACTCGGCCTGCAACTCACCGTCGCTGCGACTACCGCGAGGCAGCAGGGTGTTTTTCGGCCCGGGTGGACGGACGTAGAAGCTGACTTTATGGCCGCTCTGATCCTCGTATACCACCATTGCCGCCGGCCCTTGTTCGGTGCTGAGCAGCCGCCCGCTGATGGGTTTGTATCCGGCAGCGGTCAGGTTCGGCAGACGATGGGCCTGGCTGAAATACCGATCGAGCCAGCCCTGCATATCGCCGTCATCGCTGACTTTGTAGTCCGCCGGCAGGATGCCTTGCTGGGCAATCAGCCGGTAGGCCTGCATCGCATCGGTCATCGGCAGCGGGGCGCGGACCAGGGTCATTTGCCGGGCCTGCCAACCGCCCAATCCGCCGATGCTGACCGAGATCAGCAACACCGCGGCGCTGGCCAGATGGCGGCGCGACTGGCGTTTGACTCGCTGGCGAATCATTGCCGGGTCAAGTTGCGGGTTGGCCGGTTGCTGCAAGGCGCCGCTCAGGGCCGCGCGCAATTGTTGGGCATCGTGTTGCCAGGCGCGTACTTGCGCGGCCACTTCGGTGTTGTTGGCCAGATAAGTTTCCACCAAATGTCGATCGGCATCGTTGAGTTGGTGATCGACGTAGGCGTGCAGGTCACGTTCGCTGGGAGGCATGCTGATCATTTGAGTCTCCGCAGAGAGGGGTGGGTGATTTCGCCGTCGCTGAGCTGGCGCAAGGCCTGGCGTGCGCGGGACAGGCGCGACATCACTGTGCCGATGGGGACGTCGAGAATCTCGGCGACCTCCTTATAACTCAAGCCTTCCACCGACACCCAGAGCAGCAGCGCGCGCTGTTCGGTGCTGAGCTGATCGAAGGCTTGCAGGGTCGATTGGGCGATCACCGTGCGTTCTGCCGAAGGCTGCGCATCATCACGGCCGGTAAAGAATTCGAGCATCCGCGCATAACGCCGGGAGCGGCGGTGGGCGTCGAGAAACTGCCGATAAAGGATCGAAAACAGCCAGGCACGCAAGTCGCCCTCGGGACGTTTGTCGCCCCAACTCGACAGCGCGCGCTCAAGGCAGGCCTGCACCAGATCATCGGCGCTGCTGGGGTTGCGCGTCAGCGATACGGCGAAACGCCGCAGCCTGGGAATGACTTCCCTGAGTTGTTCGTCGATATCGTTCATGAAGTTCTGACCAGTCACTACGCTGTGGTGAGTGTTCAGGAAGACGCCCGGCATTCGAGGTTATTCCACGCCTGGAAAAATAAACACCGGGCGATGGAATAAACCCTGGCGCGGTTCGTCTGCCTGATTCTTCTCACTTGTGGCCGATGGCCCTGGAGTCATTCATGGTAGATCGCTCATCACCGCCAACGGGGCCTGACCGGCCACCGCTGAGTGCCGCGAGCCTGACGTTGCGCCTGACCGGCATTGCCGTGGTGGTCGCCGCGCTGGCCGGGGCTTTTGCCTACGTCAACGGCACACTCGACCCGCAGCGCCTGACGCCGAAAGACTTGGTTAATGTGCTGGAGAAAAACAACGGCGTGCACCCGGGATTCCGTCGTAACCACGCCAAAGGCGTGTGCGTGATCGGGCATTTCGAGAGCAGTAGCCAGGCGCGCGAGTATTCCAGCGCCCAAGTGTTCAGCGAAGCGCGGACCCCGGTGGTCGGGCGTTTCGCGCTGCCTGCCGGCAATCCTTACGCGCCGGACAATAGCGTGCCGATCCGCAGCCTGGCGTTGCGTTTCACCCAGGCCAACGGTCAGCAATGGCGCACCGGAATGAACAGCATGCCGGTGTTCCCGGTGGGCACGCCCGAAGCGTTCTATCAGTTGCAACAAGCACAGTCACCGGATCCGGCTACCGGCAAACCGAACCCGGCGGCTGTGCCAGCGTTCTTTGCGGCGCACCCCGAAGCCGTGCCGTTTCTGACTTGGGTCAAGACCGCCAAACCGTCGGCCAGTTACGCGACGGAAACCTATAACAGCGTCAACGCGTTTTACCTGGTGAACGCGGCCGGGCAACGGCAGGCGGTGCGTTGGAGCATGACGCCAGTGGCTCAGGACGCGGCAGGTGCAACGGCCCCCGAAGGTGGTGATTTCCTTGAGAAAGATCTGGTACAGCGCTTGTCCGCCGGACCGTTGCGTTGGCAGTTGAACATCACTCTGGCAAACCCCGGGGACTCGGTCAACGACGCGAGCAAGGCCTGGCCCGAGGGCCGAAAAGTGCTGAACGCCGGCACGCTGGTGCTCGAAAGCACCCAGCCGCAACTCAATGGCGAGTGCCGTGACATCAACTACGACCCGCTGGTGTTGCCCAGCGGTATCGAAGGCTCCGACGACCCGCTGCTTGCCGCTCGCTCAGCGGGTTACGCCCGTTCCTACCTGCGCCGCACCAGCGAAGTGAAGCAGTTGCCCAACGCCAAACAGGAGTCTCAACAATGAGTGCTCAACCGAACCATTTCGCACCTTTGGCGCGGCTGCTGCACTGGCTGATGGCGCTGATGATCATCTCGATGCTGTTTATCGGCGCGGGTATGGCAGCCTCGGTGTCCGAGCGCCATCAGTGGCTGATCCATCTGCACAAACCTTTGGGCGTTGCGATTCTGTTGCTGGTGATCGTGCGCCTGGCCGTGCGGTTTTCGACTCGCCAACCACCGCTGCCGGCGGACCTGCCGGGTTGGCAAGTGGTCGCGGCCAAGGCTTCGCATTTTTTGCTGTACGCCTTGATGCTGATTTTGCCGCTGCTGGGCTGGGCGATGATTTCCGCGGCTGGCGACCCGGTGATGCTCAGTAGTTCGTTGCAGTTGCCGTCGATCTTGCCGGCGAATGCCCAGGTGTTTGCGTTCCTGCGCAAGGCGCATGGGTATCTGGCGTATCTGCTGTTCCTGACCGTGCTGCTGCATTTGGCGGCGGCGTTGTTTCATGGCTGGGTGCGTCGGGATAATGTGCTGAACAGCATGCTGCGGGGCAAGGATCGCGGGTGATCCCAACAGCTGCAGCCAAATTCTGCGGATGTACACGGTCATGTAGGAGCTGCCGCAGGCTGCGATCTTTTTATCTTGGCGCCGTAAGACCGCGAAGATCAAAAGATCGCAGCCTGCGGCAGCTCCTACGCGTCAGTGTGAAGCTGCTTCCACAGATCGGTCCTTCGTGGCCAACGTCATCCACCAATAAATCAGCGCCACGGCATTGATCCCCGCACCCAGCCAACACACTCCAATCCATCCCGCCCAGGCGTACATCGCCGTCGAACCGATAGAACCCAAGGCGCTGCCGATCGAATAGAACAGCATGTAGCCAGCGGTGAGTCGGCTTTGCGCTTCGGGGCGCACGCTATAGATCATGCTCTGGCTGGTGACATGAACGGCTTGCAAACCCAGATCCAGCGTAATCACCCCGAGCAGCAGCGCCCATAGCGAGGATTGAGTGAGTGCGATGGGTAACCATGAGACAAGCATCAGCAGCAACGACAGTCCACTGGTCCATTGCCCCAGACCGCGATCGGCCAGATGCCCGGCGCGAGCGGCGGCCAGCGCACCGGCGGCACCGGCCAGGCCGAACAGCCCGATTTCGGTGTGGGAAAGTGAAAGCGGCGGGGCACTCAGCGGCAATACCAAGGGTGTCCACAGCACCATGGCGCTGGCGAAGGTCAGCAGGGCGAGCATGGCCCGTTGACGCAATACCGGTTCTTCCTTGAACAGCGTGAAGACCGAGCCGATCAACGCGGCGTAAGCGCTTTCCGGTCGCGCATCTTCGTGCTTGGGCAGCACACGAAACAACAGCAGCGCCATCAGCAGGGTCAACCCGGCGGACAACAGATAAATCGAACGCCAACCGGCCAGATCGGCCATGCCGCCCGCCACCGTTCGTGCCAACAGAATGCCGACGACAATGCCGCTGGTGATCACACCCACCACTCGTCCACGTTGCGCCGGGATGGCCAGGGTCGCGGCGTAGGCCACAAGGACTTGCGTCACGACCGCCAGCAATCCGGTCAGCGCCATGCCGAGCAACAGCCAGATGCTGTTCGAGGCAAACGCGATCATCAACAAAGCCAGCGCCGACAGCAGGGTTTGCACAACAATCAGCCGTCGACGGTTGAGCAGATCCCCTAGCGGAACCAGCAACAACAGACCCACGCCATAACCGATCTGGGTAAGGGTGACAACGATGCCGATGGTTGCCGGGTCCATGGCGAAGGCCTCGGCCATGGCATCGAGCAGCGGTTGTGCGTAATACACATTGCCGACGGCCAGGCCGCAGGCAACAGCAAATAGCAGCACCACTGCGCCGCTTAACGGGTGGTCACGTTTCATCACAGGCTTCCTTTTGTGGTTTCAAAATAAAACCAGTTGTACGGTAGGGAGTCTGGTTTTATATTGCAACCACATTTGTTGCCGGCGGACGCGGTCATGGTTAAACGTACAAGCATGGAAGGCGCCGAATGCCCGGTCGCCCGTTCACTGGACGCGATTGGTGATTGGTGGTCGTTATTGATCGTGCGCGATGCGTTCGATGGCCTGCGGCGATTCGGCGAGTTCCAGCGCAATCTGGGCATGGCCAAAAACATTCTCTCGGCACGCCTGCGCACCTTGGTGGCTCATGGGATTTTCGATCTGGTGCCAGCGTCGGACGGCAGCGCATATCAGGAATACGTGCTGACGGAGAAGGGCAAGGGCCTGTTCCCGTTGATCATCGGGTTACGGCAGTGGGGCGAGGCGTTTTTCTATGAGGCGGGGGAGGCGCATTCGCGGGTTGTCGATCGTGAGAATGGTCGACCGGTGCGGGCTCTGGAATTGCGTGCCGAGGATGGGCGCTTGTTGGGGCCGGAGGATTGTGTGCGGCTCCCGGCTGAGTAAAAAGATCGCAGCCTCGGCAGCTCCTACGGATTTTTGTGAACATCTGTAGGAGCTGCCGAAGGCTGCGATCTTTTGATTTTAAATAATCAACGTAGAGCATCGACCATGTCGGCGATGGTCGCCAGCACATCCTTGCCCAGCTGCTTCGAGCGTTTGCCGGACCAGCCGGTCAGCGGGTTCGGTGCGTCGTTGTGGTCTTTGAAGGGCATTTCCAGGGTCAGCGACAGGCAGTCGAACTTCTGACCGACGCTGTTGCAGGCCAGGGTCATGTTGGCTTTGCCCGGCTCGTCGCGGGTATAACCGTGTTTGGTCTGGAAGTCTTTGGTCTGATGTTTCAGATGACTGCGGAAATGTTCTTCAAGTTTTTCGATCCGCGGCGTATAGCCCGGGTTGCCTTCGCAACCGGCGGTGAACACGTGGGGGATTTCTTCATCGCCATGGATGTCGAGGAACAGGTCGACACCATACTTTTCCATCTGCTGCTGAACGAACAGCACTTCCGGGCTGATTTCCTGGCTGGCGTTCTGCCACGCGCGGTTCAGGTCCTGACCCATGGCGTTGGTGCGCAAATGACCGTGGAAGGCGCCATCCGGGTTCATGTTTGGCACCAGGTACAGGTCGGCGCTGGCCAGGAGTTTTTTCAGCACTGGGTCGTCGTGTTTTTCCAGGCGCTCGATCACGCCTTCCATGAACCATTCCGCCATGTGTTCGCCGGGGTGTTGCTGGGCGATGATCCAGACCTTGCGCTGACCTTCGGCACCCGTACCCTTGCGCAACAACTGGATGTCGCGACCTTCAACGCTCTTGCCGGTGGCCAGCAGTTCGGTGCCGGCCTTGGTCAGGGCCTGTTCGATCAGCCAGTCATGGCGGCCACGGCTGTAAGGTTCGAAGTAGGCGAACCAGGCATGGGTGGCAGTGGCTTCGAGGCTGAAACGCAGGCAGTCGCCTTCGAAGATGGTTGGCACCCGGAACCAGTTGACATGGTCATAGGACGCCACCGCCTGATAGCCATCCCAGGCTTTGTTGTACGAGGATTTGCTGGCGTTGTTCAGACGAAACCAATGATCTTGACCGACGTGCAGACCGCTGGCCTTGAAGTGGAACCACTGGAAGTGCTGGCTGCGGGTGTCTGGCTTGATCGCCAGCAGCGCTTGCAGAGGATTGCTGATGTCCAGCACTTCGATGTTGCCGCTGTCGAAGTTTGCGCTGATGTCGAAAGAAGATTTACCCACGGCCATAATCGGTTCCTGAATATGATTTTTATGGCTGCTACTTTACACGCAAGGGAAGGATAAACCGGGGGGAAATTGCGGGGTTGAAAAGGGGGGGCGTCCTCCTTGACGCCGATGCAGCTTAGTGACTGTGCAAGTGATTCTCAAGTGCTATTTTGCGTTAGTTTGGCCCAATGCTACCGGGCCTCTCTTGCCAACAGATATTCATTTGATATCATCCGCGCCAATCGAATTTTCAGCACCCACAGACTTCATTAGCCTGAAGCCAAAGCCAGAATAACTGGCAAAAAAAAGACCCGGCAAAAAGCCGGGTCAAAAACCGTGATTAGCCTGATGAGGAGATAGTCCAGGAGACCGACCTAAGGTCCCTTGGGCCATCGACTGATCTCGCGACCAGTTGGTGCAATAATAATCATTATCATTTGCAAGTCAAATGTTTTTATCTGCGCGATTGGAAAATTTTTCCTGTCCTCCTCCAAAGCGCTTCCTCGTCAATCGTTCTGATTGCCCTCCAGGGACCGGTCGACCATCGCCTTGGCCATGTCGATCATGTGCACCGTCGAAAACGCCAGATCCCGGCTTGCGCCCTGCAGCTGGTTGGCTGATTCATGCGCGGTGGCGGCGGCACATCGCAACAGATCCGAAGCATGGACCAGTGCCTCTTCGCTGCTGATGTTACGGTTCACATCGAAGAAACGTTCTTCGCTGACCTCTTCTGACACAGCTGGTTTCAAGTAATAGTCCAGCGCCCGCTGCGCGGCGGCAGAGCCTTTTGGCGAGTTGAGCGTAGTGTCGAATTGCGTGTCAGGCAGGGTAATGCTGGGGATGGTCATGACGATGGCAAGCTCCGTGATAGATTCAAATCCGTGAGCCCAGCTTAGTACGTACTGTATTTGTGTCTTGAATTTAAATACTACAATTTGTGTTTTGTTGGTCGGAGTACCCCACGTATCGTGCCGCACATGGATAAATGGATTGAATTGGTCAAGGCCAAAATGAGTGAACTCAAAGTCACTCAAGAGATACTCGCCGAGCGCATCGGAATGTCCCAGGGCGGCGTCGGCCATTGGCTGAATAAACGTCGTCAGCCCCGCATCCAAGAGATGAACCGTGTCTTGCAGGCGCTGGGAATGGACTATCTGGAAGTCGCGATGGTGATCAGGGAACCGCAGGTCTCACAGGATGAGGAGATCTCTCTGACGCAAAAGTACAACCCGTACTTTCGCTACCCGGTCAGTGACTGGCGGGAAACCGGGGTGGTGCGCGACGGAGAGTTATTGAGCTACGGCGCTTCATCGGCTGTCAGCAAGCCGCGCTTCGAGCTGTCCGACTACCACGCACAGGGCGCGGCGTTCTGGCTGGTGGTGGTTGGCGATGCGATGACTGCACCCTCGGGTGTGAGCATTGCTGCGGACATGCTGATTCTGGTGGACCCGGCCATCGTGCCGGAGCCTGGCAAACTGGTGATCGCCCAATGGCCCGGCAGCGCCGAGGCGGTTTTTCGCAAATTGATCGAAGAGGGCGGGCAGCGTTATCTGGTCCCGCTCAATCCGACCTATCCGAAAGCCCTTTACACCGAAGAATGCCGAATCATCGGCGTAGTGGTTCAGGCGACTGCCAAATTCTAATCAGATCGGTCCTCGCAACGCGTAGGACCGATCTTCATTTCACGCGTGTTCCAACTCCACCAACGCACTGCCTTCGCTGACCATCTCGCCTTCCTGGCAATACAGCGCTTTGATAATCCCAGCGTGGGGCGCGCGAATGCTGTGCTCCATTTTCATCGCTTCCAGCACCACCAATTGCGCCCCGGCTTCGACCGTTTGCCCGGCCTCCACCAGCACTCGCACGATGCTGCCGTTCATGGGCGCGGTGAGTCCGCCCTGATGGCTGTGACTGGCTTCGACAGCGCTGATCGGGTCGTACGCCTCGATGCGGCGCAGTTCACCGTCCCATTGCAGATACAGCATATCGCCACGGCGGATTGCCCGATGCTGGCGGCGCAAGCCGTTGTGTTCGGTCAGCAGGTATTCACCCTTGAGCTGTGCGGTATGAACGTCGGCATCGCCCAAGGTCAGCGCCCGGTCTTGCCCTTCGCAACTCAAATGCAGGGTGATTTCTGTCGGCAGTCCGGCACGGAATCCGTTGCCGATACCCCAAGGCGAAATCAGGTCATCAGCGCGGGTCGTGCTCGGCTGACTCTGGGCAAATGCCTGCGCGGCCGCTTGCCAGAATTCATCGCTGAGGTCTGAAGGTGCTGGCAGCAGTTGTTCCTGATAACGCGGAATGAACCCGGTATCGAGTTCGGCCGCGGCAAACGCCGGATGGCCGATGATCCGGCGCAGGAAGTTGATGTTGGTTTTCAGGCCGCCAATGGCAAACTCATCAAGCATGCTCAGCAAACGCAGCCGCGCCTGTTCACGGTCTTCGCCCCAGGCAATCAGTTTGCCGAGCATCGGGTCGTAGAACGGCGAAATCTCATCGCCTTCTTCGACGCCACTGTCCACGCGACGACCCGGTCCTTCGGCAGACTCGCGGTACAACGCCAGACGTCCGGTGGCCGGTAGAAAATCGTTGCTCGGGTCTTCGGCATACAGCCGCACTTCGATCGCGTGGCCGATCAGCGGCACCTGGTCTTGAGTCATTGGCAGCGCTTCACCGCGAGCCACGCGAATCTGCCAGGCCACCAGGTCGAGTCCGGTGATGGCTTCGGTGACCGGGTGTTCAACTTGCAAGCGCGTGTTCATCTCCATGAAGAAGAACTCACCGCGCGCATCCAGCAAAAATTCCACGGTGCCGGCACCGACGTAACCGATGGCCTGTGCCGAGCGCACAGCGGCTTCACCCATGGCCCGACGCAGTTCCGGGCTCAGACCCGGAGCCGGGGCTTCTTCGACGACTTTCTGATGCCGGCGCTGAATCGAGCAATCACGTTCGTTGAGGTACAGACAGTTGCCATGCTGGTCGGCGAACACCTGGATTTCCACGTGGCGTGGCTTGAGCAGGTACTTTTCCACCAACATCCGCGAGTCACCGAACGACGACAGCGCTTCACGTTGCGCCGAGGCCAGGGCTTCGGCCAGTTGGCTGACGTCCTCGACCACTTTCATGCCTTTGCCGCCGCCGCCCGCCGTGGCTTTGAGCAGCACCGGATAACCGATGCGTTCGCAGGCATCGCGGAAGGTATCGAGGTCCTGAGCTTCGCCGTGATAGCCGGGAACCAGTGGTACGCCGGCGGTTTCCATCAAGGCTTTGGCCGCGGACTTGCTGCCCATGGCGTCAATGGCCGAGGCGGGCGGGCCGAGAAAGATCAGGCCGGCCGCTTCGATCGCGCGGGCGAACCCGGCGTTTTCCGAGAGAAAGCCATAACCGGGATGAATCGCCTGAGCGCCGCTGGCTTTCGCGGCAGCGATCAGTTTGTCGATTTGCAGGTAACTGTCGGCGGCTTTGCTGCCGCCCAGGTCGACGCGTATATCGGCTTCGCGGCTGTGCCGGGCGTCACGGTCGGTGGCGCTGTGCACGGCCACGGTGGTCAGGCCCAGAGCCTTGGCGGTGCGCATCACTCGGCAAGCGATTTCGCCGCGGTTGGCTACCAGCAAAGTGGTGAGAACAGGTGCGCTCATCAACGCGGCTCCTTGAGGGTGGTTTCGGCTTGCCAGTTCGGCGGACGTTTTTGCAGGAAGGCGCGCAGGCCTTCCTGGCCTTCGGGACTGACGCGGATTCGGGCGATGGCGTTCTCGGTGTAGCGTCGTAGCGCCGGGGTCAGCGCGCCATGGCCGACTTCACGCAGTAAATCCTTGCTGGCGCGCATGGCCGCCGGACTGTTGAGCAGCAGGTTGTCGATCCACTGATCGACTTTCTGTTCCAGTTCAGCCATCGGGTAGCTTTCCGACAACAAGCCGATTTCCCGAGCCCGCTGCCCGCCGAAACGTTCGGCGGTCAAGGCATAGCGCCGTGCCGCGCGTTCGCCGATGGCTTGCACCACGAACGGGCTGATGACCGCCGGCGCGAGGCCAATGCGCACTTCCGACAGGCAGAACTGCGCGTCGTCGGCACCGATGGCCATGTCGCAGCAACTGATCAGGCCCAGCGCGCCGCCATAGGCCGCGCCTTGCACCACCGCCACGGTCGGAATTTTCAGCTTGGCGAGGTTGTACATCAACTCCGCGAGTTCCCGGGCATCATCAAGGTTGGTGTGGTAATCGAGTTCGGCCGATTGCTGCATCCAGGCCAGATCGGCGCCTGCGCTGAAATGCTTGCCGCGACCGCGGATCAGCAGAAAACGCAGACTGGCATCGCTCGACACTTTGTCCAGCGCGAGGATCAGTTCGCGGATCATTTCGGCGTTGAAGGCGTTGTTCTTTTCTTCACGGCTGAGCCACAAGGTCGCAAAACCCCTTGGATCGCTCAGCAGTTCGAGGGTGTTGAAGTCGCTCATGGTTTTCTCCAGATCACATCCGGAACACGCCGAAGCGGCTCGGTTCGATAGGCGCGTTCAGCGACGCCGACAAGGCCAGGGCCAACACGTCGCGGGTTTGCGCCGGGTCGATGACACCGTCGTCCCACAGTCGAGCGCTGGAATAATAGGGATGCCCCTGTTCTTCGTACTGATCGAGAATCGGTTGCTTGATCTCGGCTTCCTGCTCGGCGCTGAAACCATGACCACTGCGCTCGGCCTGCTCACGCTTGACCTGCACCAGCACGCCCGCCGCCTGTTCGGCCCCCATCACGCCGATCCGCGCGTTCGGCCACATCCACAGGAAGCGTGGGTCGTAAGCCCGCCCGCACATGCCGTAGTTACCGGCGCCGAAGCTGCCGCCGATGATCACGGTGAATTTCGGCACCTTGGCACAGGCCACGGCGGTCACCAGTTTCGCGCCGTGCTTGGCGATGCCACCGGCCTCGTATTTCTGGCCGACCATGAAGCCGGTGATGTTTTGCAGGAACAGCAACGGAATGCCGCGCTGGCAGGCCAGTTCGATGAAGTGCGCGCCTTTCTGCGCGGCTTCGGCGAAGAGGATGCCGTTGTTGGCGAGGATCGCGATCGGGTAACCGTGCAGGTGGGCAAAACCACATACCAATGTCGTACCGAACAACGTCTTGAATTCATCGAACACAGAGCCGTCGACCAGGCGCGCAATCACTTCACGCACGTCGAATGGTTGCTTGGCATCCGCCGACACCACGCCGTACAACTCGTCGCTGCTGTACAGCGGCGCGATCGGCGTGCGTTGTTGCAGTTCACCGAGCTTGCGCCAATTGAGGTTGGCGACGCTGCGCCGGGCTAATGCGAGGGCGTGTTCATCGCTCTCGGCGTAATGGTCGGCGACCCCGGAAATCTTGCAGTGCACATCGGCCCCGCCGAGGTCTTCGGCGCTGACCACTTCACCCGTCGCGGCTTTCACCAGCGGTGGGCCGGCGAGGAAAATCGTTGCCTGCTGACGGACCATGATTGCTTCATCGGCCATCGCTGGTACATAAGCGCCACCGGCGGTGCACGAGCCCATGACCACTGCAATCTGCGGAATGCCCATGGCGCTCATGTTGGCCTGGTTGAAGAAGATCCGCCCGAAGTGTTCGCGGTCCGGGAACACTTCGTCCTGACGCGGCAAGTTGGCGCCGCCGGAGTCCACCAAATAGATGCAAGGCAGGCGATTTTGCTGGGCGATGGTTTGTGCGCGCAGGTGTTTTTTCACGGTCAGCGGGTAGTACGAGCCGCCTTTCACGGTGGCATCGTTGGCGACGATCATGCATTCGACGCCTTCCACCCGACCGATACCGGCAATCACCCCAGCGGCGGGAACGTCTTCGCCATACACCGCGTAGGCCGCCAGTTGGCTTATTTCCAGAAATGGCGAACCCGGATCGAGCAGACGATTGATCCGTTCACGCGGCAGCAATTTGCCTCGCGAGGTGTGGCGTTCTTGAGCCTTCGGGCCGCCACCTTGCTGCACTTGCGCGAGCAGGGTGTGCAGGGCGTCGACCTGTTTGAGCATCGCCGCGCTGTTGGCCGTGAACTCCGCCGAACGGGGGTTGAGCTGGGTATGCAGAATAGCCATGTGCAGCTCCGTTTAGCGGGTTTCGTTGAACAGTTCGCGACCGATGAGCATGCGACGGATCTCACTGGTGCCAGCGCCGATTTCGTACAGCTTGGCGTCACGCAGCAGGCGACCGGCCGGAAATTCGTTGATGTAGCCGTTGCCGCCGAGAATCTGGATCGCGTCGAGGGCCATTCGGGTCGCGCATTCGGCGCTGTAGAGGATGACTCCGGCGGCGTCCTTGCGCGCGGTTTCGCCGCGCTCGCACGCTTGGGCCACCGCATAGAGGTAGGCACGGCTGGCGTTGAGTTGGGTGTACATGTCGGCGACCTTGCCCTGGATCAGCTGGAATTCGCCGATGCTCTGGCCGAACTGCTTGCGGTCGTGGATGTACGGAACGATCAGGTCCATGCAGGCCTGCATGATCCCGGTCGGGCCGCCCGAGAGCACCACACGCTCGTAGTCGAGGCCGCTCATCAGCACTTTCACACCGCCATTGAGCACGCCGAGGATGTTTTCTTCCGGCACTTCAACGTCATCGAAAAACAGCTCGCAGGTGTTCGAACCGCGCATGCCGAGCTTGTCGAACTTGCTGCTGCGGCTGAAGCCTTTCCAGTCGCGCTCGACGATGAACGCGGTAATACCGTGCGGGCCTTTTTCCAGGTCGGTCTTGGCGTAGATCACGTAAGTATTGGCGTCGGGGCCGTTGGTGATCCAGGTCTTGCTGCCGTTGAGCACGTAGTGGTCGCCACGTTTGTCGGCGCGCAGTTTCATCGAGACCACGTCGGAGCCGGCATTCGGTTCGCTCATGGCCAGGGCACCGATGTGCTCGCCGCTGATCAGTTTCGGCAGGTATTTGCTTTTCTGTTCGTGTGTACCGTTGCGGTTGATCTGGTTGACGCAGAGGTTGGAGTGGGCGCCGTAGGACAGGGCGACCGAGGCCGAACCACGGCTGATTTCTTCCATGGCGACGACGTGCGCCAGATAGCCCAGGCCCGCGCCGCCGTACTCTTCCGGCACGGTGATACCCAGCAGGCCCATGTCGCCGAATTTGCGCCACAGGTCGGCGGGGAACAGGTTGTCGATGTCGATCTGAGCAGCGCGCGGGGCGATCTCTTTGGCGACGAAGGACTGAACCTGATCGCGCAGCATGTCGATGGTTTCACCGAGGGCAAAGTTCAGGGATGGGTAGCTCATGGGGCACCTTTTGGCTTTTTTGTAGGGTGGGGAGGGCAGTGATTCGGCTCTCACCTTTACGTTAACGTAAGCCTGTGATGAATAGCTGTCAATCACCCTTTACGTTAACGTCAACTTGGGCGAGAGTAGAGCCAGTTCTGAAAGACCAGCGTCGCACTCTGTGGCGAGGGAGCTTGTGTGGCGAGGGGGCTTGCCCCCGTTCGAGTGCGCAGCGCTCGCAGATCTTGGGTCCGCTGCGCGGCCCAACGGGGGCAAGCCCCCTCGCCACACAAGCCCGCTCCCACAGGTCGCCGGTCAAACCCACTAATAAAGACAATAGGGGTCGTCATGGATCAACCCAGTGCAAACCCGCAGCGCAGCTATACCCGTGGTTCCCAGGACAAAGCCTTGCTGGCGATGACCATCGGTCAGGCGTTTGATAACACGGTCGCGCAATACCCGAACGGGGAGGCGCTGGTCGTGCGCCATCAGCAGTTGCGCTACAGCTGGCAGCAGTTGTCAGAAACCGTCGATCTGCACGCCAGAGCGTTGTTGGCGCTGGGCTTGCAGGCTGGTGACCGGCTCGGCATCTGGGCGCCGAATTGTGCCCAGTGGTGCATCAGCCAGTTCGCCAGCGCGAAAATCGGCGTGATCCTGGTCAACATCAATCCGGCTTACCGCAGTTCCGAACTCGAATACGTGTTGAAGCAGTCCGGTTGCCAATGGTTGGTCTGTGCCGGGGCTTTCAAGACCTCCGACTATCACGGCATGCTGCAAGGGCTGGTACCGGAATTGGCGGAGCAATCCATCGGCCAGTTGCAGAGCGAACGCCTGCCGGAACTGCGCGGGGTGATCAGCCTGGATGAGCAGCCGCCATCGGGTTTCCTGCCGTGGTCGCAGTTGACCGATCTGGCGGCCAGCGTGTCGGTCGAGCAATTGCGCGAACGCCAGGACAGCCTGCATTTCGATCAGGCGGTGAACATCCAGTACACCTCCGGCACCACCGGTTTCCCCAAGGGCGCGACCCTCAGCCACTACAACATTCTCAACAACGGTTACATGGTCGGCGAAAGCCTCGGGCTGACGGCCAATGATCGGCTGGTGATTCCGGTGCCGCTGTATCACTGCTTCGGCATGGTCATGGGCAATCTTGGCTGCGTCACCCACGCCAGCACCATGATTTACCCCAACGACGTCTTCGATCCATTGCTGACGCTGAGCACCGTCGCCGAAGAAAAAGCCACCGCGCTTTACGGCGTGCCGACCATGTTCATCGCCATGCTCGATCAGCCCAAGCGTGCCGAATTTGATTTGTCGAGCCTGCGCACCGGGATCATGGCCGGGGCGACCTGTCCGATCGAGGTAATGCGCCGGGTTATCAGCGAAATGCACATGAGCGAAGTGCAAATTGCCTACGGCATGACGGAAACCAGCCCCGTGTCTTTGCAGACCGGTCCGTCAGACGAGCTGGAATTGCGTGTCACCACCGTTGGCCGAACCCAGCCGCAACTGGAAAGCAAAATCATCGACGAGGCGGGCAACCTGGTACCGCGCGGCACCATCGGTGAGTTGTGTACTCGGGGCTACAGCGTGATGCTCGGCTACTGGAATAACCCGCAAGGCACCGCCGAGGCTATCGATGAGGCGGGCTGGATGCACACCGGCGATCTGGCGAGCATGAACGACGAAGGCTACGTGTGCATCGCCGGGCGTAACAAAGACATGATCATCCGCGGCGGAGAGAATGTTTACCCAAGGGAGCTGGAAGAGTTCTTCTTTACCCACCCGGCGGTAGCCGACGTGCAGGTGATCGGCATTCCTTGCTCCCGCTACGGCGAAGAGATCGTCGCCTGGATCAAATTCCACCCCGGCCACAGCGCCACCGAGCAGGAACTGCAAACCTGGTGCAAGGAGCGCATTGCACACTTCAAGACGCCGCGTTACTTCAAGTTCGTCGAGGAGTTTCCGATGACGGTGACCGGCAAGATCCAGAAGTTTCGGATGCGAGAGATCAGCATTGAGGAGCTGCGCAGTAAAAACGCCTGACGCATAACCAGTGTGGGAGCGGGCTTGCTCGCAAATGCGGGGGATCAGTCACCATTAGTATTGACTGACACACCGCATTTGCGAGCAAGCCCGCTCCCACATTTGGATCGAGAAAAACCGAAAGGCAAGAAAGCACAAAGGGGAGCCGAAGCTCCCCTTTAATTTTGTCGTACGTGCTCTTTTTTTATTATTGAGGGGCGGTCTGTTGTTGTTTTTGGTAACCGTGGCCCTTTACCGCTGTTTTTGTCGATCCCCATCCGGGATCAAGAGCAAACGTATTTTTTTGAGCGCTGATCTACTTTTTCGCTAAGCGATCCAACCAGTTCGGGAGCTACCTGAAGGTAGTTTTATTGTTCTCTGCCCGGTTGCGGGTTACTTCGAAAAGCACCCTGAAAAGCACATCCTCTCCAAAAAAATCTGTTAGCTGCGTCTCTGCCGTGTTGTTCTTGTTATGTCAGAGTCGTTACGTCTTATTTTTATTGGTTTGCAGTTTTTATTCTTGTTATGCCATAGAGATAGCAGAAGGCGTGCCAACTTTTAAAAACCCTTTAAATTCAATACTTTGAGTTTTTCGTAGGATTTTTCATCCAAGCCAAACCCGACAATTTGTTTCCGTGTTACTCGTTTCCGCCCACGTTTCAGAGCACGCGGTAACACCCGGACACATCCACACCTGTCACTGCGCGCTGCGGGCCTTGGCCACGCGCGAACCGGTCGGGCGCCCCAGCACTGCGCAAATCTGCTGACCGGCCCGAATCAAGGCGTCCAGGTTGATTCCGGTCTCGATGCCCAGGCCATTGAGCAGGTAAACCACGTCTTCGGTCGCGACATTACCGCTGGCGCCCTTGGCGTACGGGCAACCGCCAAGGCCGGCGATGGAGCTGTCGAACACCGCGATGCCTTCCAGCAGGCTGGCGTAGATGTTGGCCATGGCTTGGCCATAGGTATCGTGAAAGTGTCCGGCCAGTTTTTCACGTGGTACGTCAGCCGAAACCACTTCGAACATCTTGCGGGTCGCGCCAGCGGTGCCGGTGCCGATGGTGTCTCCCAGCGAAACCTCGTAGCAGCCCATCGCATAGAGCTCGCGAGCAACCCGGGCGACTTGTTCCGGTGCGATGTCACCTTCGTAAGGGCAGCCCAGCACGCAGGACACGTAACCGCGCACACTGACGCCGTGTTGTTTGGCGGCGTCCATGATCGGCACGAAGCGCTCCAGGCTCTCGCTGATCGAGCAATTGATGTTGCGCTGGGAAAACGCTTCGGATGCTGCAGCGAATACGGCGACTTCCTTGACCCCGGCGGCGATGGCATCTTCAAAGCCCCGCAGGTTGGGGGCGAGGGCGCCATAGGTCACGCCCGGCTTGCGCTGGATTTGCGCGAAGACCTCGGCGGAACCGGCCATTTGCGGCACCCATTTGGGCGAGACGAAACTGCCGACTTCTATATAACCCAGACCTGCGGCTGTCAGCGCGTCGACCAGTTGCACCTTGTCCGCGACGCTGATGGGCTGGGCTTCGTTTTGCAGACCGTCGCGAGGGCCGACTTCGACCAGGCGTACGTGGGTGGGTAGGGACATGGGAATCGACCTGTGTTGATTGTCTGAATGTTCAGAGAACCCTGTGGGAGCGGGCCTGCTCGCGATAGCGTCGGGTCAGTCGACATGAGTGCTGAATGCGCTACCGCCATCGCGAGCAGGCTCGCTCCCACAATGGGATTGTTAAACCGCTTGCTGGCTCTTGATCGTCTGTTCCAGCGCCTGAGTACAGCGCTCTTCAGCCGTGTCGAGTTCCAGTTTCATCTGTTCGATGTCCAGCAATTGCTGTTCGAGTTGTTCCCGACGTTCGGCGATTTTCGCCAGCATGCTGTGCAGTTGCTTGGTGTTACCGCTGGAGGGGTCATAGAGCTCGATCAGCTCGCGGCATTCGGCCAGGGAAAAACCAATGCGCTTGCCCCGCAGGATCAGCTTCAGGCTGACCTTGTCACGGGGCGAATAAATGCGTTCCTGGCCACGACGCTCGGGGCTGAGCAGGCCTTGCTCTTCATAGAAGCGAATGGCCCGGGTGGTGATGTCGAGCTCGCGGGCGAGGTCGGAAATGCTATAGGTCTGGCTGCTCATGGAAGCGCTCGAAAAAGGTCATGGCGCTAAGCTAATGGCAGGTTGACGTTTACGTCAAGGGGCATGGATCTTCGTTGGTATCACCGGCCTCTTCGCGAGCAAGCCCGCTCCCACAGGTGACCGCGTTCTCTCAGGGGAATGCGATCAAATGTGGGAGCGGGCTTGCCCGCGAAGAACGATGACGCGGTCAAAAGCCCTACACCTTATCGAACTTCTTCTCATGCGCCGTGACCTGTTGGCACAACTCGATCATCTGCTCGCGCATCCACCGGTTGGCCGGGTCCTGGTCAGTGCTTTCGTGCCAGTAGAGGTGAGTTTCCACCGGCGGAACTTCTTTGACCGGCAGGTTCACCGAGTACAAGTCATGGCGACGGGCGAAGCGTTCCGGCACGGTCATGACCATGTCGGTCTGCTGCAACACCTGGGACGCCATCAGGTAATGCTGGGAGCGCAGGGCGATTTTGCGCTGGATGCCCATTTTGCCCAGGGCCAGGTCGACATAACCCAGACCGCTGCGACGGCTGGAGATATGGATGTGGGTCAGGGACAGATAATCGTCGAGGGTGAATTTCTCTTTGCCCGCCAACGGATGGCCCTTGCGCATGGCGCACACGTAACGGTCCTCCATCAACTTGACGTGACGCACCTGCGGGTCAGTGTTGAGCGGCGCATCCACCGCGAAATCGAGACGACCGGCGGCCAATTCCTTGGTGGTCTCACGACGTTTGGACAGGAAGCTTTCGATGATCACCGTCGGCGCCAAGCGTCGCAGGCGCTGGAACAGCGGCGGCAGGATCACCGCTTCGGTGAGGTCGGTCATGCTGATCCGGTAGGTCTTGACCGCCTGCAACGGGTTGAAGATGCGGCTTTCCTGCACCGACACACGCAGCAAGGAGAGGGCGTTGCGTACGGGGCCGATGATGTTCTGCGCCATTGGCGTGGGCACCATGCCTTGGGCGGTGCGCACGAAAAGCGGATCGTTGAAGGTCTCGCGCAGGCGGGCCAGAGCGTTCGAGACTGCCGGTTGAGTAATGCCGACAATTTGCCCGGCGCGAGTCAGGTTGGCTTCGGTGTAGATCGCGTCGAAGACGATGAAAAGGTTGAGGTCGACCTTGCTCAGATTCATTGCGCTGCGCTCTCTGCTTCTTGTTTTAGGAAGGTGGCTCTATCAGTCGATCATATATCGGTGATGAATGTTAATACACGCCGAGAATAGGCTAGGTAAATTATCAGCGCTGTTCTAGCATCGAATGCATGCCCTGAACAACCTCCCTTAAGTAAGAAGGTAGCTGCCCATGGATTTCGCTTATTCGCCCAAAGTGCAAGAACTGCGTGAGCGCGTAACCGCGTTCATGGACACCTACGTTTATCCCGCTGAGGCGGTGTTCGAACGCCAGGTCGCCGAGGGCGATCGCTGGCAGCCGACGGCGATCATGGAAGAACTCAAACTCAAGGCCAAAGCTGAAGGCCTGTGGAATTTGTTTCTGCCTGAATCCGAACTCGGTGCCGGCCTGACCAACCTCGAATATGCGCCATTGGCGGAAATCATGGGCCGCTCGCTGCTGGGCCCTGAGCCGTTCAACTGCTCCGCGCCAGACACCGGCAACATGGAAGTGCTGGTGCGTTACGCCAATGAAGAACAGAAGCAACGCTGGCTCGAACCGCTGTTGCGCGGCGAGATCCGCTCGGCGTTCGCCATGACCGAGCCGGACGTGGCCTCGTCCGACGCCACCAACATGGCCGCCCGCGCTGTGCGTGATGGCGACGAATGGGTGATCAACGGCAAGAAATGGTGGACCTCAGGGGCCTGCGATCCACGCTGCAAGATTTTGATCTTCATGGGCCTGAGCAACCCGGATGCTCCGCGCCATGCGCAGCACTCAATGATTCTGGTGCCGGTGGATACCCCAGGCGTGAAGATTGTGCGTCCGCTGCCAGTGTTCGGTTATGACGACGCGCCTCACGGTCACGCCGAAGTACTGTTCGAAAACGTCCGGGTGCCGTACGAAAACGTCTTGTTGGGTGAAGGACGCGGCTTTGAAATTGCTCAAGGTCGCCTCGGCCCAGGCCGGATTCACCACTGCATGCGTTCGATCGGCATGGCCGAGCGTGCGTTGGAGCTGATGTGCAAACGTGCGGTCAACCGCACTGCGTTCGGCAAACCTTTGGCGCGTCTGGGCGGTAACATCGACAAAATCGCCGACTCACGGATGGAGATCGACATGGCGCGCCTGCTAACGTTGAAAGCGGCGTACATGATGGACACCGTTGGCAATAAGGTGGCGAAGAGCGAAATCGCGCAGATCAAAGTCGTGGCCCCGAACGTGGCATTGCGGGTGATCGACCGGGCGATCCAGATCCATGGCGGGGCAGGGGTTTCCAACGATTTCCCGCTGGCCTACATGTACGCCATGCAACGCACCCTGCGCCTGGCCGACGGCCCGGACGAAGTGCACCGCGCGGCGATCGGCAAGTTCGAGATCGGCAAGTACGTGCCGAAAGAGATGATGCGTAGCGGGCAGTAAGACTGGTGGGCTTTTGTGGCGAGGGAGCTTGCTCCCGCTGGGGCGCGAAGCGGCCCTGAAATACGGCAACCCGGTTGTTTCAGATGTACCGGGTTGTCTGGTTTCGCGCAGCGGGCACTGACAGGCACCGCGTCATCGTTCATCGCGGGCAAGCCCGCTCCCACAGTGTCCGTGTCGTACACAAAATCTGTGAACACCACTGCAACTGTGGGAGCGGGCTTGCCCGCGATGGCGTCAGCCCATTCAACCCATCAACATCAGATTCAATACACCCAAACCTCAACCCGCCGATTCTTGATCCGCCCCTCATCCCCGCTGTTGGTCGCCACCGGCATCTCGGCGCCGAAACCGCGAATCTCGCGAAACACCACACCGCTTTTCACCAGCTCTCGCCGCACCGCCATGGCCCGCAGTTTCGACAGCAAGTCTGCCCGTGCCGGGTCGCTCTTGGCGTCGCCAAACCCTACCAGCGTCACTTGCCGATTGGTTTTGTCGTGCTGCTTTATATAGTCGAGCACCCGCGACAGATCCTGTCGGGCCTTGTTGTCCAGCGTCGCGCTGCCTTCTTCGAAACGGAAATTCACCGTCAGCCGCTGGGCATGACGGCTGAGCGCCTGATAACCCTCGGGCATCAACGCATTCGGCGTGACCGCCATGGCCTGAACAGTCTGTGCGATAAAGCCATTGGTTGCGACGATCGCCTGGCCTTTGCTGCTTTGGGCAAACTTCACCAAGGCCTTGGCCCAGGGATTTTTCCCGGTCGGCGGTAGGTAAAAAAACAGCCGACGGGATAGCGGGTAATCTTCCGTCGCGATCAGGCTATTGAGCGGCAGCATGGCCTGGGAGTCGCCATCGACAATGGCCACGGCTTTGGCCTGGCGCACATAAGGCAACCCGATGAAGCCGATACCTTGCGGGTCCAGACTGACCGCGTCGGACAATTGCTCGCTGGATTCGAAGCGTTTCGCGTTGCCGCTCAGGGTTTTCCCACGCGGGCTGAGGACCAATTCCTTGAACGTGTCATAGGTACCCGATTGATCATCCCGCGCATAGAGATGAATCGTCCCGCCGGTGCCGCCGAGTTCTTCCCAGGTTTTCGCTTCGCCGCTGAAGATTCGCGCCAGCTGTACGGTGTTGAGTTGCTTCAGCGGATTGTGCGGATGAAGGATGATTGCCAGACCATCGATAGCGATGACTTGCTCGGCAACCGGGCTTTTCAGGTCGCCCAGCGGTTCAAGATCCAGCCGTTCGCTGTCCTTGATCGGGCGCGAAGAGGCCGCGAGATCGGCGGAGGCGTTTTTCAGGGCTTTGAACCCGGTGCTGGAACCGTGGGCCGCGACTTCCACTTCGACTCGGCGTCCCTGAACGGTTTCGCCGACGATGCGTTGTTCGTTGGCTTTGTCCGGGGCTTCGCGATGAACCTTGAGCAGGCCCTGTTCACGCATCAACCCCTCGACCAGCGTCGGGCCTAATGCCGCGCCAATAGTGTTGGAGCCCTGGATGCGCAGCACCGGACCACGTTCGGGCGTCGGCAAGTCGCCGGCCGATACCGTTAACGGCAGCAGGGCGGCGAGCATCGACAGAAACAACACGCGCAGCGTCATGCCGGCACCTTATAAGCCTGGGAAAGTGCCGGGAGAATAAGTCAGTAAGGTTTCTGAACGATGACAGATCAAAAGATCGCAGCCTTCGGCAGCTCCTACACTGGGTCGGCGTACATCCTGTAGGAGCTGCCGAAGGCTGCGATCTTTTGCTTTTAGCTCAACTCAAGCCAGATCGGCGCATGATCGGAAGGCTTTTCCATCCCGCGCAGATCGTAATCCACGCCGGCATCCTTCACTCGCGGCAACAACCCATGGGACGCCATGATCAGGTCAATCCGCAGCCCGCGCTTGGGCTCATCCTCAAAACCACGGCTGCGGTAGTCGAACCAACTGAAACGGTCGGCAACGTCCGGGTTCAAGTGACGGAAACTGTCCACCAGGCCCCAATTCTTCAGGCGGGCCATCCATTCGCGTTCTTCGGGCAGGAAGCTGCATTTGCCGGTTTTCAGCCAGCGTTTCATGTTGTCCGGGCCGATGCCGATGTCGCAGTCTTCCGGGGAAATATTCACATCGCCCATCACCACAATCGGCTGCTCGTTGCTGAACTGGCTTTCCAGCAACTGCTGCAAATCGCTGTAGAAACGTTCCTTGGCTGGGAACTTGGTAGGGTGATCGCGACTTTCGCCCTGTGGGAAATAGCCGTTCATGATGGTTACCGGCACGCCATTGGTGTCGGCGAAAGTGCCCCAGATGAAGCGTCGCTGAGCGTCTTCTTCGTCAGTGGTGAAACCTTTGTACAAGGCAATCGGTTCCTGGCGCGAGAGCAGGGCTACGCCGTAGTGGCCTTTTTGCCCATGGAAATGCACGTGATAACCCAGTGCCTGAACCTCGGCCAGGGGAAACTGGTCGTCGTGGACCTTGGTTTCCTGCAATCCGATCACATCTGGTTGATGTTTCTCAATCAGCGCCGCCAGCTGATGCGGGCGAGCGCGCAGCCCGTTGATGTTGAAGGAGACGATCTTCATGGTCGGCAGTCCTGGCAAAAGTGCGATGCTAGCTGACATGTAGGAATGGGGCCAGCCTTGGGGTGAGGGGATTCGTTGTGTTCTGTCAGAGATGTGTTGGCAAATCGGGCCTCTTCGCGGGCAAGCCCGCTCCCACAGTGTCCGTGGCGTACACAAAATCTATGAGCGCCACGGATACTGTGGGAGCGTGGCTTGCCCGCGAAGGCGTCAGTTCAGTCGATGAAGATCCTGGCTTGGTCTATACCTTTGTCTGGGGAACTGTGACGCCACCCAAAGGCTCGTACCAATAAGAACGCGGCCTTCTGAGCCGCGCCCAGGGGAGATCTACCGTTATGCCCGAAACCTCGACTGTCATCGCCGATATTCACATGCTCGACAGCGGCTATTCCCGCGAAGCACGTTCCCTGTTGTACCAGGCGTACCGGCACGAGCCGACGTTCGGCTACCTGTTCGAGGCCGAGCGCCCTGGTTATGAACAACGGGTAAGGGCAACGGTGCGCGAACTGGTCAAACAGCACTTTTTGCAGGATTTGCCAGCCATCGGCCTGCTGGTGAATGACCGTTTGATCGGCATCGCCCTGATCGCACCGCCGCAACGCCGCTTGGGTATCACCGAAAGCTGGGCCTGGCGCTTGCGGATGGTGCTCAGCACCGGGTTTCGTTGCACCCGACGCTACCTCGATTACCACGCCGCCGTAATGGCGTGCGTGCCGTCCGATTCGGTACACGTTTTGCCATTGCTGGGGGTTCATCCGCAATTCCAGGGCAAGCACTTCGGCGAACAATTGCTGCAAGCGGTGCACAACTGGTGCGCGGTCGATGAACACTCCCAAGGCGTGATCCTCGACACCGGGAATCCTCGTTATCTGGAGTTCTATAAGCGTCAGGGCTATGAGGAAATCGGCGAAGTGGCAGTAGGACCGATTCTTGAACACGTGTTTTTTCACGCGAATCCGCAGGTGTTACAAACGGCAACAGCATAACGGTAGAACTTTCAGCGCACGCCAGGCTCTATCACGCTCCCAAGCTCGTGATAGCATCCGCGCCTATGAAGTTTCCACGAAGATTTACCAGTGGCGTGCTGATGCTGATCTCCAGCTGCGCGGCGCTGGCGCAAAGTGAATTGGATGTGCGGATCAAACCGTCCAACGATGAACTGAAGGCCAATATAGAGGGCTATATCGGTAGCCTCGGCGATCGCGATGAAGAAGCCTTGCTGCGCTTCAGTCGTGGCGCCGAAGAACAGGCGCGCAAGGCCGCCCAGGCTTTGGGCTATTACCAGCCGCAAATCGACAGCGACGTGAAGGGCGGCAAGACACCGCGCCTGGTGCTGAACATCGAGCCCGGTGAGCCAATCCATTTGCGCAATGTCACGGTGCGCATCGAAGGCCCGGCGGCCTCGTTCAAATCCTTCCGTGTACCCCAAAGCGATCTACTGAAACCCGGCGCGGTGCTCAACCACGGCCGTTACGAGGACGCCAAGCGGTTGATCCAGAACCAGGCCTCGCGCTACGGTTTTTTCAGTGGGCGCTTCACCCGCCAGAAACTCTTGGTGGACCCGCGTGCCGGCGTCGCCGACATCGAATTGATCTACGACAGCGGCCCGCGCTATGCGCTGGGTAAGGTCAGTTTTGAAGGCGATACGCCATTCGACGAAGACCTGCTGCAACGCATGGTGCCGTTCAAGGCCGGCACGCCCTATGACTCCGAACTGATCGCCGAACTCAATCAGGCGCTGCAATCGAGCGGCTATTTCGAGGGCGTGCGCGTGGATGCGGCACCGACCGCGTCCAAGGACGACGTGATCCCGGTGGCGGTCAAACTGGAAACCCGCAAGCCAAGGACCATGGGCCTCGGTCTGGGCTTTTCCACCGACGTCGGTCCACGGGTCAAAGCCAACTGGACCCGGCATTGGGTCAATCCCCAAGGGCACAGTTACGGCTGGGAAGCCGAGATTTCGGCGCCACGGCAGAACGTCGGGCTGTTTTACGACGTTCCGCTGGACCCACCATTGACCGACAAACTGCGCTTTGCCGGTGGTTATCAATATGAAGAAATCTCTGGCACCGATACCCTCAGCAAACTGCTGACCCTCGGCCCCGAGTGGCACAGCAAGTTGCCCAGCGGCTGGCAGCGGGTGGTGTCGCTCAAGTGGCAACGCGAGGAATACAAACTCGGTGACGATTCGGGGCTCAGCACCTTACTGATGCCCGGCGTGAGCTATTCCTACCTGAAAAGCGACAACCGCATCGATCCGCACAACGGCTATCGCCTGCAATTCGAAACCAAAGTCGCCAAGGAAGGATTGGGTTCGGACACCAACCTGGTCTACGGTACGGCGCTGGTCAAAGGCCTGACCACGGTCTTCGACAAACACCGCTTGCTCGGTCGGGTGCAGGTCGGCGGCAGTGCCACCAACGGCTACAAATCGGTGCCGCCGTCCTTGCGCTTCTTCGCCGGTGGCGATCAGAGCGTGCGCGGTTACGATTACCAGAGCCTGTCCCCGGAAAACTCCGATGGCGACCGTATCGGTGGCCGCTACATGGTGGCCGGCAGCGTCGAGTATCAATACTCTGTCGCCGAAAAATGGCGGGTCGCTACCTTCATCGACCAGGGCAACTCCTTCAACACACTCGAACTGCCGAACCTGAAGACGGGTGTCGGTATCGGCGTACGCTGGGTTTCGCCGGTGGGGCCGATTCGCCTCGACCTGGCCCACGCGATGGACGACGACGGCGGCATTCGACTGCACTTTTCCATGGGGCCTGAGCTGTGAAGCGTGGTTTGAAAATAACGCTGCTAGCGATTCCGGCGCTGCTGATGCTGATCGTGCTGACACTGGTCGCCGTGCTGGGCACTCCGACGGGCAGTCGCTGGGCACTCGGGTTTGTGCCGGGTTTGACCGTGGAAAATTTCCAGGGCCGTTTGGGTGGGCAGTGGAGCGCCGATCATCTGGTGTGGCAGCAGGACAGCAGCCGGGTTGAGCTGAACAAAGCAATTTTTGCCTGGTCGCCGCTGTGCCTGATGCGCATGACGTTGTGCATCGAGCAATTGCAGGCCGAGCAGGTCAGCCTGCAACTCCCGCCGGGCGTGGAAGAGGAAAGCAGCGGCCCGATCAGTCTCCCGGACTTGAAATTGCCGCTGGCCATCGAATTGGGTGACGTCAAAATCGGCCGCCTGCTGTTCAACGGCAGTGAAGAACTCAAGGGGCTGCAACTGGCGGCGCACTGGACCGAGAAGGGTTTGCAGATCGACTCGGTGCACTTGCAGCGTGATGAACTGAGTCTGAACCTGTCCGGTCTGTTGCAACCGAGCGGTAACTGGCCGCTGACCGCTGAAGGCAAACTGACCCTGCCGTCGCCGGGTACCGAACCATGGGCACTGGCCCTGAAGGTCGACGGTGATCTGCTGAAAACCCTGAACTTGAAAGCCGACAGCAGCGGCTACCTGAACGGCCAACTCACTGGCGAGCTGCAACCGCTGGCGGAAAACCTGCCGGCCAAAGTGCGCATCACCGCCGACGGCTTCAAGGCCAGCACCGATCTACCGGATACCTTGCAACTCAATCAACTGGAACTCACTGGCGACGGCGACCTGAAAAACGGTTACCAGTTGCTCGGCAAAGCCACGTTACCCGCAGAGCAAGGCCCGGTTGCGCTGGTGCTGCAAGGCAAGGTCGACGCCAGGGGCGCGCAAATCGCCGGCCTTGATCTGACGGCCAACGACAAACAAAGCCTCAAGCTCACCGGGAAAGTGGACTGGAGCAAAGGCCTGAGTTTTGATGCAAAAATCGATTGGCTGGATTTTCCATGGCACCGTCTCTATCCGCTGATCGACGAGCCGCAAGTAGCGCTGCGCAGCTTCAACGGTGAAGTCTCCTACACCGACGGCAACTACATCGGTAACTTCAAAGCCGCACTGGATGGCCCGGCCGGGGCGTTCAGTCTGAACAGCCCGTTCAGCGGCGATCTGACCAAAATCCACCTGCCGCAATTCAAACTCGAAGCCGGGCAGGGCAAGGCCGAAGGGCACCTGAATCTGCAGTTTGCCGACGGTATCGCCTGGGATACGGCGCTGGACCTCTCGGCAATCAACCCGGCGTACTGGCTCGCGGAGTTGCCAGGCACCTTGGCTGGGCCATTGCGCAGCAAAGGTGAGATGAAGAACGAAACGCTTAGCCTGACCGCCGACCTGGACTTGAAAGGCAAGCTGCGCGGGCAACCGGCGGTGTTGCAAGCCAAGGCCGATGGCGGCGGCGAGCAATGGAACCTCAGCGCGTTGCAGATTCGCCTTGGTGACAACAGCATCAATGGCCAGGGCAGCCTGCAACAGAAACTCGCCGGCCGGATCGACATCAAGATGCCGCGTCTGGCCCAGCTCTGGCCGCAATTGCGCGGTCAGCTCAATGGCCGGGTCGATGTCGCCGGCACGCTCAAAGCGCCACAAGGCAAGCTCGGCCTGCAAGGCACGCAACTGGCCTTCGAAGACAATCGCCTGCAAAGCCTCAATCTGGACGCCACCCTCGACAGCGCCCAGCGGGCGAAGATCGACCTCAAGGGCAGCGGCATTCAGACCGGCGACACGTCACTGGGCACGTTGACCGCCAGCGGTCAGGGCGACATCAAAAACCAGAAACTCGCCCTCGACCTGCAAGGACCGAAGCTGAAACTGGCGCTCGGTCTCGACGGCACGCTGGATAAGGGCAATTGGCGCGGGCGTCTGGCCAGTGGCGATATCCAGGCTGGCGGGCAGGACTGGAAGCTGCAAAATCCGGCGAAGCTTGAGCGACTGGCGGATGGCAAAATCAACTTCGGCGCCCATTGCTGGATGTCCGGCCCGGCCAGCCTGTGCGGCGAAGACCAGCGCTTGATGCCCGAGCCGAAGCTGCGTTATCACCTCAAGCAGTTCCCCATCGACAGCCTCGCGCAATGGTTGCCGAAGGATTTTGCCTGGAAGGGTAAGCTCAACGCCGACCTGCAACTGGACTTGCCGGCCAGCGGCCCGAACGGCCAGATCAGCATCGACGCCAGTGGCGGCACCTTGCGTATGCGCGAGAAGGAGCAATGGCTGGACTTCCCGTACCAGACCCTGAAACTCACCAGCAAACTCACGCCGAAACGCATCGACACCGACCTCAATTTTGTCGGCGGCAAACTCGGTGAACTGATGGTTCAGGCGCAGATCAACCCGCTGCCGAAGAACAAACCGCTGACCGGTTCATTCCGCCTCAGTGGTCTGGACTTGTCGGTGGCGCGGCCGTTTGTGCCGATGGTCGAGAAACTCACCGGGCATTTGAGCGGCAGCGGCACATTATCCGGCGGACTGCTGGCGCCGCTGGTCAATGGCAACCTCGAGCTGCGCGACGGTGAAATCTCCGGGCCTGAACTGCCGATGGCGCTCGAAGCCTTGCAACTTCAAGCCGTGATTGCCGGCGAAACCGTGCAACTGAACGGCGGTTGGAAAAGCGGCAAGACCGGGCAGGGCAGCCTCAATGGCAACATCGCCTGGGGTCAGGCGCTGGTCGTGGATCTGGCGCTCAAGGGCTCGCACTTACCGGTCACTGTCGAACCCTACGCCGCGCTGGAAGTCGCGCCGGACCTGAAGATCTCCATGAAGGACGACAGACTGGCAATCGTCGGCAAAGTGCTGGTGCCCAAGGGTGAAATCACCGTGCGCGAGCTGCCGCCGTCGACGGTCAAGGTCTCCGATGACACGGTGATCGTCGGTCAGCAGACCGAAGAAGGTAAACCGCCGATGGCCATGGCGATGGACATCGATGTGGTGGTCGGGCAGGACAAACTCAGCTTTGCTGGATTCGGCCTGACCGCCAACCTGCAAGGTCAAGTGCACATCGGTGACAACATGGACACCCGAGGCGAGCTCTGGCTCAACGACGGGCGTTATCGCGCCTACGGTCAGCGACTGACGGTGCGCCGGGCGCGCCTGTTGTTTGCAGGTCCCATTGATCAGCCGTACCTCGATATCGAAGCGATTCGCCAGACCGACGACATCATCGCCGGCATTCGCCTGAGTGGCAGCGCCGAGCAGCCGACCACGCAGATCTTTTCCGAACCGGCCATGAGTCAGGAGCAGGCTTTGTCGTATCTGGTGCTGGGGCGTCCGCTGAGCACCACCGGTGAAGACAACAACATGCTCGCCCAGGCCGCCCTCGGGTTGGGTTTGATGGGCAGTTCGGGGGTGACCAGCGGGTTGGCCAAGGACTTGGGGATTCAGGATTTTCAGCTTGATACCCAAGGCAGCGGCGCCAACACCGCCGTGGTGGCCAGCGGCAACATCTCGGAAAAACTCAGCCTGCGTTATGGCGTCGGCGTGTTCGAGCCGGCCAACACCATTGCCTTGCGCTACAAACTGAGCAAAAAGGTCTACCTCGAAGCCGCCAGCGGCGTGGCCAGTTCGCTGGACATCTTCTACAAGCGGGATTTCTAGGCCCGCGTTTTCTTCCAGATACCGCATCGCCCCAATCGCGGGCAAGCCCGCTCCCACAGGTTCAGCGAGATCCTTGTGGGAGCGGGCTTGCCCGCGATGGCGTCAGAGTGTTCACCGCAAAAACCATCGCCATTTATCAACTAAATAGAAAGCAACCTAACTATTGCGTTGACATTCTCTGCCTAGGCAGTAACATCTCGACATACATTCTCTGCCTAGGCAGCTAATTGGTGGTCAGATGAAACATTTCAGCTCATACGATTTCCATAATTGCCATCTCGGCCTTTTGCTCGGGCGCGCCGCGCTGCTCAAGGACCGGATCATCGACACGCACATGGAACCCCACGGCATCACCGCCGCGCAGTTCAAAGTGCTGATCATCATGGCCCAGTTCGGCGTCGATACCCCGGCCGAGCTGTGCCGTCATCTGTCGCTGGACAGCGGTTCGATGACCCGCATGCTCGATCGTCTGGAACAGAAAGGTTTCCTCGCCCGCCAACGCTCCGAGGCAGATCGGCGTCAGGTTCAGTTGGTGCTGACCGAACAGGGCCAGCAGCTGACCGATCAGCTGCCGCAGATCGGCGCCGATGCCATGAATGAGCTGGCCGGCGCCATCACCCCGGAAGAATTGAAAACCCTGGAACAAATCCTGAAGAAAATTCTGGTAGCCGCGGGTGACTCGATCACTCTGCTGCGGGTAGGTGGCAATGAACAGTAAAAGCCTGCGTACCGGCTTGAGCCTGGTGCTGTTGGCCATGAGCCTCGCCGGTTGCGCCAGTTACAGCGGCCTGACCACCGAAGGCGTCAGCCTCGATGCGAAAAATCTCAAGGCCGGGCAATCCCTCAACGGCGTGACCCTGTCGCCCGCGGCATGGCCGAAAAGCGACTGGTGGAAAAGCCTTGGCGATCCGCAACTCGACGGCTTGATCCGCGAAGCCCTGCACGACAGCCCGGACATGCAGATCGCCGACGCCCGCGCCCATCAGGCCAGCGCCGCTGCCTATGCCGCCGACGCCGCGCGGATGCCGACCCTCGATGCCAGCGCCGGCGTCAGCCGTTCGCGTCTGGCTCGCGATCAGGACCCGAGCGGGCAGGGTGGCACCTATTCCACGGTGCGTAATCTCGGTGCGAGTTTCAACTACAACTTCGACCTTTGGGGCGGCCAGCGCGATGCCTGGGAAGCCGCATTGGGCCAGGCCCGTGCCGCCGAAGTCGATCAGCAGGCCGCGCAGCTGACCTTGTCCGCCGATGTCGCCCGCGCCTACAGCGATCTGGGGCAGGCGCACATCATCCATGACCTGGCCAGCGAAGACCTCAAGCGCACCCAACAAATGCTCGACCTCAGCCAGCGTCGCCTGAGCTCGGGGATCGACAGTCAGTACCAGTTTCAGCAGACCGAAAGCCTGGAAGCCAGCGCCGAAGCCAGCCTGATCGACGCCGAAAAACGCCTGCAAAGCGCGAAAATCGCCTTGGCGGTGCTGCTGGGCAAAGGCCCGGATCGCGGCAATGAAATCGCCCGACCGAAAGTTCTTCAGGCCAGCGCCGTGGCTTTGCCGTCGGTGCTGCCGGCGGAACTGCTGGGTCGTCGTCCGGACCTGGTGGCGGCACGCTGGCGGGTTGAAGCCGCGAGCAAAAACATCGCGGCGGGCAAGACTCAGTTCTACCCCAACCTCAACCTGAGCGCGGCGGCGGGTGTGGAGTCGTTGCTGGGTGATGCGATGTTCGGTTCCGCCAGTCGCTTCTTCAACGTCGCGCCGACGATCTCGGTGCCGATTTTCGACGGCGGCCGCCTGCGGGCTGACCTCGATTCCCGCGACGCCGATTACGACCTCGCGGTGGCGCAGTACAACAAAAGCCTGGTGAAAGCCCTGGGCGATGTCAGTGACACCATCAACCAGTTGCGCGATATCGGCCGGCAAATCGGCGCCCAGCAGCACGCCACCGACATTGCCCAGGATTCTTACAACACCGTGGTCCAGCGCTACGGTTCCGGCATCGGTAATTACTTGGACGTGCTCAGCATCGAGCAGCAATTGCTCCAGGCCCAGCGTCAGCTGGCCAACCTGAATGCCGAGCAGATCGACCTATCGATTCAACTGATGCAAGCGCTGGGCGGCGGCTTCCAGGGCGAAACCCTGACCGCAGCCAACGCAACCCCAGCCACGCAGCACAACTAATTCAAGGTACCCGTCATGGCCACTGTCGATACATCCCAAGCCCCTGACAACGCTCAAGACACGAGCAATCCACGCAAACGCAAAGTGATGCTGTTTGTACTAACCATCGTGGTGATCCTCGCCGGGCTCGGCGTCTGGAGTTATCACGAATTCTTCGGTCGCTGGAATGAAAGCACCGACGACGCCTATGTGAACGGCAACGTGGTGGAAATCACTCCGCTGGTCACCGGGACCGTGGTCAGCATTGGCGCCGATGATGGCGATCTGGTCCACGAAGGCCAGGTGCTGATTAACTTTGACCCGAACGACGCCGAAGTCGGTCTGCAAAGTGCCCAGGCCAATCTGGCTCGCACCGTGCGCCAGGTTCGTGGCTTGTACAGCAACGTCGATGGCATGAAAGCCCAGGTCAATGCGCAGCAGGCCGAAGTGCAAAAGGCTCAGGACAACTTCAATCGCCGGAGAAACCTCGCCGCTGGCGGGGCGATTTCCCAGGAAGAACTGTCCCACGCTCGCGACGACCTGACCTCGGCGCAAAACGCCTTGGCCAACGCCAAACAACAGCTCATGACCACCAGCGCGCTGGTGGATGACACCGTGGTGTCGTCGCACCCGGACGTGATGTCCGCCGCCGCGCAATTGCGTCAGGCGTACCTGAACAATGCCCGCAGCACCTTGATCGCACCGGTCACCGGTTACGTTGCCAAGCGCAGCGTGCAACTGGGCCAGCGGGTCCAGCCGGGCAACGCGCTGATGGCGGTGATTCCGCTGGATCAGCTGTGGATCGACGCCAACTTCAAGGAAACCCAACTGCGTGACATGCGCATCGGTCAGCCGGTGGACATCGAGGCCGACCTCTACGGCAGCGACGTCAAATACAGCGGCACCATCGACAGCCTCGGCGCCGGGACGGGCAGCGCGTTTGCCTTGCTGCCGGCGCAGAACGCCACCGGTAACTGGATCAAGATCGTCCAGCGGGTGCCGGTGCGGATTCACATCAATGCCGAAGAGCTGGCCAAGCACCCATTGCGGGTCGGCCTGTCGACTCAGGTCGATGTGAACCTGCGTGACCAGAGCGGTCCGGTGCTGGCGCAACAGCCGCCGCAAAAGGCTTCGTTCAGCACCGGCATCTACGACCGTCAGTTGGCCGAGGCCGATGCGATGATCACCCAGCTGATCCACGACAACAGCGCAGCGGTCAGTAAAACCGCGCAACGCTGACACCGACCCTGGGAGCGAGCCTTTGTGGCGAGGGAGCTTGCTCCCGCTCGGCTGCGAAGCAGTCGCAAAGCTTTTGGGGCCGCTTCGCGACCCAACGGGGGCAAGCCCCCTCGCCACAAAAGCTCGCTCCCACAAGGTCAGCTGCGTCAGTAACAGGCGCTGCGCCAATCAGGTTTCAAAGGATTTGCGATGAGCAATAACGCGTCTTTCACGCCGCCCAGCCTGCTGCTCAGCACCATCGGCCTGTCGCTGGCGACCTTCATGCAGGTGCTCGACACCACCATCGCCAACGTGGCCTTGCCGACGATTTCCGGCAACCTGGGCGTGAGCTCGGAGCAGGGCACCTGGGTCATCACCTCGTTTGCCGTAAGCAACGCCATTGCGCTGCCGCTGACCGGTTGGCTCAGCCGGCGCTTTGGTGAGGTGAAGCTGTTTCTCTGGGCAACGATGCTGTTCGTGCTGGCCTCGTTTCTCTGCGGTATCTCGACCTCGATGCCGGAGCTGATCGGCTTTCGGGTGCTTCAAGGCCTGGTGGCCGGGCCTTTGTATCCGATGACACAGACGCTGTTGATTGCCGTCTATCCGCCCGCCAGGCGAGGCATGGCCCTGGCGTTGCTGGCGATGGTCACGGTGGTGGCGCCGATTGCCGGTCCGATCCTCGGCGGTTGGATCACTGACAGCTACAGCTGGCCGTGGATTTTCTTTATCAACGTGCCGATCGGTGTTTTTGCGGTCATGGTCGTGCGCTCGCAGCTCAAGACGCGGCCGGTGGTGACCAGTTACCAGCCGATGGATTACGTGGGGTTGATCACTTTGATTATTGGCGTCGGCGCGCTGCAGGTGATCCTCGACAAAGGCAATGACCTGGACTGGTTCGAATCGAATTTCATCCTGATCGGCGCGGCTATTTCGGTGATAGCACTGGCGGTGTTCGTGATCTGGGAAATGACCGACAAACACCCGGTGGTCAACCTGCGGCTGTTCGCTTACCGCAATTTCCGCATCGGCACCATTGTGTTGGTGTTGGGTTACGCCGGGTTCTTCGGGATCAACCTGATACTGCCGCAATGGCTGCAAACCCAGATGGGCTACACCGCCACCTGGGCCGGATTGGCAGTGGCACCGATCGGCATTCTGCCGGTGTTGCTGTCGCCGTTTGTCGGCAAGTACGCGCACAGGTTCGACCTGCGACTGCTGGCCGGTGGCGCGTTCCTGTGCATTGGCTTGAGTTGCTTCATGCGTGCCGGGTTTACCAATGAAGTGGACTTCCAGCACATCGCTTTGGTGCAGCTGTTCATGGGCATTGGCGTGGCGCTGTTCTTCATGCCGACCTTGAGCATTTTGATGTCGGATTTGCCACCGAGCCAGATTGCCGATGGTGCGGGCCTTGCGACGTTCCTGCGGACCTTGGGCGGTAGTTTTGCGGCATCGTTGACCACCTGGATCTGGATTCGTCGCGCCGATCAGCACCATGCGTATTTGAGTGAAAGCATCACCACGTATGAGCCGGCGACCCGGGATGCCTTGAATGCGTTGGGCGGGGCGGGTAACCCGGCTTACGCGCAGCTGGATCATGTGCTGACCAGCCAGGCGTACATGCTCTCCACCGTTGATTACTTCACGTTGCTGGGGTGGGCGTTCATGGGGTTGATTCTGCTGGTGTGGCTGGCGAAACCGCCGTTTGCGGCGAAGGCGGGACCTGCTGCTACCGGTCATTGAGATAAACACAAACCCCTGTGGGAGCGGGCTTGCCCGCGATAGCGGAATCACATTCAACAACGTTGTTGACTGATCCACCGTCATCGCGGGCAAGCCCGCTCCCACAGGTTTTTGTGTTCGGCCGTTAGTTTGCGGGTGCTGCCAGTTGTGGCGGCGGGGTGAAATCAAACGGCGCCAACGCAAACCCTTGCTCATCCACCTGCAACGCCCAGCCCTGACGATCCCAATCCCCCAACACAATGCGTTTGGCCGCCTGCTCGCCAATCTGCAATTTGTGGATGGCGGGACGATGGGTGTGCCCGTGGATCAAGGTTTTCACGCCATATTGCTGCATGACCCGCGGCACTTCTTCCGGCGTGACATCAACAATGTCATTGGCCTTCATCCGCGTCTGTGCACGGCTTTCGCTGCGCAGCTTGCGCGCCAGTTTATGGCGAGTACGCAAGGGCAGATGCCGCAGGATGAACAGGGTGATCGGGTTGCGCAGGTAGCGCCGCAGCTTCATATAAGCTTCGTCGCGGGTGCAGAGGCTGTCGCCGTGCATCAATAGCACTGGCTCGCCGTAAAACTGCACGACACTCGGGTCTTTCAACAACGTGCAGCCGGCCTGTTTGCAGAAGGCCTGGCCAAGCATGAAGTCGCGATTACCGTGCATCAGAAAAATGGCCGTGCCGCTGTCGCTAAGTTCGCGCAGGGCCTGGCAGATGGAACGCTGGAACGGCGTCATGGCATCGTCGCCAATCCACGCCTCGAAAAAGTCGCCCAGAATATACAGCGCACTCGCGGAGCGGGCACGTCTAGCGAGCAAATCCAGAAACGCCCGGGTAATGTCCGGGCGCTCCTCTTCCAGATGCAAGTCTGAAATCAGCAGTATCACTCAATGATCTCGGCTTTCTCGATGATCACGTCTTCTGCTGGTACGTCCTGGTGGCCGGCTTTGGAAGTCGTGGCCACGCCTTTGATCTTGTCGACCACGTCGGTGCCTTCGACTACTTTGGCGAATACGGCGTAGCCCCAACCCTGAGCGGTTTTGCCGCTGTGGTTCAGGAAGCTGTTGTCAGCCACGTTGATGAAGAACTGGGCGGATGCCGAATGCGGCTCCATGGTGCGGGCCATGGCTACGCTGTACTTCACGTTCGGCAGGCCGTTGTCGGCTTCGTTCTGGATGCTTGGGCGCTTGTCTTTCTTTTCTTTCATGCCTGGCTCGAAACCGCCGCCCTGGATCATGAAGTTACCGATGACACGGTGGAAAACAGTGTTTTCGTAGTGACCGGCTTTAACGTACTCGATGAAGTTGGCCACGGTGATCGGGGCTTTCTCAGCGTTCAGCTCCAGGACGATGTCGCCATGGTTGGTGGTCAGTTTGACTTGGGTCATGATCGGTACTCTTTTTTCTATGAATTCGTGGGTTTCGGGGCGTTCAGGCCCTCAACCAGTCCGGCCAGTGTCGGCCAAGGCAGGCAGTTTAGCGTGCCGGGCGCGAATTTCGAGGCTGTTTTTCATTGGCAACCGATTAAATGCAGCCGATTGCCGGCCTGCTCTGTCAGCCACTTGACAGCATCGGCTATGATAAGCCCCTTTGATTTATAACAGCCGCTTTGATTTGGCCAACTGGCCGCGCACTTGTACGTTCAAGGATCCTATGAGCAAGCCCACTGTCGACCCTACCTCGAATTCCAAGACTGGCCCTGCCGTGCCGGTCAATTTCCTGCGCCCGATCATCCAGGCGGACCTGGACTCGGGTAAGCACACGCAGATCGTCACCCGTTTCCCGCCTGAGCCCAACGGCTACCTGCACATCGGTCACGCCAAGTCGATCTGTGTGAATTTCGGTCTGGCCCAGGAATTCGGCGGCGTCACGCACCTGCGTTTCGACGACACCAACCCGGCCAAGGAAGACCAGGAATACATCGACGCGATCGAAAGCGACGTCAAATGGCTGGGCTTCGAATGGTCCGGTGAAGTGCGCTATGCCTCGCAGTATTTCGACCAGTTGCACGACTGGGCAGTAGAACTGATCAAGGCCGGCAAGGCCTATGTCGACGACCTGAGCCCTGAGCAAGCCAAGGAATACCGTGGCAGCCTGACCGAGCCGGGCAAGAACAGCCCGTTCCGTGACCGCTCCGTGGAAGAAAACCTCGACTGGTTCGCCCGCATGCGCGCCGGCGAATTCCCGGACGGCGCACGCGTGCTGCGGGCCAAGATCGACATGGCCTCGCCGAACATGAACCTGCGCGACCCGATCATGTATCGCATCCGTCACGCGCATCACCACCAGACCGGTGACAAGTGGTGCATCTACCCGAACTACGACTTCACCCACGGTCAGTCGGACGCCATAGAAGGCATCACCCACTCGATCTGCACCCTGGAGTTCGAAAGCCATCGTCCGCTGTACGAGTGGTTCCTCGAGAACCTGCCAGTACCGGCGAAGCCGCGTCAGTATGAGTTCAGCCGCCTGAACCTGAACTACACCATCACCAGCAAGCGCAAGCTCAAGCAACTGGTCGATGAAAAGCACGTTCATGGCTGGGACGATCCGCGCATGTCCACGCTGTCGGGCTTCCGCCGCCGTGGCTACACGCCGAAATCGATCCGCAACTTCTGCGAAATGATCGGCACCAACCGTTCCGATGGCGTCGTCGATTTCGGCATGCTCGAATTCAGCATCCGTGACGACCTCGACCACAGCGCCCCGCGTGCCATGTGCGTGCTGCGTCCGCTGAAAGTCGTGATCACCAACTACCCGGAAGGCCAGGTCGAAAACCTCGAATTGGCGTGCCACCCGAAAGAAGACATGGGCGTGCGCGTTCTGCCGTTCGCCCGTGAGCTCTACATCGACCGTGAAGACTTCATGGAAGAGCCGCCAAAAGGCTACAAACGCCTGGAACCGAACGGCGAAGTGCGTCTGCGCGGCAGCTACGTGATCCGTGCCGACGAAGCGATCAAGGACGCCGATGGCAACATCGTCGAACTGCGTTGCTCTTACGATCCGGAAACCCTGGGCAAGAACCCGGAAGGCCGCAAGGTCAAAGGCGTTGTGCATTGGGTACCGGCCGCGGCCAGCGTCGAATGCGAAGTGCGTCTGTACGATCGCCTGTTCCGTTCGGCCAACCCTGAAAAGGCCGAAGACAGCGCCAGTTTCCTGGACAACATCAACCCTGACTCGCTGCAAGTCCTCACCGGTTGTCGTGCCGAGCCTTCGCTTGGCAATGCACAGCCGGAAGACCGTTTCCAGTTCGAGCGCGAAGGTTACTTCGTCGCAGATATCAAGGACTCGAAGCCCGGTCATCCGGTGTTCAACCGTACCGTGACCCTGCGCGATTCGTGGGGCCAGTGATTCAGCGTTAAGGAAGGAGCATTCGTGCTTACGATCTACAACACGCTCACCAAGAGCAAAGAAGTCTTCAAGCCTCTGGATGGCAACAATGTACGCATGTACGTCTGCGGGATGACCGTGTACGACTACTGCCACATTGGCCATGGCCGCAGCATGGTTGCGTTCGACCTGGTGACCCGCTGGTTGCGGTTCAGCGGTTATAACCTGACCTATGTGCGCAACATCACCGACATCGAAGACAAGATCATCAATCGGGCGAAGGAGAACGGCGAGCCGTTCGACGCGCTGACCGAGCGCATGATCACCGCGATGCACGAGGACGAGGCGCGCCTCAACATCCTCAAGCCGGACATGGAGCCGCGGGCCACCGATCACATCGCTGGCATGCAGAGCATGATCCAGACCCTGATCGACAAGGGTTACGCCTACGCACCGGGCAATGGCGACGTGTACTACCGCGTCGCCAAGTTCATGGGCTACGGCAAGCTGTCGCGCAAGAAGATCGAAGACCTGCGCATCGGCGCCCGGATCGAAGTCGATGAGTCCAAGCAGGACCCGCTGGACTTCGTGCTGTGGAAAGGCGCCAAGCCGGGCGAGCCGAGCTGGCCTTCGCCGTGGGGCGACGGACGTCCGGGCTGGCACATCGAGTGCTCGGTGATGTCGACCTGCTGCCTCGGCGAGACCTTCGACATTCATGGCGGCGGCAGCGACCTCGAGTTCCCGCACCATGAAAACGAAATCGCCCAGAGCGAAGCGGCCACCGGCAAGACCTACGCCAACGCGTGGATGCATTGCGGCATGATTCGCATCAATGGCGAGAAGATGTCCAAGTCCTTGAACAACTTCTTCACCATTCGCGACGTGCTGGAAAAGTACCACCCGGAAGTCGTGCGTTACCTGCTGGTATCGAGCCACTACCGCAGCGCGATCAACTATTCGGAAGATAACCTCAAGGACGCCAAGGGCGCACTCGAGCGTTTCTACCACGCGTTGAAAGGCCTGCCGAACGTGGCGCCGGCCGGTGGCGAAGCCTTCGTCGAGCGTTTCACTCAGGTGATGAACGACGACTTCGGTACCCCGGAAGCTTGTGCGGTACTGTTCGAGATGGTTCGCGAGATCAACCGTCTGCGCGAGAGTGATCTCGATGCGGCGGCCGGTCTGGCGGCGCGCTTGAAAGAATTGGCCAGCGTGTTGGGTGTGTTGCAACTCGAAGCCGATGACTTCCTGCAGGCCGGTGCCGAAGGGCGGGTCGATGCGGCTGAGGTCGATGCACTGATTGCCGCGCGTCTGGCGGCTCGGGCTGCTAAAGACTGGGCCGAATCCGACCGCATCCGCGACCAGCTCACCGCCATGGGCGTGGTGCTGGAAGACGGCAAGGGCGGGACGACCTGGCGTCTGGCTGACTGATTGCTTGATTGGCTACGCCTTTCACAAAAACAGAAACCCGCCTTGTGCGGGTTTTTGTTTATGTGCAGGGCGTAAGTGCGGCGGTGCCCATGCTGGCGCCATCGCGGGCAAGCCCGCTCCCACAATGACCGAGGTAGATTCCGATTTTGTGTACGACAAAAATCCCTGTGGGAGCGGGCTTGCCCGCGATGGTCTCAAGCCGAACGCCGCCAGTGCGGCTCACTCGTCACTCAACCTGACGCAATCGCTTGTAAAGGGTGTTGCGACTAACCCCGAGCCTGCGGGCCAAATGCGAAATATTCCCCCCAGCCGCCTGCAACTGCCGATTCAATTCCTCGGCATCATTCAAATCCACCGCTATCGGCTCCGGCGAATCCACCGGCTCCATCTCCAGATCGACAAAAAAATCATCCGGCAAATGCTCCGGCCGTACGGGTTGTTCCTCGGCCATGGCCAGCGCCACCTGCATCACGCTGCTGACCTGACGCAAATTCCCTGGCCACGGATGGCGGCTGAACAGCTCCATCACTTCGCGGCTCAAGCCAGCCCATTGGCTCGGTTCGCGGTGCTGTTCCCACAGCCGTTTGAACAGCGCTTCTTTATCGCTGCGTTCTCGTAGCGGCGGCAGTTCCAGGGTCAAACCACCGATCCGGTAATACAAATCCTCACGAAATCGCCCCAGCTGAACCTGCTCGCGCAACGAGCGGTTAGTCGCCGAAATGATCCGAATGTCCACCGGGAACAACTCGCTGCTGCCCACCGGTTGCACGCAACGTTCTTGCAACACTCGAAGTAGCCGGGCCTGGGTTGGCAGCGGCATGTCGCCGATTTCATCGAGGAACAGGGTGCCTTTGTCGGCCTTGCGGATCAGCCCTATGCTGCCTTTCTGGTTGGCGCCGGTGAATGCGCCTTTCTCATAGCCAAACAGCTCGGATTCCACCAGTTCGGCGGGGATCGCTGCACAGTTGACGGCAATGAACGACTGTTTGCTGCGTGAACTGGCCTGATGCAGGGCTTTGACGAAGACTTCCTTGCCGACCCCGGTTTCCCCGTGGATTAACAGCGGAATGTCCTTTTCCAGCAAGCGCTCGGCCTGGCGCACGGCTTTTTCCACGCGGCTGTCGCCAAAATGCAGGGTGTTGAGGCTGATCGCGGCGGGCGTTGGCGCCGAGGGTTCAGCGCTCTTAGGTTCCGAAAACACCCTGGCTTGAATCGGCGCTTGTTTTGGCCGTTTCAACAGGCACTGAAAACGGTTGCGCCCCGAGGCTTGCAGGGCAAACGGCAGGCCGTCCGGCTGGTTCAGCAGTTCCAGCAATGAGACTTTGAACAGGCTTTCGACGCTGACCCGCGACAGGCTGATGCCCAGCAGGTTGTCGGCCCGGCGATTGGCGGACAGCACCTGACCGGTTTCATCGAAGATCAGCAACCCGGCCCATTGGCTGTCGAGGTTGTTCAGCCCGGTATTGAAGGTCAGTTGGAAATGCTGGCCATGGAACAGGTTGAGGATCAACCGGTTCTCCACGGTCTGGCTCATCATCTTGACCATGCCAAGCGTGTGCGACGGCGGCAGATAGCTGTCGCTGGACACATCCAGCACCGCGATCACTTTGCGCTCGGCATCGAAAATCGGTGCGGCGGAACCGGTCATGAAGCGGTTGGCCTTGAGAAAATGTTCGTCGTGTTCGATGTGCACCGCCTGCTCGCAGGCCAACGCCGTGCCGATCGCATTGGTGCCGCTGCAACGCTCCATCCAGCTGGCGCCGGCGCTGAAACCGCGAGTCAGGCTCGGCTCGATGAAACGCTGGGTACCCCAGGACGTCAGCACCTGACCCTGATTGTCGGCGAGCATGATCAGGCAATTGGAGTTGCTGAGGATGTTCTCGTAATACGGCAGGACTTCCTGATGGGTGGTCTGCACCAGTGAATGCTGGCTCTCCAGCAACTGGGCGATGCCATCGGCGGGTAGCTGATCGAACGCTGGCGCGCTCTGATGATCGAGCCCGAATGCGCGGCAGCGAGACCAGGAATCCTGGATGATGGCGTCGTGGGAGAGCGGCGGGGCAGGTGCGGCCATGGCAGTCGATCTCTGAGCAAGCTTTTATTGTTTTTATGGGTTTTGCAAAACGTTCAGCACGCCACAGAGCCTCTTTGGGCCGCCGCGATATCGCGCCGAAAACAATACCTGTAGGAGCTGCCGAAGGCTGCGATTTTTTGATTTTTAGCATCTGAACATACGCTGAAGATCAAAAGATCGCAGCCTTCGGCAGCTCCTACAATGACCGTGTACATCACCAAATGAGCAAAAAGCATCCGTAGAGTGTTGTTCACATTTGTTCATTGTCAATCTTTGAACTGTTCAATTGTTCAGTCGCGGTTGTTCATTTCTGTTCAGCAACGAACGCGGTTTTCCCTTCTTTTTCGTGTTTTTCAAGCCAGATCAATTGCTTGGAATTTCTGGCACGAATGTCGCTGTAGTGCTCCGGTCGCTTGACTCCAATAATAAAAAGGCCGAGCCATGTCACTAATCCTGGAGCACGTCAGCCGTACCGTCGAGGGTCAGACCTGGATCGACGATGCGTGCCTTAACTTCGAACCCGGATCGTTCAATGTTTTGCTCGGTCGCACGCTGTCGGGTAAAACCAGCCTCATGCGCCTGATGGCTGGTCTGGACAAGCCCGACAGCGGCCGCATCCTGATGAACGGCGTCGACGTCACCCAGCGCCCGGTGCGTCTGCGCAATGTGTCGATGGTTTATCAGCAGTTCATCAATTACCCGACCATGACGGTGTTCGAGAACATCGCCTCGCCGCTGCGTCAGTCCGGCGTTTCCAGTGAGCTGATCCAGAGCAAAGTGCTGGAAACCGCGAAGATGCTGCGCATCGAGAAATTCCTCCAGCGTTATCCTTTGGAACTCTCCGGCGGCCAGCAACAGCGCACGGCGATGGCCCGGGCGCTGGTCAAGGACGCCGAGCTGATTCTGTTCGACGAGCCGCTGGTCAACCTCGACTACAAGCTGCGCGAAGAGCTGCGTCAGGAAATGCGCGAGCTGTTCAAGGCCCGGCACACCATCGCGATTTACGCCACCACAGAACCCAACGAAGCCCTGGCGCTGGGCGGCACCACCACGATTCTTCACGAAGGTCGGGTGATTCAGAGCGGCAAGTCCTCCGAGGTTTATCACCAGCCGCAAACCGTGCTGGCGGCGGAATTGTTCTCCGAACCGCCGATCAACCTGATGCCGGGGCGTATCGCCGGCAACGAAGTCAGTTTCGCCAATTTTGTGCACTTCCCGTTGAACGTCGATCTGCGACCGGTGGGCGAGGGCGAGTTCCGTTTCGGCGTGCGCCCCAGCCACATTTCCCTAGTGCCGAGCAACGACGATGACCTGGAGCTGGCGGTGACCGTCGAGGTGGCCGAGATCAGCGGTTCGGAAACCTTCCTGCACGTGCGCAATGAGTATTTCCTGCTGGTGCTGCACTTGCCGGGTGTTCACGAATACGACGTCGATGCGCCGATTCGCATCTATATCCCGACCCATAAACTGTTTGTGTTCGATATGCAGGGGCAGCTGGTTCAGGCGCCTGGTCGCCGTATTGCGAGGGTTGCCTGATGGCCGAAATCCGTTTGCAGAACCTTGCCCACAGCTACACCCCAACGCCGACCGGCCCTGAGGATTACGCGATCCGCGAGATGGACCATGTCTGGGAGCAGGGCGGTGCTTATGCGCTGCTCGGGCCTTCGGGGTGCGGCAAGTCAACCTTGCTCAACATCATTTCCGGTTTGCTCAGTCCGTCCCAGGGCCAGGTGCTGTTCGACAGTAAAGTGGTCAACGAACTGACCCCGGAAAAGCGCAACATCGCCCAGGTTTTCCAGTTCCCGGTGGTCTACGACACCATGACGGTGTTCGATAACCTGGCCTTTCCATTGCGCAATCAGGGCATGGACGAGGCGAAAATTCACACCAAAGTGCACGAAATCGCTGAAGTCCTCGACCTCCAGGCATTGCTGTCCAAGAAGGCGCGCAACCTCACCGCCGATGAAAAACAGAAAGTCTCCATGGGCCGTGGGCTGGTGCGCGATGACGTGTCGGCGATCCTCTTCGATGAACCGCTGACGGTGATCGACCCGCACCTGAAGTGGAAGCTGCGACGCAAGCTCAAGCAGATCCACGAGCAGTTCAACATCACCATGGTCTACGTCACCCACGATCAGCTCGAAGCTTCGACTTTCGCTGACAAGATCGCGGTGATGTATGGCGGCCAAATCGTGCAGTTCGGTACGCCACGGGAATTGTTTGAGCGGCCGAGCCATACCTTTGTCGGCTATTTCATCGGCAGCCCGGGGATGAACCTGATCGAGGTCCAGCCACAAGCCGGCGGTGTCGGTTTTGCCGGGACCCACTTGCCGTTGTCCGACGCGATGCAGAAACGAATCGCCGAATCCGAATGGACAACCCTGAAGGTCGGCATTCGTCCGGAGTTCGTCCATGTGTGGGACGAGCCCTTCGATGACGCGATGCAGGCACAGGTCGTACACGTCGAAGACCTGGGTACCTACAAGATCATGACCCTGAACCTCGACGGCGCGCCGCTGAAAGTACGCCTGGCCGAAGACAAACCGGTGCCCGAAGGCACGGCGTACATCAGTTTTCCGGCGCAATGGCTGATGGTCTATGCCGATGATTACCTGCTGGAGGTGCTGCCATGAACAAGGTGCAGAACAACAAAGCCTGGTGGCTGGTGTTGCCGGTGTTCCTGCTGGTGGCATTCAGTGCGGTGATCCCGATGATGACCGTGGTCAACTACTCGGTGCAGGACATCTTCGACCAGTCGAGCCGCTACTTCGTCGGTGCCGACTGGTACAGGCAGGTGCTGCTCGACCCACGGTTGCATGACTCGCTGCTGCGCCAGTTCATCTACTCCGGCTGCGTGTTGCTGATCGAAATCCCGTTGGGCATCGCCATCGCCCTGACCATGCCGATCAAGGGCCGCTGGTCGTCGCTGGTGCTGATTATTCTGGCGATTCCGCTGCTGATTCCGTGGAACGTAGTCGGCACCATCTGGCAGATTTTCGGCCGGGCCGACATCGGGTTGCTTGGTTCGAGCCTCAATGCCATGGGCATCAACTACAACTATGCGTCCAACACCATGGACGCCTGGGTCACGGTGTTGGTGATGGACGTGTGGCACTGGACGTCGCTGGTGGCGCTGTTGTGTTTCTCCGGCTTGCGGGCGATTCCGGACGTGTATTACCAGGCGGCGCGGATTGATCGGGCTTCGGCCTGGGCGGTTTTCCGACACATCCAGTTGCCCAAGCTCAAGAGTGTGCTGCTGATCGCGGTGATGCTGCGGTTCATGGACAGTTTCATGATCTATACCGAACCGTTCGTACTGACCGGTGGCGGTCCGGGCAATGCCACGACCTTCTTGAGTCAGACGCTGACCCAAATGGCGATCGGGCAATTCGACCTCGGCCCGGCGGCGGCTTTCTCGCTGGTGTACTTCCTGATCATCCTGTTGGTGTCGTGGCTGTTCTACACCGCCATGACTCACTCTGACGCCAATCGGTGAGGCCCGCCATGAGCAAGAGAAAGCTTATTCCACTGCTGATCTACATCCTGTTCCTGCTGGTGCCGATCTACTGGCTGCTGAACATGTCCTTCAAGAGCAACACTGAAATCCTCGGCGGTCTGACCCTATTTCCGCAGGATTTCACCTTCGCCAACTACAAAGTGATCTTCACCGATCCGAGCTGGTACACCGGTTACCTCAACTCGCTGTACTACGTGAGCCTGAATACGGTGATTTCTCTGAGTGTGGCGCTGCCGGCGGCGTATGCGTTTTCGCGCTATCGTTTTCTTGGCGATAAGCACCTGTTCTTCTGGCTGCTGACCAACCGCATGGCGCCACCGGCGGTGTTTCTGCTGCCGTTCTTTCAGCTGTATTCCTCGATCGGGTTGTTCGATACCCATATCGCGGTGGCGTTGGCTCACTGTCTGTTTAACGTGCCGTTGGCGGTGTGGATTCTTGAAGGCTTCATGTCCGGCGTTCCCAAGGAAATTGACGAAACCGCCTACATCGACGGCTACAGTTTCCCCAAGTTCTTCGTGAAGATCTTCGTCCCGCTGATTGGCTCCGGGATCGGCGTCACGGCGTTTTTCTGCTTCATGTTTTCCTGGGTCGAGCTGTTGCTGGCGCGAACCCTGACCTCGGTGAACGCCAAACCCATCGCGGCGGTGATGACCCGCACGGTCTCGGCGTCCGGCATCGACTGGGGTGTGCTGGCGGCGGCGGGGGTGTTGACCATCCTGCCGGGCATGCTGGTGATCTGGTTTGTTCGCAACCACGTGGCCAAAGGCTTTGCCCTGGGTCGGGTATGAGGAACTGATGATGGAATGGATGAGTTGGACCGGCCCCACGGCGGCATTCTTTAGCGTCATTGCCTTGATCCTGGCGGGTATGACGACCTGGGAGTTGCGTTCGCCGAGTGTCCCTCGGCGTGGTTTTTTGCCGATTGCTACTACTCGTGGTGATCGGCTGTTTATCGGTCTTCTCGGCAGCGCCTACCTGCATTTGCTGGTAATCGGCGTCACCGACTGGAGCATCTGGGTAGCGTTCGCGTTGTCCCTGGTGTGGCTGTTGGCTGTGATGCGTTGGGGCTAGTCGAATCGCTCGGCAATGTTGCTCCGAAACCTAAACAGGAGGTCTCTATGTTCGACAAAAACAATAAGCTGCGACATAGCGTTTCATTGGCAGCCATGCTGGCACTCAGCGGGTTGAGCGCTGCGGCCTGGGCCGATGCCTATGAAGACGCCGCCAAGAAATGGATTGGCAGCGAGTTCAAACCGTCCACCCTGACCGAAGCCCAGCAGCTCGAAGAGCTGAAGTGGTTTATCAAAGCATCCGAGCCGTTTCGCGGGATGAACATCAAGGTGGTTTCGGAAACCATTGCCACCCACGAATATGAATCCAAGGTGCTGGCCAAGGCTTTCACCGAGATCACTGGGATCAAGCTGACCCACGACTTGCTGCAGGAAGGCGACGTGGTGGAAAAGCTGCAGACCCAGATGCAATCGGACAAGAACATCTATGATGGCTGGGTCAACGACTCGGACCTGATCGGTACGCATTTTCGCTACGGCAAGACCGAATCGATCACCGATCTGATGGCCAACGAAGGCAAGGCCTACACCTCGCCGACGCTGGACATCAAAGACTTCATCGGCATCTCGTTCACCACAGCGCCAGACGGCAAAGTCTATCAACTGCCCGACCAGCAGTTCGCCAACCTCTACTGGTTCCGCGCCGACTGGTTCGAGCGGGCGGATTTGAAAGCAAAATTCAAAGAGAAGTACGGCTACGAGTTGGGTGTGCCGGTGAACTGGTCGGCCTATGAAGACATCGCCAAGTTCTTCAGCGAAGACGTCAAGGAAATCGACGGCAAGCGTATCTACGGGCACATGGACTACGGCAAGAAAGACCCATCCCTCGGCTGGCGCTTTACCGACGCCTGGTTCTCCATGGCCGGCGCTGGCGACAAGGGCATTCCCAATGGCTTGCCGGTGGACGAATGGGGCATCCGTGTCGAAGACTGCCATCCGGTTGGTTCCAGCGTAACCCGCGGTGGCGATACCAACGGCCCGGCGGCGGTGTATGCGACCACCAAATACGTCGACTGGATGAAAAAATACGCGCCACCGGAAGCGGCGGGCATGACCTTCTCCGAATCCGGGCCGGTGCCGTCTCAGGGCAACATCGCCCAGCAGATCTTCTGGTACACCGCGTTCACCGCCGACATGACCAAACCGGGCCTGCCGGTAATGAACGCCGACGGCACGCCGAAATGGCGCATGGCACCCTCGCCGAAAGGTCCGTACTGGGAGGAGGGCATGAAGCTCGGTTATCAGGACGCCGGTTCCTGGACCTTCCTCAAGTCCACGCCTGAAAAGCAAAAACTCGCGGCCTGGCTGTACGCTCAGTTCGTGACGTCGAAAACCGTATCCCTGAAGAAAACCATTGTCGGCCTGACCCCGATCCGCGAATCGGATATCAACTCGCAAGCCATGACCGACCTGGCACCGAAGCTCGGTGGTCTGGTGGAGTTCTATCGCAGCCCGGCCCGCGTGCAATGGACCCCGACCGGGACCAACGTGCCGGACTATCCTCGTTTGGCGCAACTGTGGTGGAGCCACATCGCGGAAGCGGCCAGTGGCGAGAAAACGCCACAACAGGCACTGGACGGTCTGGCCAAGGATCAGGATGCGATCATGACCCGCCTGGAACGCTCCAAGGTACAACCGACCTGCGGGCCGAAAATGAATCCTGAGCGGGATGCGCAGTACTGGTTCGATCAGCCGGGTGCGCCGAAAGCGAAACTGGCGAACGAGAAGCCTAAAGGCGAAACCGTGAGCTATGCCGAACTGCTGAAATCGTGGGAGGCGGCGCGTAAGTAATCGTCTGTAATGTGAAACGCCAACGGCACCGTAAGGTGCCGTTTTGCTTTGTGCCTGATGGGCCGCCTTCGCGAGCAAGCCCGCTCCCACAGTTAATCGTAGGAGTGCCCCCAATGGTGTGTTCACTGGAGATCCGCTGTGGGAGCGGGCTTGCTCGCGAAGGCGTCATTGAAAACGCCGCAAACACTTCAGGTCAGCGCCGCCAGTTGTTGAACCGTCTCCGGAAAGCGCTCAACCAACCGGATCAGCGTTGTCGCCTGAGCATTAGGTTTCGCCCGTCCTTGCTCCCAGTTCTCCAGCGTCCGGGTGTTGGTGCGCAAGTACATCGCAAACACCGGCCGGGAGAGATTCAGTTGCTGGCGGATGCCAACCACTTCCTCTGCCGTAATCGGAGCCAGTTTGGCCAGTTTTACTTTGTGCGTGCGTAGAGTGACTTTACCTTGGCGCTCATCGGCCAAGGCTTCAAACCCCTCTACCAGCTCGGAAAAAATGTCACGTTTCATCGCTCGTTCTCGCTTTGATTTCTCGATAAAGCATTTCTTTAAGCAGTTTTTTCTGTTGTGGCGTCAGATCGTCCTGCTCGTTCTTGCCATACAAGGTAAAGAGCCAGAATTGGTCGAAACCGGACCACCAGTAATAAATCACCCTCAGCCCACCGCGCTTGCCCTTGTTTCGCCGCTCATCCACCACTCGAATTTTGCGCAGACCTCCGGTGCCTTCGACGACATCTCCCGCTTCCGGGTTTTGCAGCAGCTCCTGTTGGAATCGGTGAAACAGATCATCATCCAGGTAGTCACTTCGATGCTTTTGAAATACGGGTAATTCGATAAAAAGAGCGTCCATGTTCTGTACGTTACCTGCGTATATTTCTATCACAAGAATCGAATAGGTCAAGGCTTCTGTTCCTGCCCAATTCGGTCAAGTCATTACGTTAAAGTCGACGGCAGGATCGGGATGTAGGACGCGGCTGATTCACCCGCGAGGCGATTCTGGATATCGGGGAGGAGAGGGGAAGAAGCGGGCCAGCTTTATGATCCGAAACTTGCGCTTGCTCGGTGAGGTTCAAGACGGTATCTACATTGCATTTTCGTTTTTGGGGAAAGCGAGTCTGAAGACGGTCATCGCACCGGGCAGGCTTTCAACTTCGGCAACCCCCTGATGCAAGCTCATGATCGAACGCACGATGGCCAGGCCCAGTCCGGTGCTGCCTTGTGAGCGGGAGCGGCTGCTATCGACCCGGTAAAAACGGTCGAATAGATGCGGCAGATGCTGCGCTTCGATGCCCGCGCCAGGGTTGCTGACCAATAGTGAAACCTGTGTCGCGCCTTGTTCAATCTGCAACGCAACCGTTTGCCCGGCCGGGCAGTGGCGCAGGGCGTTAGACAGCAGGTTCGAGATCGCGCGTTGAATCATCAACCGGTCGCCCAGCACCCGAGCGCTGCCGACCACACTCAAATGAATCTGCTTGTCCTGCGCAGACAGGGAAAACAGGTCGGCGACTTTCAAGGCTTCCTCATGCAGTGCGACTGACTCGAATGGCGCAAGCGCCGCCGGGTGGCTGATCTGCGCCAGAAACAGCATGTCCGAGACAATTCGCGCGACCCGCTCCAGCTCCTCGGTGCAGGAAACCAATACGTTCTTGTACTCCTCAGTCGTGCGTTCCCGGGACAGCGTCACCTGTGCCTTGCCCATCAAATTGTTGATCGGCGAGCGCAGTTCATGGGCCAGATCATCGGAGAACTGCGACAATTGCTGCACGCCGCTGTCGAGGCGGTGCAGCATGAAATTGATGCCTTGCGCCAGTTCGCTGAGTTCCTGTGGCATGTTCACCACCGAGAGTCGATGGTCGAGGTCCTGTGTCGAAACCATCGCCGCCACTTTTCGAAACTCGCGCAGCGGCGTCAGCCCCCGCTGTACGGCGGCCCAGGCACTGAGGCCGATGAAGATCAGCAGCAACGGCAAAGCAATCAGCGTCGAGCGCAGATAGGCGCTGAGCAAGGCCTGATTGTGGGCATCGTCCATCGACAGCAGCACCGGGACGCGGGTGCCGTCCTTGATGCGGATCAACCGAGAGGCGGTCAGGTAGCGCTTGTCTTGATCATCGGTGCTGCCGGAGAACGTCAGTTGTTCGATGGCGACCAGCGCTGCCTTGCGTTCAAGACGCGGGTCGGCCATGCCGGAGCCGGATTTCAACAGCGGTGTGCGCAAGTTGGCGCGGTCATAAATCGTCAGGGTGAGGTTGTCATGGCCCATGACCTGATCGAGCAGAATGTGCGGCGCCGAACGAATTTCAGCGGAATCGGCGTACAGAGACAGGCTGTGTTCCACCTGCTCCATCTTCTGGGCCAAGCTGTTTCTGGATAACGCGTTCAACTCATGGGTTAGGGCGAAATAGGCCAGGATCGCCAGAAACACCACCAGTAGCGCACCGAGAATACTCACCGTCAGGCCGAGGCGCATCGACAGGCTGGCTGGCTTCATTCCCGCGCTTCCAGCACATAACCGACACCGCGCAGGGTATGAATCAACTTGTTGTCGAACGGGTCGTCAATTTTCGCCCGCAAACGCCGGATCGACACTTCGACCACGTTGGTGTCGCAGTCGAAATTCATGTCCCACACCAGCGAAATGATCTGGGTGCGTGTGAGCACTTCCCCGGACTGGCGCATCAGCAGATGCAGCAGGGCGAATTCCTTGGTGGTCAGGTCGATGCGCTGCTCGCCGCGAAAGGCGCGGTGGCGCCCCGGATCGAGTTCCAGGTCGGCGACTTTGAGCACCTGCGGCACCGGGATGTTTTCGCTGCGCCGCATCAGCGTGCGCACCCGCGCCAACAATTCGGGGAACTCGAACGGTTTGACCAGATAATCGTCGGCGCCCAGATCCAGACCACGAATCTTGTCGGCCAGACGCCCGCGTGCGGTGAGCATCATCACCCGGGTGGAGTGGGTGCGACGCAATTGTTCCAGGACTCCCCAGCCATCGAGTTCCGGCAGATTCACATCCAGAATCACCAGGTCATACGCCTGCTGTTGCGCCAGATGCAGTCCATCGGCGCCGGTGGCCGCGTGGTCAACGATATAACCACTTTCCGTCAGTCCCTGATGCAAGTATTCGGCAGCTTTAAGCTCGTCCTCGATGACAAGGATTCGCATGATCTATCACCACTTTTATTCAATGGATATTTAATTAAGGTGGCCGGAAAAGTTGTTGTTCTTGTATGGAGTTCCGGGCGGGGTTTAATGACGACTAGAGGTTGTGAGTTCCTGATTTCCTACAGAGATTTCCCTGTGTGATGGCGTGCAAGGTAAAGGCTGTAGTGGCTACAGAGTCAACTGAAATGCTGGGTCTTGAGCCCTGAGAATGGGATCTGCGACAGCCTGTCGCAGCAGGCAAGCCTGAGTTCCGAAGCGCCACATTCAGGCAAGTGCTGTTTGGCAGATAACTACCGTGTATTTGTTTCTATATATTGCTATGTCACCTTTCGCACTTCGCATCCTAGACTAAAACAACTTCCACAAACCGTGGATAACGGATTTGTAATGTTCCAGTCACCTTGCCGATAAGTTCAAAACCCTACCGTGGCGGCATCAAAGATTCTTGAATATAGGAAGTCTTCCATTGCCCGGTTTAAAAGAACTGACGGCGCGATCACGCCTGAAAAAAACAGCGAGGACAGTGACGGCCAGCGTTGTGTTGTTGGCCGGCACGGGTCTTGTGCATGCATCGACCCTGACCCTCGATCAAGCCCTGCAAACGGCATTCGCCGGTAACCCGGATCTGGCGGCTGCGCAGTGGGAAATCGGCATTGCCGAGGGTGAGCGCAAACAGGCCGGTCTGATCCCCAACCCCGAAGTGTCGTGGGAGGCCGAAGACACCCGTCGCGATTCGCGAACCACCACGGTAATGCTCAGCCAACCGATCGAACTGGGCGGCAAACGTGGCGCACGGATCGACGTCGCCAGCCGCGCGCAGGACGCCGCCGGGATCGAATGGGAGCGCAAGCGCAATACCTTGCGCGCCGATGTGATTCAGGCGTTCAACAGCGCGCAGACCGCGCAGCAACGCTTGCAGTTGTCCCGTCAGTCGCTGGAACTGGCTGAGCACGGTTTGCGAGTGGCGCAAGGGCGTATCGAAGCGGGCAAATCATCGCCAGTCGAAGGCACCCGTGCGCAAGTGCAACTCTCCGAAGTGCGCCTGGAACTGAGCCGCGCCGAACGCGATCAGGCCAACGCCTATCAGCAATTGGCGCAGGTCATGGGCGCACCGTTGCCAACCTCGACCACCGTGCAAGCGGCCACGCAAAGCATGCCTACCGTGCCACCGCCGACCCGATTGCTTGAGCGCCTGAACGAGACCTCCGACCTGCGTCTGGCCAAATTGCAGATCGATCAGCGCGAAGCCTCATTGGGCCTGGAAAAGTCGCAACGCATTCCCGACCTGACCGTGAGCATTGGCAGCCAATACAGTGAAACCGAGCGCGAGAGGGTCAACGTGGTCGGGCTGTCGATGCCGATTCCGCTGTTCAACCGCAATCAGGGCAACGTGCTGGCGGCTGCCCGGCGTAGCGATCAGGCGCGGGATCTGCGCAACGCCACCGAGCTGCGTTTGCGCACGGATATCCAGACCGCCCTTGAGCAATGGCAGACCGCCAACGGCGAAGTCGAAGCGTTCAACCAAACCATCCTGCCCGCCGCGCAAAGTGCGGTCGACAGCGCCGCGCGCGGCTTCGAAATGGGCAAGTTCGGATTCCTCGACGTGCTCGACGCCCAACGCACTCTGATCAGCGCGCGCAGCCAATACATCCAGGCCGTCAGCGAGGCGACGGATGCGCGAGTACGCATCGAACGCATCTTCGGCGACCTCTCCGTCAGCCCTTGAATTTCATCTTTCAGATTACTGCGCGATGGCATGGCGCAGAGGAGTTTCCATGGAAAAAAAACTGATCGTGGTTGCTGCGGCGACGCTGGCGCTGGGCATTGGTATTGGCTCGATGTGGCCGGGCAATACGTCCATCGACGCTCACGCCGATGAAGCGGCGGAACACGCCGATCACGCTGAAGAAGGCGCGGCAGCCGACGGTGAACATACAGAAGAAGGGCGCCTGGAGTTGAGCACCGAACAGATCACGGCGGCGGGCATTCAACTTGCCGAAGCTCGGGCGCAGAACATCAGCCTCGGCTTGCCGTTCCCCGGCGAAGTGCGCTTTGACGAAGACCGCACCGCGCACGTGGTGCCTCGGGTGCCCGGTGTGGTCGAGTCGGTGTCGGTCAATCTCGGGCAGTCGGTGAAGAAGGGCCAGTTGCTGGCGGTGATCGCCAGTCAGCAGATCTCCGATCAGCGCAGCGAACAGGCTGCCGCACAGCGTCGCCTGACCTTGGCGCGCACCACCTACGAACGCGAGAAAAAACTGTGGCAGGACAAGATCTCCGCCGAGCAGGATTTCCTTCAGGCACGTCAAGCATTGGAAGAAGCCGAAATTTCCCTGACCAATGCCCGGCAGAAAATCAGCGTGCTCAGTGGCAGCGTGGTCGCCACCGGCGGCAATCGCTACGAACTGCGCGCGCCGTTCGACGGCGTGGTGGTGGAGAAACACCTGACACCGGGAGAGGTGGTCGATGAATCCTCGGCGGCTTTTACGCTCTCCGACCTGTCGCGGGTGTGGGTGACGTTCGGCGTTTCGCCCAAGGATCTGAACAAGGTGCAAGTGGGCAAACCGGTCACCGTCAGCGCCCCGGAACTCAATGCCGAAGTCGCTGGCACCGTGGCCTACGTCGGCAGTTTGCTGGGTGAACAGACCCGCACTGCAACGGTTCGCGTGACCCTGGAAAATCCGCAAGGCTCGTGGCGTCCCGGCCTGTTCGTCACCGCGCTGGTTGCTACCGACAGTCGCCAGGCCAAGGTCGCTGTACCTGAAACCGCGATCCAGACCGTCGAGGACAAGCCCACGGTGTTCGTGCGCACCGACGACGGCTTCAAGGCGCAACCGGTGGAACTGGGCAGTCGCGCGGCCGGTTTGGTGGAAGTCACCCAAGGGCTGGAATCCGGCGTGCAAGTCGCAAGCGCCGGCAGCTTCGTCCTCAAATCGGAACTGGGCAAAGCCTCGGCCGAGCACTCTCACTGAAGACTCCCACCGATCCGCCCCCTCGACGAGAAGGTTCTCATGTTCGAACGCCTGATCCAGTTTGCCATCGAGCAGCGCATCATCGTGCTGCTCGCCGTTTTCCTCATGGCCGGCCTCGGCATCGCCAGTTATCAAAAGCTGCCGATCGACGCCGTGCCGGACATCACCAACGTCCAGGTGCAAATCAACACCGGCGCGGCCGGGTTCTCACCGCTGGAAACCGAGCAGCGCATCACCTTCCCGATTGAAACCGCCATGGCCGGTTTGCCGGCGCTGGAGCAGACCCGTTCGCTGTCGCGTTCGGGGCTGTCGCAGGTCACGGTGATCTTCAAGGACGGCACCGATCTGTTCTTCGCCCGGCAATTGGTCAACGAGCGTTTGCAGATCGCCAAGGAGCAATTGCCCGAGGGCGCGGAAGCGGTGATGGGGCCGATTTCCACCGGGCTTGGCGAGATTTTCCTGTGGACGGTGGAGGCACAGGACGGTGCGCTCAAGGACGACGGCACGGCCTACACGCCGACCGACCTGCGGGTGATTCAAGACTGGATCATCAAGCCGCAATTGCGCAACGTGCCCGGTGTGGCCGAGATCAACACCATCGGCGGATTCGCCAAGGAATACCAGATTGCCCCCGACCCGAAACGGCTGGCGGCGTACAAACTGACCCTCACCGATCTGGTCACGGCGCTGGAACGCAACAACGCCAACGTCGGTGCCGGTTACATCGAGCGCAGTGGCGAGCAGTTGCTGATTCGTGCGCCCGGCCAAGTGGCGAGTACCGAGGACATCGCCAACATCGTCATGGCCAATGTCGACGGCACGCCGATCCGGATCAAGAACGTCGCAACCGTGGACATCGGCCGCGAACTGCGCACCGGTGCCGCCACCGAAAACGGTCGCGAAGTGGTGCTCGGCACGGTGTTCATGCTGATCGGCGAAAACAGCCGAACGGTCTCCCAGGCAGTGGCCAGCAAACTTGAGCAGATCAACCGTTCCCTGCCCAAAGGTGTGATCGCGGTTCCGGTGTACGACCGCACACACCTGGTGGACAAGGCTATCGCCACGGTGAAAAAGAACCTGGCGGAAGGCGCGATTCTGGTCATCGCGATTCTGTTCCTGTTTCTGGGCAACATCCGCGCGGCGTTGATCACCGCCATGGTGATTCCGCTGTCGATGCTGTTCACCTTCACCGGCATGTTCACCAACAAAGTCAGCGCCAACCTGATGAGCCTCGGCGCGCTCGACTTCGGGATCATCGTCGACGGCGCGGTGGTGATCGTCGAAAACACCCTGCGGCGGTTGGCTCATGCGCAGCGGCATCACGGGCGTTTACTGACCCGCTCCGAGCGTTTTCACGAAGTGTTTGCAGCAGCCAAAGAGGCGCGCCGACCGCTGATTTTCGGCCAGTTGATCATCATGGTCGTGTACCTGCCGATCTTCGCCCTGAGCGGTGTCGAAGGGAAAATGTTCCACCCGATGGCCTTCACCGTGGTCATCGCGCTGCTCGGTGCGATGCTCTTGTCCGTGACCTTCGTCCCGGCGGCCATTGCGCTGTTTGTCACCGGTAAAGTCAAAGAAGAGGAAGGCGTGGTCATGCGCGGTGCGCGGCAGGTGTATGCACCGGCGCTGGCCTGGGTGATGAGCCATCGAGCAGTGGCGGTGGGCGCAGCGTTGGGCGTGATCGTGCTGAGTGGTGTGCTGACCAGCCGCATGGGCAGTGAGTTCGTGCCGAGCCTCAGCGAAGGCGATTTCGCCCTGCAAGCCTTGCGCGTGCCAGGCACTAGTCTGACCCAATCGGTGGACATGCAGCAGCGTCTGGAAACGCTGATTCTCAACAAAGTACCGGAAGTCGAGCGCGTGTTCGCCCGCACCGGCACCGCCGAAATAGCCTCCGACCCGATGCCGCCGAACATTTCCGACAGTTACGTGATGCTCAAGCCGAAAGAGCAGTGGCCAGACCCTGGCAAGTCGCGCGAAACGCTGATGGCTGAACTGCAACAAGCCGCCGCGATGCTGCCGGGCAGCAACTATGAACTGTCGCAGCCGATCCAGTTGCGCTTCAACGAACTGATCTCCGGTGTGCGCAGTGATGTGGCGGTCAAGGTGTTCGGCGATGAGATGGACGTGCTCAACGCCACGGCGGCGAAGATCGCCACCACCCTGCAGAAGGTCAACGGCGCGTCCGAGGTCAAGGTCGAGCAAACCACCGGGTTGCCGGTGCTGACCATCAACATCGACCGCGACAAGGCTGCGCGTTACGGGCTCAACGTGGGTGATGTGCAAGACACCATTGCGGTGGCGGTCGGCGGGCGCAAAGCCGGGACACTGTATGAAGGCGATCGGCGTTTCGACATGGTGGTGCGTTTGTCCGATGCCATGCGCAAGGACATCGAAGGTCTGTCGGTGTTGCTGATTCCGGTGCCGGCACCGCTCAATGGCGCGGCCGATCAGATTGGTTTTATTGCGTTGAAGGAAGTCGCCAGCCTCAATCTGGTTCTCGGGCCGAATCAGGTCAGCCGCGAAAACGGCAAGCGCCTGGTGATCGTCAGCGCCAACGTGCGTGGGCGGGATATTGGCTCCTTCGTTAAAGAGGCCGGTGAGGTGATCGAGCGCGATGTTCAGGTTCCTGCGGGTTACTGGACCAGCTGGGGCGGGCAGTTCGAGCAGTTGCAGTCGGCGGCCAAACGCTTGCAGATTGTGGTGCCGGTGGCTTTGTTGCTGGTGTTCGGGCTGCTATTCATGATGTTCAACAACCTCAAGGACGGTTTGCTGGTATTCACCGGGATTCCGTTTGCGTTGACTGGCGGCGTCATGGCGTTGTGGCTGCGGGACATTCCGCTGTCGATCTCGGCGGGCGTCGGTTTCATTGCGCTGTCGGGGGTGGCGGTGCTTAACGGGTTGGTGATGATTGCGTTTATCCGCAACTTGCGGGAGGAGGGGCGTTCACTCAGTGATGCGATCAACGAAGGCGCGCTGACTCGTCTGCGGCCGGTGTTGATGACGGCGCTGGTGGCGTCCCTGGGCTTCATTCCGATGGCACTGGCGACCGGCACAGGGGCGGAGGTGCAACGTCCGTTGGCGACGGTGGTGATCGGCGGGATCCTATCCTCGACCATTCTCACGCTGTTGATATTGCCTGCGTTGTATCAGCTAGCCCATCGACGGGATGAGGACGTAACTCCCACCCCCTAAGACTGCCCCTCCCACATAACGGATATGTAATCTCCACGCCACCGCCACGAAAGGTTCGGATTGTTACCTTGACCTCGTTAGTTAATTAAACGAGGAATCAAACATGAAACTTGCACAACTGAGTGCGTTTGCGGCGGCGTTGGTGATGTCTTCTGTTGTTTTGGCTGAAGGTGGCGGCGACAGAGCCTTTGAAAAAATGATGGCAGCCAATGACCGCTCGGTGGAAAAGTTTGTTACCAAAGAACAGGCGCGTGATCCTGTCGTTGTGAATGAAAAGAAGGACGACAACACCAAAGACTTGTAAGTGTGTCGCACTTGAACAAGCCCGTCATCGAATGCCGATGGTGGGCTTTTTTTATGAGCTGAAGGTACAGAATATGAAGTTGATCAAGCTGATTGCGTTCGCCGGGGTGATGGCGATATCCCTGAATGTGCTCGCCGAAGGTGGCGGTGACAGGACGTTCGAAAGGATGCTGAGCGCCAACACCCAAGCCATGGAGCAATACGCGGCCAACCAGGGCAAACCGGCACCAGTGGTCAAGGATTATGAATACGGGATGAAGCTGGATGTGGTGAAAGTGGTGAGTGTCGTGCGCCCGCAAGTTGCCTGCGCTGTAGTCCCCACCGCAATGACCTACGAAGACTCGAAGGGCCAACTCAACACCATCAAATACACCGTGGCAGGCGATTGCCGCCGAAATGGTGGGTGAGGGCACACCACCTGCATTGTGTATTTCAATTCGGGATGTTTAACGGCTGTGGCGCAAATACAGAAGCTTCCCACAATGTTTTCAGGTTGTCCGTCGGACGTCCGGTCTCTAGCCTGTGTTCGTCGCTGCTAATTCAGCGACCGGGCCTGGAAACCCGAGGACTTGAGAGAGCAAAAAGTGCCTTTCATAACGTATGCTTGCGCGCCTTCATTGTGTGCACTCTGTTATGGCGGCTGTGCGCGGGAGACATTCGTGTCTGCCGGGTTGCTCTCTCCCGGATTTCCAGCCTGCGTACAGCTGCCACCCATTCGCTTGGAAATCGAATGGGCCAGCTGCAACTATCAAAGAGAGAAAAACATCATGAAAAAGCCAACACCCAACCCTCCCGAAACAGAAGCCGACGCAACGTCCCCCTACACCTCCATCGATTCCAAAAAACTCCACGAAGCTGCCGAACGTGCGCTTGATTACTACCTGAACCCTACCGCCCACGTCATGGCCACGCCCTACACCCCCAACCAGATGTTTTTCGCCAATTCCAAAGCCGACACTGAATCCCTGCTGGCCAATGCCAGCGAGTCATTGTCCTCGGCCACGGTCATGCTCGGTGACTTCGCTGCGCTGCTCGAAGGCACCCATCGCAAGACTTTGCTGGGCATTGCTCAAGTGGTGATGCTAGGGGAGCTGGCGGTAAATCAGGCGTTGGATAACGTCGAGCCGGCTGCCTAGCCCTGTGTGAGCGAGCCTGCTCGCGATAGCGGTGGTTCAGCCAATGAAGATGTTGGCTGTGCCGGCGTCATCGCGAGCAGGCTCGCTCCCACAGTTTTTCGCGGTGTGTTAAAGACCGGGCATAAAAAAAGCGCCCCGAAGGACGCCAAAAGATTCACCTCTTACCAAAGGAGCAAGGAGCTTCTAAAGGTGAATTTGCATCAACCGTGAGGTCAGAGAATCGCCAGCGGATACTCGACAATCACCCGCACTTCATCCAGATCCGATTCAAACGCCGTCGCGCGGGTATTGGCCTGGCGCAGGCGCAGCGACATGTCTTTCAGCGAACCGCTCTGCACCACGTATTTGACTTCGATGTCTCGCTCCCAGCGCTTCTGGTCGGTCAGCGGGTTGCCATTGGCATCGCGGCGCATGTACACGGCGTTGGCGTTGGAATAGTCGGCGTCGGTGCCACGGCCGTAACGGGTCATGAACGACAGCCCCGGAACGCCGTAGGTCGTCATGTCGAGGTCGTAGCGCACCATCCACGAACGTTCCTTGGGCGAGTTGAAGTCGCTGTATTGGATGGAGTTGTCGAGGAAGATCGAGTCGGACTGACGCAGGTAGTCGAAGTCGTCATTGCCGTTGTTGCGCTGATGCGACAGCGCGACGGAATGGGCGCCGAGTTTCACGCCGACGCGGCCGCTCCAGATGTTGTTGTCGAACTCGCCGAGCAGTTGTTTGCCTTCGTCGACCGCCTTGTAATAGTTCAGGCCACCGAACAGCGACAGGTCATCCGACAGCGGATAAGTCCATGCGGTGCCGGCGTAGTACTGATTCCAGGCGTCCTTGAGGCGACTGGAATACAGGCTGAAACTGAGGTTTTTGTTCAGCGTGTAGTCGCCACCGAAATAGCCGATCCACGGCGAATTGACCGGGCCTGCGTAGAAGGTCGCGAAGTTCTCGCGCATGTCGCTGGACACCGGTTGGCTCATCGCATGCAGGCGACCACCCTGTACCGACAGACCTTCGATACTGGTGTTGGTGGCCGTGACACCCCGGAAGCTTTCCGGCAACAGTCGGGAGTCACCCGCCGCAACCACCGGGTTGGCGGGGAACACATCGCCGACCTTCACCACCGTATCGAAGGCGCGCACTTTGGCGGCGCCACCGACCTTGGTGTATTCGTCCCGCGCTTCGCCGTCACTGTTGACCGGCAGCACATCAAAGGAACTGCGGCCACCGTTGCGACCGTCACCGGTGTCGAGCTTCAAGCCGATCATCGCAAACGCATCAACACCGACCCCGACGGTGCCTTGGGTGAAACCGGATTCGAACTTGCTGATGACCGCGTGGGCCCAGGCTTCGGAATAACCGTTGCCGGTGGGACTGGACTGGCCGTTGCGGTGATCACGATTGAAGTAGAAGTTGCGGTTGAGCACCGTCAGGCTGCTGCCCTCGATAAACCCCTCGGCTTTATCTTCCGCCAGCACCATGGACGGCCCGGAGCCGACAACCACCGCTAAAGCGGCTATCGACATTTTTGTATTGTTAACCATCAATCACTCCTTGGGTTCGGCAGAACGGGAACGTGCTTCGGCGTGGGTTTTATTGTTCGGCGGGCAAGGGCCCGCCGGCATGGTCGCCGGGTGACATCGTTGCAAGCTGCGGATAACGCCAAGGTGATGGGGGAATTACAATTTCGTCATGTGGGTGTGGTGTTGCCCGATCAGACCAAAACAGCCAGATCCGTGTATCAGGCATGTCGCTGCGCTGATGTGTCGGCAGCGCTCTCAATGAGCTTTCTGGCTTTGCCGGATTAGCTTGGGATCATCGGTTGGCGTCCAGAGCAAACGAGCAGAAGCCTCATTCTTGAGCGCCTTCAAAAGCATCGAGCATGTCGTCTGGCAGTGAGGCGTCAAAGTCTTCGGGAAGCACCAGTTTGCCTTTCATCGCACCGATACACTGACCGCTGGGTTTGCCTACCGGAACCAGACGTGCAAGGGCCCGACCATGTTTGGCAATTGTGATGATCTGCCCGGCGGCTGCGTCATCAACGAGTTTGGACAGATTGTTTTTTGCTTCGGCCAACGGAACGACGATGTCACGGTTCATTGTTCTTTCTCGCGTTGATTTATCTATCCAGCCAGTCATTCAAGATAGAGCCAAGTGCGCAGTGCTGGATGTAGGACGAAACGGACAATCCCGCGCGAGCTTTCGGGGATTGCAGAACGAGGGGAGGGCAGCAGTAACAAATCCCCCAAACGCAAAAACGGCACCCGAAGGTGCCGTTTCTGTTTTCTGCCAAGTACGCTTAAGCGATCAACCCGCCAACCCCGATTGCTGAACCAGGTTCAGCAGCGGCTGTGGATACAGGCCGAGGAAGAATGCCAGTACGGCAATCGCCAGCAGCATCACGCCGCCTGCACGTTGTTCCCAGTGCAGTTGGGCATCGTGGCGACGCAGGTTCGGTTCCATCAGGTACAGGGTGACCATCACGCGCAGGTAGTAGAAGACGCCGATGGCGCTGCCCAGTACCAGGGAGCCAACCAACCACCATTGGTGCGATTCGACACCGGTGGCGATGATGTAGAACTTGCCGATGAAGCCCGCGGTCAGCGGGATACCGGCCAGGGACAGCATCATCACGGTCAGGACGGCGGTCAGGTACGGACGGCGCCAGAACAGGCCGCGGTATTCATACAGGGCGTCCGCGTCACGGCCGTTGTACGGCGAGGACATCAGGGTGATCACACCGAACGCGCCGAGGCTGGTGATCACGTAGGTGACCAGGTACACGCCGATGGCTTCCACGGCCAGGCCTTTGCTCGCCACCAGGGCGATCAGCAGGTAGCCGAAGTGGGCGATGGACGAGTAACCCAGCAGACGCTTGAGGTTGCTTTGGGTCAGTGCCAGCAGGTTACCGAACAGGATCGACGCGATGGCGATGATGGTCAGCACGTCGCTCAGCACACCGCTGCTCGCCGCTGGCGAGATCTGGAACAGACGCACCATCACCGCGAACACCGCGACTTTCGACGCGGTGGCCAGGAACGCTGCCACCGGTGCCGGAGCACCTTCGTAAACGTCCGGGGTCCAGAGGTGGAACGGTACCAGCGACAACTTGAACGCCAGGCCGATCAGCATCATGCCCAGGCCCAATTGAGCCAGAGAGCTTGGCAGACCGGTGGCCGCCAGGGCCTGACCGATGCCGTTGAAGCTCAGGCTGCCAGCGTCGGCGTAGAGCAGGGCCATACCGAACAACAGGAACGCGGAACCGGCAGCCGACAGCACCATGTACTTGATACCGGCTTCCAGCGAGCGCTTGTTGAAGAAGGCATAAGCCACCAGACCGTAAACCGGTACCGAGAGCAGTTCCAGACCGACGAACAAGCCGGCCAGGTGCTGCGCGCTGACCAGTACCAGGCCACCGGCGGCGGCCATCAGGATCAGCAGGTAAAGTTCTTCACGGTTGCCCGGGTAACCCGAACCGCCATCGCCGAGGTAGGCGTGGGCGAGGGTGACACAAGCGAGGGTGGCGACCAGGATCAGCGCCATGTACAAGCAAGCGAAGGTGTCGATCTGCAGCAGTGGCGTCACGGCCAGCGGCGCGACTTTCAGGGCTGGCAGGATCGACAGCAGAGCCAGGTTCAGACCTGCCACCGACAGCAGGAAGGTCTGTGAGTGGTTGCGGCGCCATGCGATAGCCAGCATCACCACGATGATCGTGGCGCTGGTGATCAACAACGGCGCAAGCGCGATAAAGTGTTGAGTCGTGAATTCCATAGCGCTCTTACCGGGCCGAAGCGAGTTGAGTGAAGGCGGTGCCGAGCCACTGCTGCACGCCATGCATCGTCGCGGCAGAGGTATCGAGGAACGGCTGCGGGTACACGCCGATGTAGATCAGCAGCGCCGCAAGTCCAACCACCATGATCAGTTCGCGACCGTCCATGCCATGCAACACCGCGTCCGATTTCGACGGGCCGAAGAAGGCACGGTGGACCATGATCAGCGAGTAGACCGAACCGAACACCAGGCCGGACGTCGCAATCACAGTGATCCATGGGGCGCTGGCGAAGGTGCCGATCAGGATCAGGAACTCTCCGACAAAGTTACCAGTCGCCGGCAAGCCCAGGGACGCGGCGGCGAAGAACAGGCTGAGAGCCGGCAGGTAGGCAATCTTCGACCACAGGCCACCCATCTCACGCATATCGCGGGTGTGGGTACGCTCGTACAGCTGACCGGAGAGGATAAAGAGTGCCGCGGCCGACAGACCGTGCGCCAGCATCTGCATCACTGCGCCCTGCAGCGCCAGTTGGCTGCCGGAGTAGATGCCGATCAGCACGAAGCCCATGTGGGAAACGGACGAGAAGGCGATCAGACGCTTGATGTCGGTTTGCGCAAAGGCCAGGAACGCACCGTAGAAAATCCCGATCAGACCCAGGGTCATCGCGAACGGCGCGAACTCGGCCGAGGCATTCGGGAACAGTGGCAGGGCGAAACGCAGCAGGCCATACGCAGCAGTCTTCAACAAGATACCGGCCAGGTCCACGGAACCCGCGGTCGGTGCCTGGGCGTGAGCGTCAGGCAACCAGGAGTGGAACGGCACTACTGGCAGCTTGACCGCGAAGGCGATGAAGAAGCCGAGCATCAGGATGTACTCGGTGGTCATCGACATCTTGGTCTTCAACAGGTCGGCGTAGTTGAAGGTAATCACGCCGGTGTCGTTGAAGTTGACCAGTACCAGACCCAGGATCGCCACCAACATGATCAGGCCGGAAGCCTGAGTGAAGATGAAGAACTTGGTCGCCGCGTAGATCCGGGTTTTCTTGCCGTCCGAAGAACTGTGACCCCAGAGCGCGATGAGGAAGTACATCGGCACCAGCATCATTTCCCAGAAGAAGAAGAACATGAACAGGTCGAGGGCGAGGAACACGCCGACGACACCGCCCAGGATCCACATCAGGTTCAGGTGGAAGAAGCCCACGTGACGCTGGATCTCTTTCCACGAGCAGAGTACCGAGAGGACACCCAGCAGACCGGTCAGCATGATCATCAACAGCGACAGGCCGTCGAGGGCCAGGTGCACGTTGATGCCGAAGCGCTGGATCCAGACGTGCTTGAACTCAAGCGCCCAGGTCGGATCGGCGCCAGGCGCCGGAGCAAATGAATAGTCACCGTTGGCCCACAGCCAGAGGCCGAGGGAGAGCAGCAGGGACATGGTGATCAGCGCAATCCAGCGGGGGAGGGTAGCGCCGAAGCGCTCACCCATCCAGCACAGCAGGCCGCCGATGAAGGGGATCAGGATTAGCCAAGGCAGAATCATGACGGGCTCGTTTCCTTTCGCAAGTTCGCAAGGTTCATATCAGACCGCTACCAGCACGACGGCGCCGATTACCAGCACGGCACCAGCAGCCATCGAGGCGGCATACCAACGCAATTGACCGGTCTCGGTGCGGCTCAGGGCGGTGTGACCGCCTTTGGCCATACGCGGGATCAGACCGATGGTCTGGTCGAGCGGGTCTTTGCGCAGTACATGGCTGATCGCAAGGTAAGGCTTGACGAACAGTTTGTCGTAGATCCAGTCGAAGCCCCAGGCAGCGAACCACCAGGCCGAAAGGAAGCGGCCGACGCCGCTGTTGGCGACGGCGGTGACGAAGCGACGCTTGCCGAGGAACAGCAGCGCAGCCAGCAGGATACCGGCCAGGGCGATGGCGCCCGAGGCGATTTCCAGACTGTGCTTGGCTTCGCCGCCGGCATGGCCGACGCTTTCCGGCAGTACACCGTGCAGCGGCGGAACGATCATCGCGCCGACGAACGTCGACAGTACGATCAGCACCGACAGTGGCAGCCAGTGAGCAATGCCGTGACCGGCATGCGCTTCGGTCTTCGCTTCACCATGGAACGCGATGAAGATCAGGCGGAAGGTGTACAGCGAGGTCATGAAGGCGCCAACCAGACCTGCATAAAGCAGACCCTGGTTACCGCTGGCGAACGCTTCCCAGAGGATTTCATCCTTGGAGTAGAAGCCCGCGGTCACCAGAGGCAAGGCCGCCAGGGCCGCGCCGCCGACGATGAAGCTGGCGTAGGCCAATGGCAGTTTCTTCCACAGGCCGCCCATCTTGAAGATGTTCTGCTCGTGGTGGCAGGCAACGATCACCGCACCGGACGCAAGGAACAACAGCGCCTTGAAGAAGGCGTGGGTCATCAGGTGGAAGATCGCGCCGTCCCACGCACCTACGCCCAGGGCCAGGAACATGTAGCCGATCTGGCTCATGGTCGAGTAGGCGAGGATACGTTTGATGTCGGTCTGAACCAATGCGGCAAAACCTGCCAGCACCAGCGTCACGCCACCGACAACACCCACCAGGTGCAGGATATCCGGCGCCAGGGCGAACAGACCGTGGGTACGGGCGATCAGGTAGACACCGGCGGTCACCATGGTCGCGGCGTGGATCAGTGCCGAAACCGGAGTAGGGCCGGCCATCGCATCCGCCAGCCAGGTTTGCAGCGGCAGTTGCGCGGATTTACCAACAGCGCCGCCCAGCAGCATCAGGGTCGCCAGAACGATCCAGAAGTCGCCGGCCTTGAAGTGCTCAGGCGCCTTGACCAGCAGCTCCTGAATGTTCAGCGTGCCCAACTGTTGGAACAGGATGAACAGGCCGATGGCCATGAACACGTCGCCGACGCGGGTCACGATGAAAGCTTTGAGTGCCGCGTTACCGTTGTTGCGGTTGCTGTAGTAGAAACCGATCAACAGGTACGAGCACAGGCCCACGCCTTCCCAGCCGAAGTACACGAACAGCAGGTTATCGGCCAGGACCAGGAACAGCATGCTGGCGATAAACAGGTTGGTGTAGGCGAAGAAGCGCGAGTAACCGGCTTCACCGCGCATGTACCAGGACGCGAACAGGTGGATCAGGAAGCCGACGCCGACCACCACACCGAGCATGGTCAGGGACAGACCATCCAGGTACAGCGCGAAGTTAGGCGTGAAGCCTTCTACCGCCATCCACTGCCACAACACGTGGGTGTAGTGACCGCCTTCAGGTGGTGCAACGTTGAACTGCCAGATTATGTAAGCAGTGACGATTGCCGACAGGCCAATGGAGCCGACGCCGATCAGCGCCGAAAGGTTTTCCGACCAGCGACCGCGTGAGAACGCCAGCAGCAGGAAACCTATGAGAGGGAATACGAAAGTCAGATAGAGAAGGTTCATCCGCGCATCTCGCTGGCAGCGTCGATATCGAGAGTGTGGAAGCGGCGATACAGCTGCAACAGAATCGCCAGGCCAATACTGGCCTCGGCGGCTGCCAGGCTGATCACCAGAATGAACATGATCTGTCCATCCGGCTGCGCCCAACGGCTACCGGCAACGATGAACGCCAACGCGGAGGCATTCATCATGACCTCCAGGCTCATCAGCACGAAAAGAATGTTGCGCCGGACCATCAGGCCGACCAGACCGAGGCAGAACAGGATGCCGGCAACCGCCAGACCATGCTCCATAGGGATAGCAGGCATCGTCATTGCTCCTTGGCTTCGTTGCGGCCCAAGTGGAACGCCGTGACGGCTGCGGCGAGCAGCAGCATCGAGGCGAGTTCGACCACCAGCAGGTAAGGACCGAACAGGCTGATGCCCACGGCCTTCGCGTCTACGGTGGTGTGGCCGATGGCCTGACCGCTGGCATCGCTGAACAACACGTACAGCAGTTCAACCAGCAGCAGGGTGCCGAGGGCGACCGGGCCGAGCCAGATGCCGGGCTTGAGCCAGACGCGCTCTTGCTGAACCGAGGCGGGGCCCAGGTTCAGCATCATCACCACGAACACGAACAGCACCATGATGGCGCCGGCGTAGGCGATCACTTCCAGTACACCGGCAAACGGTGCGCCGAGGGCGAAGAACGTCATGGCCACGGCGATCAGCGAAATGATCAGGTAGAGCAGGGCGTGCACGGGGTTGGTGTTGGTGATCACGCGAAGCGTGGACACAACAGCGATACCCGATGCGAAATAGAAAGCGAATTCCATCTTTCTTCCTTAAGGCAGCAAGCTCTTCACGTTGATCGGTTCGGCTTCATTCTGCGCGGAGCCTTTTGGCTTACCGGCAATCGCCATACCTGCAACACGATAGAAGTTGTAATCAGGGTTTTTGCCGGGGCCGGAGATCAACAGATCTTCTTTCTCGTACACCAGGTCCTGACGTTTGAACTCGGCCATCTCGAAATCCGGTGTCAGCTGGATCGCGGTGGTCGGGCAGGCTTCCTCGCAGAGGCCGCAGAAAATGCAGCGCGAGAAGTTGATACGGAAAAACTCCGGGTACCAGCGACCGTCGTCGGTTTCAGCTTTCTGCAGCGAGATGCAACCGACCGGGCACGCCACGGCGCACAGGTTGCAGGCTACACAACGCTCTTCGCCGTCGGGGTCGCGGGTCAGCACGATACGTCCACGGAAGCGCGGCGGCAGGTACACGGCTTCTTCCGGGTACTGCAGCGTGTCGCGCTTGCGGAAGGCGTGGCCGAAGATCATCACCAGGCTGCGAAGCTGGGTGAAGAAGCCATGCACGATGTCAAAAATGTACTTCATGATTCTCTATCCTCACTGAGCCGCGACGGCGGGCGTGTTGAGCAACACGACCGCAGCGGTCACCAGCATGTTGACGAGGGTCAGCGGCAGGCAGAACTTCCAGCTGAAATCCATCACTTGGTCATACCGTGGGCGCGGAATCGAGGCGCGCAGCAGGATGAAGAACATGATGAAGAACGCGGTTTTCAGTGCAAACCAGATGAACGGGATCTGCGGCAGAATGCCGAACGGACCGTGCCAGCCACCGAAGAACAACGTCACCAGCAGCGCCGAAATCAACACGATGCCGATGTACTCACCGACGAAGAACATGCCCCATTTCATGCCGGCGTATTCAATGTGGTAACCGTCGGCCAGTTCCTGCTCCGCTTCCGGCTGGTCGAACGGGTGACGGTGAGTCACGGCGACGCCAGCGATAAAGAAGGTCAGGAAACCGAAGATCTGCGGAATGACGAACCACAGGTTCTGCGCCTGGTATTCAACGATGTCGCGCATGTTGAACGAGCCAACCTGGATCACGATGCCCATCAGCGACAGGCCCATGAACACTTCGTACGACACGGTTTGTGCCGAGGCCCGCAAGCTGCCCAGCAGGGCGAACTTGTTGTTACTCGACCAGCCGGCGAACAGCACTGCGTAGACCGACAGACCGGCCATGGCGAAGAAGAACAGGATGCCGATGTTGATGTCCGCCACGCCCCAGGTCGGGGTGATCGGGATGATCGCGAAGGCAATCAGCAAGGCGCTCATGGCCACGACCGGTGCCAACGTGAAGATCACTTTGTCGGCGAACGGCGGGGTCCAGTCTTCCTTGAAGAACATCTTGATCATGTCGGCGGCAATCTGGAACGCGCCGAACGGGCCGACGCGGTTCGGACCGTAACGGTCCTGCCAGAGGGCGAGCAGACGACGCTCGACCCAGCTCAGCAGCGCGCCGCACACCACCACGGCGAGCAGAATCACGATGGCCTTGAGGACCGCGATAATTACGTCGATCACTTCAGGAGTGAACAAGGTCATAGCGCTGCCTCCTGCAGACCGTCAACGGATTTGCCAAAGATCGCGGGCGGAATGCCAGCGATACCGGCCGGCAATGCGACCAGACCGGCACCCAGCTCTTCGTTGATGCGCAGCGGCAGACGCAGGGTCTGGCCGGCCACGTTCAGGCTCAGCAGGGCACCGTCATTGACGCCCAGGCGATCGGCTTCGGACTTGGCCAGCGACAGGTATGCAGCTGGAATGCGTTCTTGAACCGGCGCGGCTTTGGAAGAGTTCTCTTCGCTGCCGAACAGGTGGAAGAACGGCACGACCTGCCAGGTGCCCGGAGCCGGGTTGAACGCGCGCGGAACACTGGCGAACCAGTTCAGCGAATCACCGGTGCTTTCGATCAGGCGAGTGCCCGGGTCGCCAGCGCGGATGTGACCACCGACTTCGTCCTGGAACTTGTTCCAGGCTTGCGGCGAGTTCCAGCCCGGAGACCAGGCGAATGGTACTTGCTGACGCGGTTCGACCGAGCCCGAGTAACCTTCCATGGAGAACGAGAACGCGGTGTCGTTGTCCTGGGAAGTACGCGGTTCATGCACACTGATGTCGGCGCGCATGGCGGTCCGGCCGCTGTAACGCAGCGGTTCGCGAGCCAGTTTCAGGCCTTTGATACGGAACGCAGCGGACGGTGCGGCATCGACGATGCGCGCCAGTTGCGGTTTGCTCGCGGCAACGGCAGCGGTGACGTGGTCCAGTTGGGTCCAGTCGATCGGCTGGTTCAGCAGGGTCGAACGCAGGGCATGCAGCCAGCGCCAGCCTTCGCGAACCAGAATGCTCGCGTCGAGGTAAGTCGGGTCGAAGACCTGGAAGAAACGCTGGGCGCGGCCTTCCTGGCTGACCAGCGTACCGTCGCCTTCAGCGAAGCTGGCGGCTGGCAGAACCAGGTGCGCGCGATCGCTGGTGGCGGTCTTCTGATGGTCCGCCACGATCACCACTTTTGCGGCGTTCAGGGCAGTATCGACCTTGGCTTTGTCGGTACGGGTGTACAGATCGTTTTCCAACACGACGATGGCGTCGGCCTTGCCGTCGATCACCGCTTGCAGGGCTGCATCGACCGAGTCACCACCGAGCATGGCCAGGCCAAGGCTGTTGGCCTCTGGCACGATCAGGCTGATGGAACCGTTCTTCTCGCGCAGCTTCAGAGCCTTGGCGATGTTCGCCGCGGCTTCGATCAGCGCCTTGGAACCCAGCGAGGTACCGGCAATGATCAATGGACGCTTGGCAGCGAGCAGGGCGTTGGCGATGCGCTGAGCCAGTTCGAGGGCTTCAGCGTCCAGGCCTTCAACGGCCGGCGCGCTGGCATCGAGGGCGTGAGCCACGGCGAAACCGATGCGGGCCAGGTCGTCAGGAGCTGCGTGGACGCATTCTTCAGCCACGTCGTCGAGTTTGGTTTCAGCCAGGCTGGCGATGAACAGCGGGTTCAGCGCGTTCTGACCGATGTTCTTCACCGCGGCATCGAGCCATGGCTGAACGCGCATGGCGTCGGCCATGTCTTCGGCCTTGCCCTTGACCGATTGACGCAGGGCCAGAGCCATGCGCGCAGCAGTCTGGGTCAGGTCTTCGCCGAGGACGAAAATCGCATCGTGATCTTCGATGTCGCGCATGTTCGGGATCGGCAGCGGGCTGTCTTTGAGCACCTGTACAACCAGACGAATGCGCTCAAGTTCAGCGGCTTCGATGCCGGAGTAGAAGTGCTCGGCGCCAACCAGTTCAAGCAACGCGTAGTTGCTTTCGAGGCTGGCGCGTGGCGAACCGATACCGACGATGTTGCGACCGCGCAGCAGGTCAGCGGCGTTATCCAGCGCTTCGTCGAGGCTCAGCTTGGCGCCGTTGGCCAGCAGTGGCTGACGCGGGCGGTCTTCGCGGTTGACGTAGCCATAGCCGAAACGGCCACGGTCGCACAGGAAGTACTGGTTCACCGAACCGTTGAAACGGTTTTCGATGCGACGCAGTTCGCCGTAACGCTCGCCCGGGGAAATGTTGCAACCGCTGGAGCAGCCATGGCAGATGCTCGGCGAGAACTGCATGTCCCACTTACGGTTGTAGCGCTCGGAGTGAGTCTTGTCGGTGAACACACCGGTCGGGCAGACCTCGGTGAGGTTGCCGGAGAACTCGCTTTCGAGGGTGCCGTCTTCAACGCGACCGAAGTACACGTTGTCGTGAGCACCGAACACACCGAGGTCGGTGCCGCCGGCGTAGTCTTTATAGAAGCGCACGCAGCGATAGCAAGCGATGCAGCGGTTCATTTCGTGGGAAATGAACGGCCCCAGTTGCTGGTTCTGGTGAGTACGCTTGGTGAAGCGATAGCGGCGCTCGTTGTGGCCGGTCATCACCGTCATGTCTTGCAGGTGGCAGTGACCGCCTTCCTCACAGACCGGGCAGTCGTGAGGGTGGTTGGTCATCAGCCATTCAACGACGCTGGCGCGAAACACTTTCGCTTCTTCGTCGTCGATGGAAATCCAGCTGCCGTCGGTGGCGGGGGTCATGCAGGACATGACGATCCGACCACGCTTGTCGTTCTCGTCGGTGTACTGCTTGACCGCGCACTGGCGGCAAGCGCCAACGCTGCCAAGGGCTGGGTGCCAGCAGAAATAAGGGATATCGAGGCCTAGCGACAGACACGCCTGTAACAGGTTGTCTGCCCCATCGACTTCGAGCTCTTTGCCGTCTACGTGGATAGTGGCCATGGTTCAAAGTTCTTCGTTGGCCCGGTGTCAGCGGGCGTGGCTAATGGAATCTTGTTATTCGCGTGGATCAACACAGCCGTTTACGGCGTCATCACACGAGAAGACGAAGGGCACGGACCCTTCGCCTTTTTAAGCGTTTACGCGCCGACTACGATCGGCTTTGCCAGAGGCGGGACGACGGCGCTGGTAGGCGCGATGCCGGCTTCGAACTCATGGCGGAAGTATTTGATGGCGCTGCCCAACGGCTCCACGGCACCCGGTGCGTGTGCACAGAAGGTCTTGCCCGGGCCGAGGAAACCGACCAGACCCAGCAGGGTCTCGATATCGCCGGCTTGCCCTTCACCGTTCTCGATCGCGCGCAGCAGCTTGACGCTCCACGGCAAACCGTCACGGCACGGGGTGCAGAAGCCGCAGGATTCGCGGGAGAAGAACTCTTCCATGTTGCGCAACAGGGAAACCATGTTGACGCTGTCGTCCACCGCCATGGCCAGGCCGGTACCCATACGGGTGCCCACTTTGGCGATGCCGCCGGCGTACATTTGTGCGTCCAGGTGTTCCGGCAACAGGAAACCGGTACCGGCGCCGCCTGGCTGCCAGCACTTGAGCTTGTAACCGTCGCGCATGCCGCCGGCGTAGTCTTCGAACAACTCGCGACCGGTGACGCCGAACGGCAATTCCCACAGGCCAGGGTTCTTGACCTTGCCGGAAAAGCCCATGAGCTTGGTGCCCATGTCTTCACTGCCTTCGCGGGCCAACGATTTGTACCAGTCCACGCCGTCGGCAATGATCGCCGGTACGTTGCACAGGGTTTCAACGTTGTTCACGCAAGTCGGCTTGCCCCACACGCCCACGGCGGCAGGGAAGGGCGGCTTGGAGCGCGGGTTGGCGCGGCGGCCTTCGAGGGAGTTGATCAGTGCGGTTTCTTCACCGCAGATGTAACGCCCGGCACCGGTGTGGACGAACAGCTCGAAATCGAAGCCGCTGCCCAGGATGTTTTTACCCAAAAGGCCCGCTGCCTTGGCTTCTTCCACGGCACGGTTCAGGTGCTTGGCGGCGGTGGTGTATTCGCCACGCAGGAAGATGTAGCCACGGTAGGTTTTCAGCGCGCGAGCACTGATCAGCATGCCTTCGATCAGCAGATGGGGCAGTTGCTCCATCAGCATGCGGTCTTTCCAGGTGTTCGGCTCCATCTCATCCGCGTTGCACAGCAGGTAGCGGATGTTGATGGATTCGTCCTTGGGCATCAGGCCCCACTTCACGCCCGTGGGGAAGCCTGCACCGCCGCGGCCCTTGAGGCCGGAGTCTTTCACGGTCTGGACGATGTCGTCCTGGGCCATGTCGGCGAAGGCTTTGCGCGCAGCGGCGTAACCGTTCTTGGCCTGGTATTCGTCGAGCCATACGGCTTCGCCGTCGTCACGCAGACGCCAGGTGAGCGGGTGAGTCTCGGCCGAACGCTTGATGCGGTTGGCTGGACCGAAGGAGGTCAGGGTCATACGTAGCCCTCGAGCAATTTGGCAACGCCGGCAGGCTGCACATCACCGAACGTGTCGTCGTCGATCATCAGCGCCGGCGCCTTGTCACAGTTGCCGAGGCAGCAGACTGGCAGCAGGGTGAAACGACCGTCGGCGGTGGTCTGACCCAGGCCGATGCCCAGCTTGCTCTGGATTTCGCTGACCACCGACTCGTGGCCGCCGATGTAGCAGACCATGCTGTCGCAGACGCGAATGATGTGACGACCCACGGGTTGACGGAAGATCTGGCTATAGAACGTCGCCACCCCTTCAACGTCGCTGGCCGGGATGCCGAGGATCTCGCCGATGGCGTAGAGCGCGCCGTCAGGCACCCAGCCACGTTCCTTCTGGACGATCTTCAGGGCTTCGATCGACGCCGCGCGCGGGTCTTCGTAGTGATGCAGCTCATGCTCGATGGCCGAGCGCTCGGTTTCGCTCAGGGCGAAACGGTCTGTCTGGATAAGCGGGCTGTTCATGCTTAGCGGTCCACGTCGGCCATAACGAAATCGATACTACCCAGGTACGCGATCAAGTCCGCGACCATGCTGCCTTTGATCACCGAAGGGATCTGCTGCAGGTGCGGGAAGCTTGGAGTACGAATCCGGGTGCGGTAGCTCATGGTGCCGCCATCGCTCGTCAGGTAATAACTGTTGATGCCCTTGGTCGCTTCGATCATCTGGAAGGATTCGTTGGCCGGCATGACCGGGCCCCACGAAACTTGCAGGAAGTGCGTGATCAGGGTCTCGATGTGTTGCAGCGTGCGCTCTTTTGGTGGCGGCGTGGTCAGCGGGTGATCCGCCTTGTACGGGCCTTCCGGCATGTTGCGCATGCACTGCTCGATGATCTTGAGGCTCTGGCGCATTTCTTCGACGCGAACGATGCAACGGTCGTAGGCATCGCCATTGGCCGCCAGCGGGATTTCGAATTCGAAGTTTTCGTAGCCGGAGTAAGGGCGAGCCTTACGCAGGTCGAAATCACAACCGGTCGAACGCAGGCCGGCACCGGTGACGCCCCATTCCAGGGCTTCTTTGGTGTTGTAGGCGGCGACGCCGATGGTCCGGCCACGCAGGATGCTGTTGTCCAGTGCGGCTTTCTGGTATTCGTCCAGACGCTTTGGCATCCACTCGACGAAATCCTTGACCAGTTTTTCCCAGCCGCGCGGCAGGTCGTGAGCGACGCCACCGATGCGGTACCAGGCCGGGTGCAGACGGAAACCGGTGATGGCTTCGATCACCGTGTACGCCTTCTGGCGGTCGGTGAAGGTGAAGAACACCGGGGTCATGGCGCCGACGTCCTGGATGTAAGTCCCCAGGAACAGCAGGTGGCTGGTGATCCGGAAGAACTCGGCCATCATGATGCGGATGACGTCGACCTTCTCGGGCACCTTGATGCCGGCCAGCTTCTCGACCGAGAGCACGTACGGCAGGTTGTTCATCACGCCGCCGAGGTAGTCGATACGGTCGGTGTACGGAATGAAGCTGTGCCAGGACTGACGCTCGGCCATCTTCTCGGCACCACGGTGGTGGTAACCGACGTCCGGCACGCAGTCGACGATCTCTTCACCGTCCAGCTGCAGAATGATACGGAATGCACCGTGCGCCGAAGGGTGGTTCGGGCCCAGGTTGAGGAACATGTAGTCCTCGTTCGGCCCGGAACGCTTCATGCCCCAATCTTCAGGCTTGAAGCGCGCGGCTTCTTCCTCAAGCTGTTGCTTGGCCAGGGTCAGGCTGAACGGGTCGAACTCGGTGGCGCGGGCCGGGAAGTCCTTGCGCAGCGGGTGACCTTCCCAGGTCGGCGGCATCATGATGCGGGTCAGGTGCGGGTGACCGGCAAAGTTGATGCCGTACATGTCCCACACTTCACGCTCGTACCAGTTGGCGTTCGGCCAGAGACCGGTAACGGTCGGCACGCTGAGGTCGCTCTCGGACAAGGCGACCTTGATCATTACGTCACTATTACGTTCGATCGACATCAAGTGATAGAACACAGTGAAGTCGGCGCCGCTTGGCAGCCCTTGACGCTTGGTGCGCAGACGCTCGTCCACGCCGTGCAGGTCATAGAGCATGACGTACGGCTTGGGCAGGTTGCGCAGGAAGGTCAGGACTTCGACGAGTTTGGCGCGGGCAACCCAAAGCACCGGCATGCCGGTGCGGGTCGGCTGGGCGGTGAACGCCTCCGGGCCAAAACGATTGTTCAGTTCGACGACCACATCCTGGTCGTCTGCCTTATAAGGCGGGATGTACAGAGCACTGCCTGTAGTCATGGTTATTTATCGCTTTCGGTCAACGTAAAGAATGAAGCCAGTTTCTCGTTTCTTTGTAAGAACAGATCTGGATCAGACTTCGTCGGGGCTGCGCAGGTTGGTTACCTGAATACGCTGTTCGCGGCGCTGTTCCTTTTGCGAAGGCATCTCGGCGCGGTAAACGCCTTGATCGCCAACGACCCAGGAAAGTGGGCGACGCTCCTGGCCAATCGACTCCTGCAACAGCATCAAGCCTTGCAGAAAAGCTTCAGGGCGGGGTGGGCAGCCAGGCACGTAGACGTCCACGGGCAGGAACTTGTCCACCCCTTGAACGACGGAGTAGATGTCGTACATGCCACCGGAGTTGGCGCACGAACCCATGGAGATGACCCATTTAGGCTCGAGCATTTGCTCGTAGAGACGCTGAATGATCGGCGCCATCTTGATGAAGCAGGTACCGGCGATAACCATGAAATCCGCCTGGCGCGGCGATGCCCGGATAACCTCGGCGCCAAAGCGCGCGATGTCGTGGGGCGCCGTGAAGGCGGTGGTCATTTCCACGTAGCAGCACGAAAGACCGAAGTTATACGGCCACAGGGAGTTCTTGCGCCCCCAGTTGATCGTGCCGTTGAGCACGTCTTCGAGCTTGCCCATGAAAATGTTTTTGTGGACTTGATCTTCTAACGGATCGGAAACGGTTTCCCGTTTGCCAATCGGATACTGCTCGTTAGGAGCATCGGGGTCGATCCTGGTGAGATTGTATTGCATTGCCAAAGCCTCATTGTTTCAGCTTCGCTTGCCGCTTACGACGAGCTTCCGGAGCCCAGTCAAGGGCGCCCACTCGGAATAGGTAGACAAGACCTGCCAACAGAATTGCTATGAAAACGAGAGCTTCGACGAATCCGGTCCAGCCGCTTTCGCGGACGGACACAGACCAGGCAAAGAGAAAAAGGGCTTCGATATCGAAGATCACGAAGAGCATCGCGACCAGATAGAATTTGGCTGAGAGCCGCAAGCGGGCGCCACCGGTAGGTAGCATGCCGGACTCGAACGGTTCGTTTTTGCTGCGGCCCCAGGCTTTTGACCCGAGGAGGCTGGATACGCCGAGCATGAAGGCGCAAAGGCCGCCGACACCCAGAAGGAAAATGGCAAAGCCCCAGTTGTGGGCCATGAGTCCGGTCGCTTCGGGCATGCTGGTAATCCTTAACAGAGAGCAAAGGTCTCTGAGCTTGAAAAGAAACAAAGCAGTGACGATATGTCGCAGCAATCAATCGCGGTGATTTTATGGCTAAACACCGAGCAAGTAAAATTCAGATAGCGAAATTATTTACAAGAATAAGGACATAGCGTGCCTCCAAAGCCCTGTAGCCCATGCCGCTCGGGCATTAGCGGGGGTTTTGTCAAATATGTTTTGTAGGGAATGTAACGAACATACTTGCCGCTAAATGATAATCAATATTATTTGACGCAGTTTTCAAACTGTTTAACGGGTGAGTGGCTGGGAAGTTGTCTTATATGCGTGTTACTGCAAGTAGCGAGCTCGGTCGTTTTACCTTATTTTCCGGGCCGTGAAACTGCTCTGGATCAATGTGTTTCGCAAAATTCTGTGGGTTAACACGTTCCCTGTGGGAGCCGGGCTTGCCCGCGATGGCAGTGTGTCAGACACGGCAGATGTTGACTGACAGGTCGCCATCGCGGGCAAGCCCGGCTCCCACAGGGTTTTGCAGTGATCGAAAAATCGCAGGCAAAAAAACGCCCCGAACCAGTCGGGGCGTCAGATGAGCGGCTTTGCGGTTAGCTTTTTATTCGGTCCGCAAGGGCCGTTTGCTTAAGCGAAGCAGATCAGTGGAACTGTTCTTCTTCGGTCGAACCGGTCAGCGCAGTCACCGAGGACGTACCACCTTGAATCACGGTGGTCATGTCGTCGAAGTAGCCGGTACCCACTTCCTGCTGGTGAGCCACGAAGGTGTAACCCTTGGCAGCGTCAGCGAACTCTTGCTCTTGCAGCTTCACGTAGGCAGTCATGTCGTTGCGGGCGTAGTCGTGCGCCAGGTTGAACATGCTGTGCCACATGTTGTGAATGCCGGCCAGGGTGATGAACTGGTGCTTGTAACCCATGGCGGACAGTTCGCGCTGGAACTTGGCGATGGTCGCATCGTCCAGGTTTTTCTTCCAGTTGAAGGAAGGCGAGCAGTTGTACGACAGCAGTTGGTCCGGGTATTCCTTTTTGATCGCTTCAGCGAAGCGACGAGCCTCGTCCAGATCCGGCTTGGCGGTTTCGCACCAGATCAGGTCGGCGAACGGTGCATAGGCCAGGCCGCGAGCGATGGCCTGGTCGAGACCGGCGCGCACTTTGTAGAAGCCTTCCTGGGTACGTTCGCCAGTCACGAATGGCTGGTCGTACGGATCGCAATCGGAAGTCAACAAGTCGGCTGCGTTAGCGTCGGTACGGGCCAGGATGATGGTCGGTGTACCGGCTACGTCAGCTGCCAGACGAGCAGCGGTCAGCTTCTGCACTGCTTCCTGGGTAGGAACCAGTACCTTGCCGCCCATGTGGCCGCATTTTTTCACGGAAGCCAGTTGGTCTTCGAAGTGAACGCCGGCGGCGCCTGCTTCGATCATGCTCTTCATCAGCTCGTAGGCGTTCAGTACGCCACCGAAACCGGCTTCAGCGTCAGCCACGATCGGAGCGAAGTAGTCGATGTAACCTTCGTCGCCCGGGTTCTTGCCGGCTTTCCACTGGATCTGGTCAGCGCGACGGAACGAGTTGTTGATGCGCTTGACCACGGTCGGAACCGAATCCACCGGGTACAGCGACTGATCCGGGTACATCGATTCGGCGGAGTTGTTGTCCGCAGCCACTTGCCAGCCCGACAGGTAGATCGCCTGGATACCGGCTTTGACTTGTTGCACAGCCTGGCCACCGGTCAGGGCGCCCATGCAGTTGACGAAATCTTTCTCAGGACGGAAGGACGGCTTGGCACCCTGGGTTACCAGGTTCCAAAGCTTGTCGGCGCCCATTTTTGCAAAGGTGTGCTCAGGTTGAACCGAGCCACGCAGGCGGACGACGTCAGCAGCGGAGTAATTGCGTGTCACGCCTTTCCAGCGCGGGTTTTCAGCCCAATCTTTTTCGAGGGCTGCAATTTGCTGTTCGCGTGTCAGTGCCATGGGGATAAACCTCGTCGCGTCTTTAATCGAAAGTGGTTCTGGGTGGACAATTCCTGCGTGCCAAATACGCATTTCAAAGGGGCGTAAAAGGCTGCTCGCTGACCAGAAGCTTAGGCGGTCAAGTCGGGTTCGGCGGGGATGGCGACGGGATGAACGATGGGCTCGAGGGGAAGTGAGCAGGTAAGGGCGAAACTGGCGAGCGCATTCGGGCGTCGTGGGCCTTGGTGCGAACTTCAGTGTGGAGCCGGGCTACCTATTACGCTTCCGTCCCTCGGGACAACTTCGTTCCAGTCGGCAACCTCGTCAAACACACCTTGTGGGCGGTACAGACACGAATCGGCTCGCGGGGTAGGTGCGAACAGCGACTCGAAAGCCCTTGCCAGGGCCTCTGATTAGCGGGAGCGAGGCCATCATGCCTTTGCTTTTTTGGCTCGTCAAACGTTTTGTAGTGCTTTTTTTCAAGCACTACATCTTTGGTCTAATACGACTAATCAGTCAGTTTTTGGTGCTTTAGTCCAACGTATCGACTTTCACCCGCAGAGTCATGTCATCCCGGCCCTGAGTCGAGTAGCTGCGGGTAAGACCCTGTTTGTCGGCCTGAGTCTGGCGATTTACGCCGGCCAGGGTGATCCACTCGCCCAGTCGACCGCTGACAGTTGTGTCGGTACTTTGCACGTTCACTACATCGGGACGTTCCTGGCTCATCCGGTCACGGTTGGTACTGATTGCCAGATGAACGATGTCGCCGGTGACGCTCGCGGTGACGTAGAAACCTTGGGTGACATTGCGGTATTCGGTCTGGCTGCGCAGGTCGCCATAGCTGTCGGTCTGGGTGCTGGTGAGCGGCACGCTCTGGCCGACCTGGATCAGCGCCGGTGTGCCTTCGCTGGCCTGAACCTGCTGGATACCGCCGTCGCGGCTGTCGGTGCTGCGGTTGATGATGCGAGTCTGGCTCGGCTTGGCACCGTTCACCGAATAACCCTGATCGCCCTGGAAGTTGTTTTCGTTGGTGTCGACGGTGATCAGCAAGCGCTTGGCGGCCACATCGAGTTGGCCGATCAAGGCCTTAAGTTCGTCGATCTTGCGCTGTTCTGCGTTGACAATCAGCTGATTGCCATAGGCGCTGACCTGGCCGTCCTTGCCGATGAAATTCTGCGCCACCGGTAGCAGGTCGGCGCTGGTGCGATAGTTCAGGGGCACGATCTCGGTGGCGGCCATGACCGAAAAACTGCAGGTCAGCAGCAGCGTGGTGAGCAGGGTGCGTAGGGACATATCCGTTATCTCCGGCCTTTAAAGTCTTGATATTGCCAGTTTGTCGGCCCGCGGTGGGGCAAGTTGAATCGTAGACAGCAAAACGCCCCGGCATCCGAGGATGGCGGGGCGTTTTGTGGTGTTCCTGATGTGCATTTGTGGCGAGGGAGCTTGCTCCCGTTGGGCTGCGCAGCGGCCCTGAAAATTTGGGGCCGCTTCGCGACCCAGCGGGAGCAAGCTCCCTCGCCACAGGTCTCAGGCGGAGTGCCGCACCATGTCCACATGCGGAATCCCGGCTTCCAGGAATTCCTCACTGACCATGCTGAAACCCAAGCGCTCATAGAACGCCGTGGCCTGCACTTGCGCGCTCAGCATCTGCTGCTTCAACCCGCGTTCCTCGGCTTCACCGATCACCGCTTGCATCAGCGCATCGCCGACTTTCAAGCCGCGCCAGTCCTTCAGTACCGACACCCGGCCGATGTGACCATCGGGCAGCAGTCGAGCGGTGCCGATCGGGAAGTCGCCTTCAAAGGCCAGAAAGTGGACTGCCGTTGCGTCATCAGCATCCCATTCCAGCTCAGGCGGAACGGATTGCTCGGCGATGAACACCGTCTCACGAATGCGCCGGATCTCAGCGTTGTCCTTTTGCCAGTCTGCGACACGTACGTGAATTTTATTCATCAGCAAACCCCAGGCTGCCTTGCTTGACCAGCTCGCACAGCAGACCGCGACCGTCTTCGTCGTTCAGCCACTCACCAAGGTTGTCGGTATGCAGGGCGTCGGCGGCGCAGATCATTTTCAGCAGCTCGCGCAGTTTGCCCGGCAGGTAACGGCTCTGGCCGCTGGCGAACAGCAGAAGATCGTCATCGACTTCAGACCAGGCCATGCGCGCGCTCGGGTTGCGGATCAGGATCGCGCCTTGCTCGAGGCTGGCGAGCAGGTCTTCTTCTTCGATCTCTTCCGGGCCAGCCACCAGCTCCGGGTAGCGCGGCTCGGTCATGAACTGGCCGAACCAGGTCAGCAGCAGGCGCTCGTCGCTCATGTGCTCAGCCAGCAAAGCTTTCAGGCGATCAAGGGCGTCGTGCTGAATCTGGTGTGGATCGACTGCCGGCAGAGCGTCGGCGTCGGTGTAGCGCTCTTCGTCAGTCAGGAACTGGCTGAGGAAGTCGGTGAAGTGAGTCAGCACTTCAGAGGCGCTCGGGGCGCGGAAACCAACCGAATAGGTCATGCAGTCATCGACAGCCACGCCGCAATGGGCCAGGCGCGGCGGCAGGTAGAGCATGTCGCCCGGTTCCAGAACCCACTCTTCGGTGGCTTCGAAGTCGGCGAGGATGCGCAGGTCTGCGTGGGGCAGCAGCTTGCTCTCGGAATCGCACATCTGGCCGATTTTCCAGTTGCGCTTGCCGTGACCTTGCAGCAGGAACACATCGTAGTTATCGAAGTGCGGGCCGACGCTGCCACCCGGAGCAGCGAAGCTGATCATCACGTCGTCGACGCGCCAGCTCGGCAGGAAGCGGAAGTTCTCCAGCAGTTCGCCGACTTCTGGCACGAACTGGTCGACTGCTTGAACCAGCAGGGTCCACTCGGTCTCCGGCAGTTTGCTGAACTCGTCTTCAGCGAACGGGCCGCGGCGCAATTCCCATGGGCGCTCGCCGTGCTCGATCACCAGGCGCGATTCAACTTCTTCTTCCAGCGCCAGTCCGGCCAGTTCGTCGGGATCGATCGGGCTTTCGAAATCAGGGATCGCCTGACGGATCAGCAGGGGTTTTTTCTGCCAGTAGTCACGCAGGAATTCGCGCGCCGTGATGCCGCCCAGAAGTTGAAGAGGAATGTCAGGATTCATGTGTAACCTATTGAAAAAAAGCACTTTTCAGACGGGAATAAAAACGCCCGGCGCTGCCGGGCGTCTCAAACGGGTAAAGCGGTCGATCAGATGCGTTTGGCTTGCTCTACAGCGTTACCGATATAGTTCGCCGGGGTGAGCAATTTCAGCTCGGCCTTGGCGGCGGCTGGCATGTCCAGGCCGTCGATGAAAGTTTGCAGTGCTTCAGGGCTGATGCCCTTGCCACGGGTCAACTCTTTCAGTTTTTCGTACGGGTTTTCGATGTTGTAGCGACGCATCACTGTCTGGATTGGCTCGGCCAATACTTCCCAGCACGCGTCCAGGTCAGCAGCGATTTTCTGAGCGTTGAGCTCCAGTTTGCTGATGCCTTTGAGGCTGGCTTCGTACGCGATCACGCTGTGGGCGAAGCCGACACCGAGGTTGCGCAGTACGGTTGAGTCGGTCAGGTCACGCTGCCAGCGGGAGATCGGCAGCTTGCTCGCCAGGTGCTGGAACAGTGCGTTGGCGATACCCAGGTTGCCTTCGGAGTTTTCGAAGTCGATCGGGTTGACCTTGTGCGGCATGGTCGACGAACCGATTTCGCCGGCGATGGTGCGCTGTTTGAAATAACCCAGGGAGATGTAGCCCCAGATGTCGCGGTCGAAGTCGATCAGGATGGTGTTGAAGCGCGCGATCGCGTCGAACAGCTCGGCGATGTAGTCGTGCGGTTCGATCTGCGTGGTGTACGGGTTGAAGCCCAGGCCCAGCTCGTCTTCGATGAAGGCGCGGGCGTTGGCTTCCCAGTCGATCTCAGGGTAGGCCGACAGGTGAGCGTTGTAGTTGCCGACAGCGCCGTTGATTTTGCCCAGCAGCGGAACGGCGGCGACTTGAGCGATCTGACGCTCCAGACGGTAAACCACGTTCGCCAGCTCTTTGCCCAGGGTGGTCGGCGAGGCCGGTTGACCGTGGGTACGCGACAGCATCGGCACGTCAGCGAAACGGATGGCCAGCTCGCGGATGGCGTCGCTAGTCTGGCGCATCAGCGGCAGCATCACATCATCACGGCCTTCGCGCAGCATCAAGGCGTGGGACAGGTTGTTGATGTCCTCGCTGGTGCAGGCAAAGTGGATGAATTCGCTGACGGCAGCCAGTTCTGGCAGCTTGGCCGCTTGCTCTTTGAGCAGGTACTCAATGGCTTTGACGTCGTGGTTGGTGGTGCGCTCGATCTCTTTGACACGCTCGGCGTGCTCCAGAGAGAAGTTTTCCGCCAGGGTGTTCAACACAGCGTTGGCTTCGGCGGAGAACGCCGGCACTTCGCTAATGGCAGGGTGAGCGGCCAGGCGCTGGAGCCAACGCACTTCAACCAGAACGCGAGCACGGATCAGACCGTATTCGCTGAAAATTGGGCGCAGGGCCTGGGTTTTGCCGGCGTAGCGGCCGTCAACAGGGGAAACCGCAGTGAGCGAAGAGAGCTGCATGGGGTGTTCTCGGACAGTCGGGCAACGAAATGGGGCGCGTATCATACATGAAAAAATCCGCCGGTCCGTTGCCAACTGACCGGCGTATTACGCGTTACTGACTACAAAGCGGTATTGCAGGCGCGGTTCAGCTGCTGCGCATCAGCGGGTAAAGCTCTTTAAGCAACTTGCGCCGGCTGATCACCAACTGCCAGCGATGACCGCCCAACTGCCGCCACAGGCGTGCTGAACGGATCCCGGCCAGCAGCAGCGCGCGAATTTTCGAAGCATTGCTCGGTTGTTGCAGGTTGCGCATGTCGCCATGCACCTGAATCCGTTGGCGCAGGGTGCTCAGGGTGTCCTGATACAGCGCACCGCAGGCGGCGATTACGTTTTCATGAGCCGGGCCGAAGTGTTCGACCTGCGACTGGATCTGTGGCAAACGCTTGCCGATCACTTCCAGCATGTCTTCGCGCTTGGCCAATTGACGCTCCAGCCCCAGCATTGACAGGGCATAGCGCAGCGGTTCGCGCTGAAGGGTGCTGGGGTCGCGCTCCAGGGCACCGATTAACGCGCGGTAGCCTTCACGCAAGTTGATGTCGTCACCGCCATAGACTTCCAGCGTGTCCTTGGGGTCGCGAATCAGCAGGCTGCCGAGCATGCAGGTCAGGCCGGCTTCGTTGGTCTGGCCGCTCTTGGCGATCTTGTCGACCAGTACGGCGGCGAGAAACACGCCGCCCAGGGCCGTCAGTTGCTCCTGAGTCGGGTTCATGAGCGCTGACCCTTGCTGGTCCAGGGTTCGGCCACTTCGATCACGCCGCCGCCGAGGCAGATTTCACCGTCGTAGAACACCACGGATTGGCCTGGGGTGACCGCGCGTTGCGGGTCATCGAAGGTCGCGCGGTAGCCGGTGGCGGTCTTTTCCAGCGTGCAAGGTTGGTCGCTTTGGCGATAACGCACTTTGGCGGTCAGCTTGCGCGGCTCGGTCAAATCGATCGGGTTGACCCAATAGATGTCCGAGGCGAGCAGGGCGCGGGAGAACAGATAAGGGTGATCATTGCCCTGGCCAACGATCAGCTCGTTGTGTTCCAGGTCCTTGATCAGCACGTACCACGGCTCGTCACCGGCGTCTTTCAAGCCGCCGATGCCCAGGCCCTGACGCTGGCCAATGGTGTGATACATCAAGCCGTGGTGACGGCCGATGACTTCGCCTTCGGTGGTCTTGATCTCGCCTGGCTGGGCCGGCAGGTACTGCTTGAGGAAGTCGCTGAAGCGGCGTTCGCCGATAAAGCAGATTCCTGTGGAATCCTTTTTCTTTGCGGTGGCCAGGTCGTGTTTCTCGGCAATCGCGCGCACTTCGGGTTTTTCCAGCTCGCCGACCGGGAACAGAGTCTTGGCGATCTGTTCACCGCCGACGGCGTGCAGGAAGTAGCTCTGGTCCTTGTTCGGGTCCAGGCCCTTGAGCAGTTCGGTGCGGCCATCGATGTCGCGGCGGCGCACGTAGTGGCCGGTGGCGATCAGGTCGGCGCCGAGCATCATGGCGTAGTCGAGGAACGCCTTGAACTTGATTTCGCGGTTGCAGAGGATGTCCGGGTTCGGCGTGCGACCGGCCTTGTATTCGGCCAGGAAGTGTTCGAACACGTTGTCCCAGTACTCGGCGGCGAAGTTGGCGGTGTGCAGCTTGATGCCAATCTTGTCGCACACGGCCTGAGCATCCGCCAGGTCATCCATGGCGGTGCAGTATTCCGTTCCATCGTCTTCTTCCCAGTTCTTCATGAACAGGCCTTCCACCTCATAGCCCTGCTCGATCAGCAGGAGAGCGGAAACGGAAGAGTCCACGCCGCCGGACATACCGACAATGACGCGCTTCTTTTGTGTGTCAGAAGGGGCTGGATCACGCATAGGGATTCAATGAGTGTCTTGAAAAAGGACGCGATTCTAGCAGGCTGGAGCCCGCAAGGCTAAAGAGAAGGGCGGATCAGCTCGAGGCTGAAGTGTTTGCCGTCCAGATAATCATCGATACAGCGGATGATCAGCTCACTGCGCCAGTTTGCGCGCAGTTGCAGCAGTTCGTCACGCGTCAGCCATTTTGCGCCGACGATACCGTCATCCAGCTGATAATCCGGGTGGTGTTTGAGCGGTTTTGCGGTGAAGCAGACCCGCTGGTAAGTCACGCCGTTGCTCGGGGCGGTGTAGAGATAAATGCCCACCACGCCCGTCGGCTCGACGTCCCAGCCGGTTTCCTCGAGGGTTTCGCGCACGGCGGCGTCGATCAGGGTTTCGTCCGGGTCCAGATGGCCGGCCGGTTGGTTGAGCACCGTTTTTCCGTGCTTGAGTTCTTCGACCATCAGAAAGCGACCATTGTCTTCGACGATGGTGGCGACGGTGATGTGGGGTAGCCAATCCATGAAGCTTCCTCGTTTTGAATGTTGAAGTCCGATCCTGTGGGAGCTGGCTTGCCTGCGATGGCGGTGGGTCAGTCGAAAGCAATGTTGAATGATAAACCGCCATCGCAGGCAAGCCAGCTCCCACAGGGTTTTGTTTCGGCAGATAGATATGTGTGAACGCCAGAAACAGAAACCCCGGCACTGGGCCGGGGCTTCTTTGCATCCTTACAACCTTAAACCAGCGCAGCGATCGCGGCGTTGAAGGTGTTGCTCGGGCGCATGGCCTTGCTGATCAGCTCGGCATTGGCGTGGTAGTAACCGCCGATGTCCACTGGCTTGCCCTGAACGGCGTTGAGCTCGGCAACGATGGTCGCTTCGTTCTCGGTCAGGGTTTTGGCCAGTTCGCCGAACTGCGCTTGCAGTGCAGCGTCTTCGGTCTGGGCGGCCAGGGCTTGAGCCCAGTACAGCGCCAGGTAGAAGTGGCTGCCGCGGTTGTCGATGTTGCCGACTTTGCGCGATGGCGACTTGTTGTTGTCCAGGAACTGGCCAGTGGCCTGATCCAGGGTCTTGGCCAGCACCAGTGCTTTAGGGTTGTTGTAGGTAACACCCAAGTGCTCAAGGGAAGCGGCCAGGGCCAGGAACTCGCCCAGGGAATCCCAGCGCAGGAAGTTCTCTTCCAGCAGTTGCTGAACGTGCTTCGGTGCCGAACCACCAGCGCCGGTTTCGAACAGGCCACCGCCGTTCATCAGCGGAACGATCGACAGCATCTTGGCGCTGGTGCCCAGCTCCATGATCGGGAACAGGTCGGTCAGGTAGTCGCGCAATACGTTGCCGGTCACCGAAATGGTGTCCTTGCCTTCGCGGGTGCGCTCCAGGGTGAACTTCATCGCGTCGACAGGCGACATGATGCGGATGTCCAGGCCGGAAGTATCGTGATCCTTCAGGTATGCCTGAACTTTCTCGATCACTACGCCATCGTGGGCGCGCATTGGGTCCAGCCAGAAAATGGCTGGAGTTGCGCTTGCACGGGCACGGTTGACGGCCAGTTTGACCCAGTCCTGGATCGGCGCGTCTTTGGTCTGGCACATGCGGAAGATGTCGCCGGCTTCAACCGACTGTTCCAGCAGAGTGCGGCCAGCGCCGTCGGAAACCCGAACCACGCCGTTTGCCTTGATCTGGAAGGTCTTGTCGTGCGAGCCGTACTCTTCGGCTTTCTTCGCCATCAGGCCAACGTTTGGCACGCTGCCCATGGTGGTTGGATCGAAAGCGCCGTGCAGCTTGCAGTCTTCGATCACCGCCTGGTAGATGGTGGCGTAGCAGCGATCCGGGATCACAGCCTTGGTGTCGTGCAGCTGGCCGTCAGTGCCCCACATTTTGCCGGAGTCACGGATCATCGCCGGCATCGAGGCGTCGACGATGACGTCGCTCGGCACGTGCAGGTTGGTGATGCCTTTGTCGGAGTTGACCATGGCCAACGATGGACGAACGGCGTAGACCGCCTGGATGTCCGCTTCGATCTGCGCTTGTTGCTCAGCCGGTAGGGCTTTGATGCGAGCGTACAGGTCGCCGATGCCGTTGTTCAGGTTGAAGCCGATCTGTGCCAGCACGTCAGCGTGCTTGGCCAGTGCGTCTTTATAGAACTCGGCAACGATCTGGCCGAACATGATCGGGTCGGAGACCTTCATCATGGTGGCTTTCAGGTGAACCGACAGCAGCACGCCTTTGGCTTTGGCGTCTTCGATCTCGGCCGCGATGAAGCTGCGCAGCGCTTTTTTGCTCAGAACGGCGCAATCGAGGATCTCACCGGCTTGCACGGTGGTTTTTTCTTTCAGGACGGTGGTGGTGCCGTCTTGAGCGATCAGTTCGATTTTGACGGCGTCAGCGGCGTCGATCAGGGCGGCTTTTTCGCTGCCGTAGAAATCGCCGGTGCTCATGTGAGCGACGTGGGACTTGGAGTCTTTGGCCCATGCGCCCATTTTGTGCGGGTGCTTGCGCGCGTAGTTCTTGACCGACAGCGGTGCGCGACGATCAGAGTTACCTTCGCGCAGAACCGGGTTCACGGCGCTGCCCTTGATCTTGTCGTAACGCGACTTGGCGAGCTTGTCGGCATCGCTGGTCACGGTTTCCGGGTAGTCCGGCAGTGCGAAGCCTTGGGCTTGCAGCTCTTTGATCGCGGCCTGCAGTTGTGGAACCGAAGCGCTGATGTTCGGCAGCTTGATGATGTTGGCTTCAGGCGTAACGGCCAGGTCGCCCAGTTCGGCGAGGTGGTCGGCTACGGCTTTGTCACCCAATTGCTCGGGGAAGCTGGCCAGAATGCGCCCTGCAAGAGAGATATCGCGGGTTTCAACGGCGATATCAGCCGAGGCGGTGAAAGCCTCTACGATAGGCAACAGTGAATAGGTGGCGAGGGCTGGGGCTTCGTCGGTGAAGGTATAGATGATCTTCGAGCGGGTGGGCATATTCGGATTAACTCTCTCTTCTTTGCTAAAGCGTGCGCAGAAACTCGAGGGGCGCCGGGTAAGCGCGTTCGTTCAAAGTCATCCATGAGCCGAATGTCGAGGTTTCTTCGCGGTGATGTTGGGTGCATCAGTCGAGCGTCAAGCGGGTGGACTGCGGTAGCAATCCGGCTTATTCGGGCCCAACGTCTTGTGATAGAGCGGTCGGCCGTCGTGACTCTGTGGTCAGCGGCGGCATTATACATAGGTAGCTGGCAATCTGCCGATGGTTCATATGCAACGTTTTTCGTCCATTGGTCTAAAGGTCGCAGGCCGGTGTGGGGCGTAGAGTCGTTCGCCGTGCTTGAGTTTGGCGCTTTTCCCTTTGCTTTCAGGCTTGTACGTCGCGAACTGCGCAGCTTTGCGGCAGATGGTCAGAACATAGGGTTTGCGCGCCGATTTAACTGGGGTACGCTCGAACGCAGCCAGATGTTCAATCCAAACAATGGAGTACAGCATGGGATACAAGAAGATTCAGGTTCCAGCCGTCGGCGACAAAATCACCGTCAACGCGGACCATTCTCTCAATGTTCCTAACAACCCGATCATCCCCTTCATTGAAGGCGATGGTATTGGCGTTGATATCAGCCCGGTCATGATCAAGGTTGTCGATGCTGCTGTTAAGAAGGCTTACGGCGGCGAGCGCAAAATTTCCTGGATGGAAGTCTACGCCGGGGAGAAAGCGACTCAGGTTTACGATCAGGACACCTGGCTGCCTCAGGAAACCCTGGACGCGGTCAAGGATTACGTGGTTTCCATCAAGGGCCCTCTGACCACGCCGGTCGGCGGCGGCATCCGTTCGCTGAACGTGGCCCTGCGTCAGCAACTCGACCTGTATGTCTGCCTGCGCCCGGTGCGCTGGTTCGAAGGCGTACCTAGCCCGGTCAAGAAGCCAGGCGATGTCGACATGACCATCTTCCGTGAAAACTCGGAAGACATTTATGCCGGTATCGAATGGAAAGCCGGTTCGCCGGAAGCGACCAAGGTCATCAAGTTCCTTAAAGAAGAAATGGGCGTCACCAAGATCCGTTTCGACGAAAACTGCGGTATCGGCGTCAAGCCGGTTTCCCTGGAAGGCACCAAGCGTCTGGCGCGCAAGGCTCTGCAGTATGTGGTCGACAACGACCGCGACTCGCTGACCATCGTGCACAAAGGCAACATCATGAAGTTCACCGAAGGTGCCTTCAAGGAATGGGCCTACGAAGTGGCCGCTGAAGAATTCGGCGCGACCCTGCTCGACGGCGGTCCGTGGATGCAGTTCAAGAACCCGAAAACCGGCAAGAACGTCATCGTCAAGGACGCCATCGCCGACGCCATGCTCCAGCAGATCCTGCTGCGCCCGGCCGAGTACGATGTAATTGCGACCCTGAACCTCAATGGCGACTACCTCTCCGATGCCCTGGCGGCCGAAGTGGGTGGTATCGGTATCGCGCCGGGTGCCAACCTGTCCGACACCGTGGCCATGTTCGAAGCGACCCACGGGACTGCGCCGAAATACGCCGGCAAGGACCAGGTCAACCCGGGTTCGTTGATCCTGTCCGCCGAAATGATGCTGCGTCACATGGGCTGGACCGAAGCGGCCGACCTGATCATCAAAGGCACCAACGGCGCGATCTCCGCGAAAACCGTGACCTATGACTTCGAACGTCTGATGGAGGGCGCGAAACTGCTGTCCTCTTCCGCGTTTGGTGATGCGCTGATCTCGCACATGTAAACCAGCTGATAAAAAAACCGCCTTCGGGCGGTTTTTTTATGACTGGATGACGAGCTGCGTCAGCTCGACACTGTTTCTTGCCGGGTGGCAGTGGCGCTCTGTTCGTTCGGGGAGGTGGCAGATGCGATCTTTACTGCATGCAGCCCTTTGGGGCCCTGGATGATCTCAAAGCTAACAATTTGCCCAGCCTTGAGGGTTTTGTATCCATCCATTTCAATAGCCGAATAGTGGGCAAAGAAATCGATATCCTTGCCATCCTCGTCACGACCTTCTCTGGCGTCGGTGTTAATGAAACCGAACCCCTTGGCATTGTTGAACCATTTCACCTTACCGACAGCCATACCCATATCCCTCTGCAACAGACTCCATCACTGGAGTATCATCCAGTTAATCCGCAGTCTAATCTGCAAATAAGATTGACTCCGCGGACCTTTTTTACCCACTGTGGGCTCTATTGGTTGTAACACCGATTTTCCGATAGTCAAGGTGACCGGGCAGTCGGAGTTGAAAACGTTCATAACCGCCCCCACCACTGTATTTGCACAACTGACGAACCTTTCTTTCCATGCATGCAATCAGCCAGATTCGACTAACATTCAATCAGGATCGCCCTGATTTACACGACGACGATTCCGCAGGCATTGCTGTTCAGGAGGCTAAGCCTGCTTTACAGGCGCCACCGATGTACAAGGTGGTTTTGTTCAACGATGACTACACACCGATGGATTTCGTCGTCGAAGTGCTCGAGGTGTTTTTTAACCTGAATCGCGAGCTGGCGACCAAGGTCATGCTGGCCGTCCACACAGAAGGACGGGCAGTATGTGGAGTGTTTACCCGCGACATCGCCGAGACCAAGGCCATGCAGGTCAACCAGTACGCCAGGGAAAGCCAGCATCCGCTACTCTGTGAAATCGAGAAGGACGGTTAATCGCCGACCACTTGGGTATGAGGTGAAGCTATGTTAAACCGCGAGCTCGAAGTCACCCTCAATCTTGCCTTCAAGGAGGCTCGTTCGAAGCGTCATGAATTCATGACCGTCGAGCACCTTCTGCTGGCCCTATTGGATAATGAGGCTGCCGCCACCGTTTTGCGTGCCTGCGGCGCAAACCTCGACAAACTCAAGCATGACCTGCAGGAGTTCATCGACTCCACCACGCCATTGATCCCTCTTCATGACGAGGATCGTGAAACCCAGCCAACCCTGGGCTTCCAGCGTGTACTGCAACGTGCTGTCTTTCACGTACAGAGCTCGGGCAAACGCGAAGTGACTGGCGCTAACGTGCTGGTCGCAATCTTCAGTGAGCAAGAGAGTCAGGCAGTGTTTCTGCTGAAACAGCAGAGCGTTGCGCGCATCGATGTCGTCAACTACATCGCCCATGGCATTTCCAAAGTGCCGGGGCATGGCGATCACTCTGAAGGTGAACAAGATATGCAGGACGACGAGGGCGGTGAGTCTTCCTCTTCAGGCAATCCTCTGGATGCTTATGCCAGCAACCTCAACGAACTCGCGCGCCAGGGTCGTATCGATCCGTTGGTAGGCCGTGAGCTGGAAGTCGAGCGCGTCGCGCAGATCCTCGCGCGTCGTCGCAAAAACAATCCGCTGCTGGTGGGCGAGGCGGGAGTGGGTAAAACCGCGATTGCCGAAGGCCTGGCCAAGCGCATTGTCGACAACCAGGTGCCGGATCTGCTGGCCAACAGCGTGGTGTATTCCCTCGATCTGGGGGCTTTGCTGGCCGGGACCAAATACCGCGGCGATTTCGAGAAGCGCTTCAAGGCGCTGCTCAATGAGCTGAAAAAACGTCCGCAGGCGATCCTGTTCATCGACGAAATCCACACCATCATTGGTGCGGGCGCTGCGTCCGGTGGCGTCATGGATGCTTCGAACCTGCTCAAGCCATTGCTGTCTTCGGGCGACATTCGCTGCATCGGTTCGACCACGTTCCAGGAATTCCGCGGGATCTTCGAGAAGGACCGTGCTCTGGCTCGGCGCTTCCAGAAGGTCGATGTGTCGGAACCTTCGGTGGAAGACACCATTGGCATCCTGCGTGGCCTGAAAGGGCGTTTCGAAGCGCACCACAACATCGAATACAGCGATGAAGCCCTGCGCGCCGCTGCTGAACTGGCCTCGCGTTACATCAATGACCGGCACATGCCGGACAAGGCCATCGACGTTATCGACGAGGCGGGCGCCTATCAGCGTCTGCAACCGATCGAGAAACGCGTGAAGCGCATCGAAGTGGCTCAGGTCGAGGACATCGTCGCGAAAATCGCGCGAATTCCGCCTAAGCACGTCACCAGTTCCGACAAAGAGCTGCTGCGTAACCTTGAGCGTGACCTGAAACTCACGGTATTTGGCCAGGATGCGGCGATCGACTCGCTGTCGACCGCGATCAAACTGTCCCGTGCCGGCCTCAAGTCGCCTGACAAGCCCGTCGGTTCGTTCCTGTTCGCAGGGCCGACCGGTGTTGGTAAAACCGAGGCCGCGCGGCAACTGGCCAAGGCGTTGGGGGTCGAGCTGGTTCGCTTCGACATGTCCGAGTACATGGAGCGCCACACCGTATCGCGTCTGATCGGTGCGCCTCCAGGCTATGTCGGGTTCGATCAGGGCGGTCTGCTGACCGAAGCCATCACCAAGCAGCCTCATTGCGTGCTGCTGCTCGATGAAATCGAGAAGGCGCATCCCGAAGTCTTCAACCTGCTGTTGCAGGTTATGGACCACGGTACGCTGACCGATAACAACGGGCGCAAGGCGGACTTCCGTAACGTGATCGTCATCATGACGACTAACGCCGGTGCCGAGACTGCAGCGCGGGCTTCGATCGGTTTCACCTATCAGGACCACTCGTCCGATGCGATGGAAGTGATCAAGAAGAGCTTCACGCCGGAATTCCGCAACCGTCTGGACACCATTATCCAGTTTGGTCGCCTCAGTCATGAGGTCATCAAAAGCGTGGTGGACAAGTTCCTCACCGAACTTCAGGCGCAGCTGGAAGACAAGCGTGTGCTGCTGGAAGTCACCGACGCTGCTCGCAGCTGGCTGGCGGCCGGTGGTTACGACTCGGCAATGGGCGCTCGTCCAATGGCGCGTTTGATCCAGGACAAGATCAAGCGTCCACTGGCCGAAGAGATCCTCTTTGGCGAACTGGCCGAACATGGCGGTGTGGTACACATCGACATCAAGGACGGCGAGCTGACCTTCGAGTTCGAGACCACGGCTGAAATGGCCTGACGTTAAACCGCAACAAAGTAAAAAGGCGCCGATTGGCGCCTTTTTGCTGTCTGGTCGATTTCAAGCGATAAACACAAAACCCTGTGGGAGCGGGCTTGCCCGCGAAGGCGGCGGCACATTCAGCATCCAGGCAAGCAGACCCACCGCTATCGCGGGCAAGCCCGCTCCCACAGGATCTGTGCAACGGTTCGAAATGTGGCAGCTAATTTCCACACAAACAAAAACGCCCGGCATAGCCGGGCGTTTTGTATTGACTTGATTAGCGAGCGCGGTAGGTGATGCGCCCTTTGCTCAAGTCATAGGGCGTCAGCTCGACGCGCACTTTGTCGCCGGTAAGAATACGGATGTAGTTCTTGCGCATCTTGCCGGAGATATGCGCGGTTACGACGTGCCCATTTTCCAACTCCACACGAAACATGGTGTTGGGCAGGGTGTCGACGACAGTGCCTTCCATTTCGAAGCTGTCTTCTTTCGACATGCAGTAAAGCCCTCGGTGTCCAATGAATGGCCCGGTGCAACTGCGCCAGGCAAAAGCGGCGTGCATTGTGCCCGAAAAATGGGGTTTAAGCCAAGGGGTTCTAGCTCAGGATGACCCAACGCTGATTAATCAGCAGTTCGATAGGGCGATATTGGGTCTTGTAGCTCATTTTTTTGCAGTTTTTGATCCAGTAGCCGAGATAGACCGCTTCCAGCCCCAGGCGCCGGGCTTCGCCGATCTGCCAGAGAATCGCGTAACGCCCCAGGCTGCGACGCTCCTCGCCGGGCTCGTAGAAGGTGTAGACAGCCGACAGACCGTTGGGCAGCAAGTCAGTGACGGCCACTGCCAGCAGTCGGCCTTCGAGACGGAATTCGTAGAAGCGGGAGAACGGCAGGTCACGCACCAGGAAGGTCGAAAACTGGTCGCGGCTCGGCGGATACATATCGCCATCGGCGTGACGTTGTTCGATGTAGCGCTGATAGAGGTCGAAATACTCTTCGCTGAACTTTGGTCTGGCCGGACGCACCTGCAAGTCGGCATTGCGTTTGACAATGCGTTTCTGCTGACGGTTGGGGGTAAATTGCGCCACAGGAATGCGCGCCGGTACGCACGCATTGCAATGCTGGCAATGGGGCCGGTAGAGATGATCGCCACTGCGACGAAAACCCATTTCCGACAGATCTGCATAGACATGCACATCCATGGGCTGGCTAGGGTCGAGGAACAGCGTGGTGGCCTGCTCCTCGGGCAGATAACTGCAAGAGTGGGGCTGAGTGGCATAGAACTTCAAACGCGCCAACTCGGTCATGATCAACCCTCGGGATAAGCTTTTGATTAGGGGGGCGCTCTCAATTCGTTTCCCCGCATTAAGTGTAAGCCACGCGCGCAAAAGTCGCTCAGCAAACCCAGTTGGAGCAGCCCGGTTGATCCAGGTGCCGCGCAAGGTAGCCGGCAAATTCGCGGCGGGGAATCGCTCGGGCGCCCAAACTGTGCAGATGATCGGTAGGCATCTGGCAGTCGATCAGCACAAAACCTGAGTCTTTCAGGTGTCGCACCAGTGTGGCGAAGCCATATTTGGAGGCGTTGTCGGCGCGGCTGAACATCGACTCGCCAAAAAACAACTGCCCCATAGCCAGGCCGTAGAGCCCGCCGACCAGCACGCCATCGTCCCAGACCTCCACCGAGTGGGCGTAACCACGCCTGTGCAGTTCGACATAGGCGTCCTGCATCGCTTGGGTGATCCAGGTGCCGTCAGCGTACTCGCGCGGTGCGGCGCAGGCGCGGATGACCGCGGCAAAATCCCGATCGAAGGTCACTTGATAGCGCTGTTGGCGCAGCAGTTTGTTCAAGCTGCGGGAGACATGCAGTTCGTCGGGAAACAGTACCGTGCGCGGATCCGGCGACCACCAGAGAATCGGCTGGCCCTCCGAAAACCACGGAAAGCAGCCGTGACGATAGGCCTGGATCAGACGATCGGCGGACAAATCGCCACCCGCGGCCAGCAGCCCGTTGGGGTCGCGCATGGCTTTTTCCAGCGGCGGGAAGGTCAGGGTGTTGCGTTGTAACCAAGTCAGCATGGCATCCGGGCTTGCAGAAGGGGAGGGCGGTAGCGGGCCGTTGAGCCCGCCTTGTAGGAGGTTAACCGTCAAACGGTGGGGATGTCATCGAGATACTTCTCGGCATCCAGCGCGGCCATGCAGCCGGCCCCGGCGGACGTCACCGCCTGGCGGTAAATATGATCGGCCACATCACCGGCGGCGAACACGCCTTCGATGTCGGTGGCGGTGGCGTCACCTTCGCTGCCGCCCTTGACCAACAGGTAGCCGTCACGCATTTTCAGCTGGCCCTGAAACAGATCGGTGTTGGGTTTGTGGCCGATGGCGATGAATACGCCGGCCAGCGGCAATTCATTGGTTTCGCCCGTATGGCTGTGCCGCAGGCGGGCACCGGTCACGCCGCTGGCATCGCCCAGTACTTCGTCCAGATTCTGGTTCCAGTGCAGGCGGATATTGCCGTTGGCGGCTTTTTCGAAGAGTTTGTCCTGGAGGATCTTCTCCGAGCGCAGTTTGTCGCGACGGTGAATCAGGTGGACTTCCTTGGCGATGTTCGACAGGTACAGTGCTTCTTCAACGGCCGTGTTACCTCCGCCGACCACCGCGACCACCTGGTTGCGGTAAAAGAAGCCATCGCAAGTGGCACAGGCCGAAACCCCTTTGCCGGCGAAGGCTTCTTCCGATGGCAGCCCCAGGTATTGGGCCGAAGCGCCGGTGGCGATAATCAGCGCATCGCAGGTGTAGGTGCCGCTGTCGCCGATGAGCTCGAACGGGTGCTGTTGCAACTTGGCCGTATGGATGTGGTCGTAAACGATCTCTGTGTCGAAGCGTTCGGCGTGTTTTTGCATGCGTTCCATCAGTACCGGGCCGGTCAGGCCTTCGACGTCGCCGGGCCAGTTGTCGACTTCGACGGTGGTGGTCAGCTGGCCACCTGCCTGTATGCCGGTGATGACCACGGGTTTGAGGTTGGCGCGAGCGGCATAAACGGCTGCGCTGTAACCGGCAGGGCCGGAACCCAGAATGATCAGGCGGGAATGCTTCGCTTCAGTCATAAAAACACCTCATAAGCCTTTGTCACAAAAGAGAATGCATGCTCAAATTGGACCGCGCGTACTGTGCTGTTGGCTATGCTGCACCCAAGGGTCTCAAGCATGGCATCGGGTGAACAAACCCGTACAATGCTCGCTTGTAACAGTGTTTGTATCAAAAAAGCGGTGCGTGCCGTATTTCGAAAAACCGGGGCGCAGTGTTAAAAGTAGTCCCAGTTGCGCCTGTTAACTTTTTTACCTGCCTGGATTGGGCAGTTTTTATAGTCATTCAACAGATGGACGCGCCATGGGCGCAGGAAAAGAAGCGTTTTGAAGAAATCCACCGCAGCACCTAAAACAGTCGTCCCGCTCTGGCGCCAGCAATTGCACTACCGGCTCAAGGAAGGTGCATTGATCGCCATCGGCGCCTTGTGCCTGTTCCTGATGATGGCTTTGTTGACCTACGGCAAAGACGATCCTGGCTGGAGCCATAACAGCAAGATCGACGATGTGCAGAACTTCGGCGGGCCTGCCGGCTCTTACAGCGCCGACATCCTGTTCATGGTCCTGGGTTACTTCGCCTACATTTTCCCGTTGCTGCTGGCGATCAAGGCGTATCAGATCTTCCGCCAGCGCCACGAGCCGTGGCAGTGGAGCGGCTGGTTGTTCTCCTGGCGCCTGATCGGCCTGGTATTTCTGGTCCTGTCGGGTGCAGCGCTGGCCCACATCCATTTCCATGCGGCGACCGGTCTGCCGGCTGGCGCGGGCGGCGCTTTGGGCGAAAGCCTCGGCGATCTGGCCCGGAACGCGCTGAACATCCAGGGCAGCACGTTGTTGTTCATCGCGCTGTTCCTGTTCGGCCTGACAGTGTTCACCGACCTGTCGTGGTTCAAGGTGATGGACGTCACCGGCAAGATCACCCTTGATCTGTTCGAACTGTTCCAGGGCGCGGCCAATCGCTGGTGGGTGGCCCGTATGGAGCGCAAGCAACTGGTCGCCCAACTGCGTGAAGTCGACGATCGCGTGCATGACGTGGTCGCGCCGACCGTCACCGACAAGCGCGAGCAGGCCAAGGTCAAGGAGCGCCTGATCGAGCGCGAGCAGGCCCTGAGCAAGCACATGTCCGAGCGCGAGAAACAGGTACCGCCGGTGATTGCCCCGGCTCCGCCCAAACCTGCCGCGCCCAGCAAGCGTGTGGAAAAAGAGAAACAGGCGCCGTTGTTCGTCGACAGCGCCGTGGAAGGCACCTTGCCGCCGATCTCGATTCTCGACCCTGCGGAAAAGAAACAACTCAATTATTCGCCTGAATCCCTGGCGGCCGTCGGCCACTTGCTGGAAATCAAGCTTAAGGAATTCGGCGTCGAAGTCTCGGTGGATTCGATTCACCCGGGCCCGGTAATTACCCGTTACGAAATCCAGCCTGCAGCCGGCGTCAAAGTCAGCCGCATCTCCAACCTGGCGAAAGACCTGGCCCGTTCCCTGGCCGTGACCAGTGTGCGTGTCGTGGAAGTGATTCCGGGCAAGACCACGGTCGGTATCGAGATCCCTAACGAAGACCGGCAGATCGTGCGGTTCTCCGAGGTCTTGTCGACCCCCGAGTACGATAACTTCAAGTCCCCGGTCACCTTGGCCCTGGGTCATGATATCGGCGGCAAGCCGGTCATCACCGACCTGGCGAAAATGCCGCACTTGCTGGTGGCCGGTACGACCGGTTCCGGTAAGTCGGTGGGTGTGAACGCGATGATCCTGTCGATTCTGTTCAAGTCTGGCCCGGAAGACGCCAAACTGATCATGATCGACCCGAAAATGCTTGAACTGTCGATCTACGAAGGCATTCCGCACCTGCTGTGCCCGGTGGTCACTGACATGAAGGACGCCGCCAACGCCTTGCGCTGGAGCGTCGCCGAGATGGAACGGCGCTACAAGCTGATGGCGAAGATGGGCGTGCGTAACCTGTCGGGCTTTAACGCCAAGGTCAAGGAAGCCCAGGACGCCGGCGAGCCGTTGAGCGATCCGCTGTACAAGCGCGAAAGCATCCACGACGAAGCGCCACTGCTGCAAAAACTGCCGACCATTGTCGTGGTCGTCGACGAATTCGCCGACATGATGATGATCGTCGGCAAGAAGGTTGAAGAGCTGATCGCCCGTATCGCCCAGAAGGCCCGTGCGGCCGGTATCCACTTGATCCTCGCGACCCAGCGTCCGTCGGTGGACGTGATCACCGGTCTGATCAAGGCGAACATTCCGACCCGTATGGCGTTCCAGGTATCGAGCAAGATCGATTCGCGGACCATCATCGACCAGGGCGGCGCCGAACAACTGCTGGGCCACGGTGATATGTTGTACATGCCACCGGGCACCAGTCTGCCGATTCGTGTTCACGGCGCGTTCGTGTCCGACGACGAGGTTCACCGGGTGGTTGAAGCCTGGAAACTGCGCGGCGCGCCGGAATACAACGATGACATCCTTGCTGGTGTCGAAGAGCCCGGTAGCGGCTTTGAAAACGGCGGCGGTGGCGGTGACGATGATGCTGAAACCGATGCGCTCTACGACGAAGCGGTGCAGTTCGTACTGGAAAGCCGTCGCGCGTCCATCTCCGCGGTTCAGCGCAAGCTGAAAATCGGCTACAACCGCGCGGCGCGCATGATCGAAGCCATGGAGATGGCTGGGGTCGTGACGTCCATGAACACCAACGGTTCGCGTGAAGTCCTGGCCCCTGGCCCGGTGCGCGACTGATCCGGTTTTGAAAGGGGCGGTGTCTTGAGACGCCGCCCGCACTCCCACGAATGTTTATGAGGACTCCCATGCGTCTTATCCGCATGCTGTTGCTGCCGGTACTGGCTTTGACCACGCTCTCGGCCCACGCCGATGACAAGGACGTGGCGCGCCTGACTCAACTGCTGGAAAAATCCCAGACCCTGACCGCGCGTTTCTCCCAGCTGACCCTCGATGGCAGTGGCACCCAGTTGCAGGAAACCGCCGGTCAAATGTCCTTGCAGCGCCCGGGCCTGTTCTACTGGCACACCGATGCGCCGCAAGAGCAGCTGATGGTGTCCGATGGCAAGAAGGTTTCCCTGTGGGACCCGGATCTGGAGCAGGTGACCATCAAGACCCTCGACCAGCGCCTGACCCAGACTCCTGCGCTGCTGTTGTCCGGTGACGTGTCCAAGATCAGCCAGAGCTTCGACATCAGCGCCAAGGAAGCCGGCGGCGTGATCGACTTCACTCTGAAGCCGAAAACCAAAGACACCCTGTTCGACAGCCTGCGTCTGTCGTTCCGCAACGGTCTGGTCAATGACATGCAGCTGATTGACAGCGTCGGTCAGCGCACCAATATCCTGTTTACTGGCGTGAAGGCCAATGAGCCGATTCCTGCGTCCAAGTTCAAGTTCGACATCCCTAAAGGGGCGGACGTGATTCAAGAGTAAGACGCATAACCTGTGGGAGCGGGCTTGTGTGGCGAGGGGGCTTGCCCCCGTTGGGTCGCGAAGCGGCCCCAAAACTGCAATCGCGGTGTATCAACTACTCCGCATGCGATGGTTTTACGACTGCTTCGCAGCCGAACGGGGGCAAGCCCCCTCGCCACAGGGTATTCACCAGACTTCAGCGTTAAGTAATAACCCGAGGTTTCATAAGTAGTGATGGACCTGTTTCGCAGCGCCCCGATTGCTCAGCCCTTGGCCGCCCGTTTGCGTGCGACCAATCTGGACGAGTACGTCGGTCAGGAACACGTGCTCGCTCGCGGCAAGCCTTTGCGCGAAGCGCTGGAGCAGGGTGCCCTGCATTCGATGATTTTCTGGGGGCCGCCGGGGGTGGGTAAAACCACGTTGGCGCGGCTGCTCGCGGAAGTCTCCGATGCGCACTTCGAAACGGTTTCGGCGGTACTGGCCGGCGTAAAGGAAATCCGCCAGGCGGTGGAAGTCGCCAAGCAACAGGCCGGGCAGTACGGTAAACGCACGATCCTGTTCGTCGATGAAGTGCATCGCTTCAACAAGTCCCAGCAGGATGCGTTCCTGCCGTACGTTGAAGACGGCACGCTGATTTTCATCGGCGCGACCACCGAAAACCCCTCGTTCGAACTCAATAACGCACTCCTGTCCCGGGCGCGCGTCTATGTGCTCAAAAGCCTCGACGAAGCAGCCCTGCGCAAGCTGGTGCATCGCGCGCTGACTGAAGAGCGTGGATTGGGCAAGCGGCAACTGACCCTCAGCGATGAGGGTTTCCAGATGCTGTTGTCCGCCGCCGATGGCGATGGCCGGCGTCTGCTCAATCTGCTGGAAAACGCCTCGGACCTGGCCGAAGACAACAGCGAAATCGGCGTCGATCTGCTGCAAAGTCTGCTCGGGGATACCCGTCGACGCTTCGACAAGGGCGGCGAAGCCTTCTTCGACCAGATCTCCGCGCTGCATAAATCGGTGCGCGGCTCCAATCCCGATGGCGCGCTGTATTGGTTTGCGCGGATGATCGACGGCGGTTGCGACCCGCTGTACCTGGCCCGGCGCGTGGTGCGCATGGCCAGCGAAGACATCGGCAACGCCGACCCTCGCGCTCTCAGCCTGTGCCTGGCGGCGTGGGAAGTGCAGGAGCGCCTCGGCAGCCCTGAAGGTGAATTGGCGGTGGCCCAGGCAATTACCTATCTGGCCTGCGCGCCGAAAAGCAATGCGGTGTACATGGGCTTCAAAGCCGCGATGCGCAGCGCCACCGAACACGGTTCGCTCGAAGTGCCGCTGCACTTGCGCAACGCGCCGACGAAGTTGATGAAGCAATTGGGCTATGGTGACGAGTACCGTTATGCCCACGATGAACCAGATGCCTATGCTGCGGGCGAAGACTACTTCCCGGACGAGCTCGAACCGCAACGGTTTTATCAACCAGTGCCCCGTGGCCTGGAGCTGAAGATCGGCGAAAAGCTTAACCACCTCGCGCAGCTTGATCGTCTAAGCCCACGGCAGCGGAGAAAATAGTGATTCCATTGATCGTTGCCGTTTCTGTCGGCGGTGTCGCCGGTACGTTATTGCGCTTCGCCACCGGTAACTGGATCAACGCGAATTGGCCGCGGCACTTCTATACCGCGACGCTGGCCGTTAATATCGTGGGCTGTTTGCTGATCGGCGTTCTATACGGTCTGTTTTTGACACGCCCGGAAGTACCGATAGAGGTGCGCGCCGGGTTGATGATCGGCTTCCTCGGGGGGCTGACGACTTTTTCATCCTTTTCACTGGATACGGTGCGCCTGCTGGAAACCGGGCAAGTGCCGCTGGCCCTGGGCTATGCGGCCATCAGCGTATTCGGCGGGCTGCTCGCCACCTGGGCTGGCCTGTCCTTGACCAAACTTTGATAACGAGAAACCGACATGCTCGATTCCAAACTGTTACGTAGCAACCTTCAGGACGTAGCGGACCGCCTGGCATCCCGTGGCTACACGCTGGATGTTGCGCGCATCGAAGCGCTGGAAGAACAGCGCAAGACCGTCCAGACCCGTACCGAGGCACTGCAGGCTGAACGTAACGCGCGCTCCAAGTCCATCGGTCAGGCCAAGCAGCGCGGCGAAGACATCGCGCCGTTGATGGCGGACGTCGAGCGCATGGCGGGTGAGTTGAGCGCCGGTAAAGTCGAGCTGGACGCGATCCAGACCGAGCTGGATTCGATCCTGCTGGGCATTCCAAACCTGCCGCACGAATCGGTGCCGGTCGGCGATGACGAAGAAGGCAACGTTGAAGTGCGCCGCTGGGGCACGCCTAAAGCCTTCGATTTCCCGGTTCAGGACCACGTGGCCCTGGGCGAGAAGTTCGGCTGGCTGGACTTCGAAACCGCCGCCAAGTTGTCCGGCGCCCGTTTCGCCCTGCTGCGCGGCCCGATCGCCCGTCTGCACCGTGCGCTGGCACAGTTCATGATCAACCTGCACATCAACGAACACGGTTACGAAGAGGCTTACACCCCGTACCTGGTGCAGGCGCCTGCGTTGCAGGGCACCGGTCAGTTGCCGAAGTTCGAAGAAGACCTGTTCAAGATCAGCCGCGAAGGCGAAGCCGATCTGTACCTGATCCCGACCGCTGAAGTGTCGCTGACCAACATCGTTGCTGGCGAGATCGTCGATTCGAAATTGCTGCCGATCAAGTTCGTGGCGCACACGCCGTGCTTCCGCAGCGAGGCCGGTGCATCGGGTCGCGACACTCGCGGCATGATCCGTCAGCACCAGTTCGACAAGGTCGAGATGGTCCAGATCGTTGAGCCATCGACCTCGATGGAAGCGCTGGAAGGCCTGACTGCCAACGCCGAAAAAGTCCTGCAACTGCTGGAGTTGCCGTATCGCACCCTGGCTCTGTGCACGGGCGACATGGGCTTCAGCGCGGTCAAGACCTACGACCTGGAAGTGTGGATTCCGAGCCAGGACAAATACCGCGAAATTTCGTCGTGCTCCAACTGTGGCGACTTCCAGGCCCGCCGCATGCAAGCGCGTTTCCGCAACCCGGAAACCGGCAAGCCTGAGCTGGTTCACACCCTGAACGGTTCCGGCCTGGCGGTCGGTCGTACCCTGGTGGCGGTGCTTGAGAACTACCAGCAGGCCGACGGTTCGATCCGTGTGCCTGAAGTGCTCAAGCCGTACATGGGTGGCCTTGAGGTCATCGGCTAAATGGACTATCTGCCGCTGTTTCATAACCTTCGCGGCAGTCGTGTATTGGTCGTCGGCGGAGGGGAGATTGCCTTGCGCAAATCCCGCCTGCTGGCCGAAGCCGGTGCGCTGCTGCGGGTGGTCGCACCTGAAATCGAACCGCAACTGCGCGAGCTTGTGGTTGGCAGCGGTGGCGAGTGCCTGTTGCGTGGCTACGCCGAAACGGATCTGGACGGTTGCGGGCTGATTATCGCCGCCACCGACGACGAACCGCTGAACGCGCAAGTCTCCGCCGATGCCCATTGGCGTTGCGTGCCGGTCAACGTGGTGGACGCGCCGGCCCTGTGTAGCGTGATCTTCCCGGCGATCGTCGACCGTTCCCCATTGATCATTGCGGTGTCCAGCGGCGGCGATGCGCCGGTGCTGGCGCGGTTGATTCGCGCCAAGCTGGAAACCTGGATTCCTTCCACCTACGGTCAACTGGCCGGTCTGGCAGCGCGTTTCCGCACTCAGGTCAAAGGCCTGTTTCCGGATGTGCAGCAGCGCCGGGCGTTCTGGGAGGATGTATTCCAGGGCCCGATTGCCGACCGGCAATTGGCCGGGCAGGGCGCTGAGGCCGAGCGCTTGATGCTGGCGAAAATCAATGGCGAAGCCCCTGTCGCTACCGGCGAGGTTTATCTGGTGGGCGCCGGGCCGGGTGACCCGGACCTGTTGACCTTCCGCGCCTTGCGCCTGATGCAGCAAGCCGACGTGGTGCTGTATGACCGTCTGGTGGCGCCGGCGATTCTGGATTTGTGCCGTCGCGATGCCGAGCGGGTCTACGTTGGCAAGCGTCGCGCCGATCACGCCGTGCCTCAGGAACAGATCAACCAGCATCTGGTGGATCTGGCCAAGGCCGGCAAGCGCGTGGTGCGTTTGAAGGGCGGCGATCCGTTTATCTTCGGGCGTGGCGGTGAAGAGATCGAAGAGCTGGCGGCCCATGGCATTCCGTTTCAGGTGGTGCCGGGCATTACTGCAGCCAGCGGTTGCGCGGCGTATGCCGGGATTCCGCTGACTCACCGTGATTACGCGCAGTCGGTGCGGTTCGTCACCGGGCATCTCAAGGACGGTTCCACCGATTTGCCGTGGGCCGACCTGGTCGCGCCGGCGCAAACCCTGGTGTTTTACATGGGGTTGGTGGGCCTGCCGATCATCTGCGAGCAGTTGATCAAGCACGGTCGCGCGGCCGATACCCCGGCGGCGTTGATCCAGCAGGGCACCACGGTCAATCAGCGGGTGTTTACCGGCACCCTGGCCGACCTTCCACGGCTGGTGGCGGAGCATGAAGTGCATGCGCCGACGCTGGTCATTGTTGGGGAAGTGGTGCAACTGCGCGAGAAATTGGCGTGGTTTGAGGGGGCTCAGGCGCAGGTCTAGAGACCGAGTCGCCTCCATCGCGGGCAAGCCCGCTCCCACAGGGATTTGTGTGATGCAAAAGATTGCAGCTTCACCATATAACCTGTGGGAGCGGGCTTGCCCGCGATGAGGCCCCTTGCTTCAGATCAGAGCTCGGCCTTGCGCCAAACCCCTTTCCCATTCAACCGCGCCCGATCATGAGCCGCAGTGAAATCCTGCGCAGGCCCTTTAGGCACGATCCCGGTCGGATTGATGGTCTTGTGGCTACCGTAGTAGTGATTCTTGATGTGCTCAAAACTCACCGTCTCCGCAATCCCCGGCCACTGATAAATCTCCCGTAGCCAGTTCGACAGATTCGGATAATCGGCAATCCGTCGCAGGTTGCACTTGAAGTGCCCGAAGTACACCGCATCGAAGCGAATCATCGTAGTGAACAGCCGAATATCCGCTTCCGTCAGGTATTCACCCGTCAGGTACCGATTCGCGCCCAGCAATTGCTCCAGCCGATCCAGCTCACCAAACAGTTCGTCGAACGCTTCTTCATAAGCCTGCTGCGACGTAGCAAACCCGGCGCGATAGACGCCGTTATTCACCGCTGGATAAATCCGCTCGTTCAGCGCATCGATCTCGGCCCGCAATGGCGCCGGGTAGAAGTCCAGGTCGTTGCCGGTCAATTCATCAAAAGCGCTGTTGAACATGCGGATGATCTCCGCCGACTCATTGTTGACGATGCGATTTGTCTGTTTGTCCCAGAGCACCGGCACAGTGACGCGGCCGGTGTAGTTAGCGGTATCGGCGGTGTAGCGCTGGTGCATGAAATTGAAGTGATCAAGCTTGTCGCCGGTCGAGCCCAGGCTCTTGTCAAAGGTCCAGCCGTTTTCCAGCATCAACCAGCTGACCACCGACACATCGATCAGGTTTTCCAACCCTTTGAGCTTACGCAGGATCAACGTGCGATGGGCCCACGGGCAGGCGAGGGATACGTAGAGGTGATAACGACCAGCGTCGGCGGCAAAACCACCGACACCGGTCGGGCCTGGCTTGCCGTCGGCGGTCAGCCAGTTGCGACGTTGTGCCTGTTCACGCTGGAACGTGCCGTCCTTGCTGCTTTCGTACCACTGATCCTGCCAGCGACCTTCGACTAACAAACCCATGTTCAAAACTCCTCAAGCGATAAGCGTTGGAGAGGAGTCTATGCGCATAGGTTCGAACAAAAAGCGCAAAGGTTGGGCGTTTATGATCGGTTAAATCGATCGGTCCCGGGCGTCCCAGTATTGCTGGGCGGTTTCGAACGCTTGCTCGCGGGTCTGGCCGAGGCCGCGCAACGCCAGGGCCATGGTCGAGATCAACGCCATTTGCGGGTAGCTGTCGACCACATCGCCACGCCACACGGCTTTCAAATGCTCGGGATCCAGGCTCGCCGGTTTGACGTGGCGTTGGGTCGACAGCTGTGGCCATTCTTCATCCCAGCTTTCGCCGCCGGTGGTGCCATACAGGTGACTGTCGGCATCCGGATTGATTTCAATCTCGCCGCCATCGCCCTTGATCACGATGGCGGTATCGCCCAGCAAACCGCTGGCATCGCGATGCACGGCCTGATAGCCGGGGTGGAAAATGCTTTGCAGACCGCAGCGAGCGCCCAACGGATTAAGAATCCGCGCCAGGGAATGGATCGGCGAGCGCAGGCCCAAGGTGTTGCGCAGGTCGATCATTCGCTGAAGTTGCGGGGCCCAGTCCACCAATGGCATGAACGCCAGGCCGCCCTGATCGAGCGCTGTGCCGACCTGCTGCCAGTTGCGGCACAGTGGAATGTTCAGCGTTTCGAGCAGTTGTTCGCTGTACAGCCGACCGGCCGTGTGCGCGCCGCCGCCATGCATGAAGATGCGCACGCCGTTCTGGGCCAGGCACTTGGCCGCCAGCAGATACCACGGCAGGTGACGCTTCTTGCCGGCATACGTCGGCCAGTCCAGATCGACCGCCAGCGCCGGTGGATTCAGGCGTTCACGCAAGGCTTCGGTGAACCCGGCCATTTCCTCGGCGCTTTCTTCCTTATGCCGCAATAGCATCAGGAACGCGCCGAGCTGGGTGTCCTCGACCTTGTCGTCGAACACCATGCCCATGGCCTCGCGGGCTTCCTCTCGGGTCAGGTCGCGGGCGCCGCGTTTGCCTTTGCCAAGGATCCGCACGAACTGGGCGAACGGGTGCTCGGCAGGCGTTTCGAGGGTCAATGCTGGATAGTCGGTCATAAGCAATTCGTCGGTTTGGGCAGGCCCGCCAGTTTCGCGGCGAGTTTGGCAGGGGTGCCTTTGAACAGTCGGTTCAGGTGCAGGCTGTTGCCCTTGTCGGGGCCGAGTTTCAATGCGGTGTACTTGATCAGCGGGCGAGTCGCCGGGGACAGCTGGAATTCGTCGTAGAAACTGCGCAGCAGTTCGAGGATCTCCCAGTGTTCCGGACTCAACTCGATGTCTTCGGCGGCGGCGAGGGCGGCGGCGACTTCGGCAGACCAGTCGCTCAGTTCGACCAGGAAACCGTCCTTGTCCAGTTCAATGGCGCGGGCGCCGACCGTCAGGGATTTCATAGCCAACTGTTGACCTTGTCGTAGTGAATCGAAAGTTCGACGAAGGCCGGGTAATCGATGGCCTTGGCCCAATCCGGGACTTCCAGAGCCCGTGCTTGAGCATCTTCGGCCAGCACGAACAGTTTCAGGCTGCGAGCATGCAGGGTGCTGAATGGTGCGGTGCCTGGCTGCAAGGCATAAGCCGCATCGCCACTCAGCAGCAACGCATCGTCCGCGCCGATCACGCGCAGGCAACTGCTCAGGCGATCGTCGCCGAAAGGGGAATGAGACAACACATGCAAAGTCGACATCAGAGGGTGATCACCTGGTCGTAACGGTCAATAAGGGCGGTGATTTCCTGGGCGTCCAGCACCTGGGCTTCTTCAAGCGACAGACCTTTAGGGGCCAGACCTCGGGCAGCAGCGCTTTCACCGCACACGAACAGGTCTTCGACACCAAACATCGGCAAGGCTTGCAGGTTGGCGCTCAGGTCTTTCTGTTGCAACGCCTTGGCGTCCTGTTTCGCGGCTAGCTGGAACACGCCGTCATCGAGGAACAGCAGGCCGATCGGCAGATCGAAGGCGCCGCCGGCCAGCACGATGTCCAACGCTTCCCGTGCATTCGGCCCGGACCACGGTGCCTGACGGCTGATAATCAGCAAGGATTTAGCCATTTCACGCGCCTCCGAAACAGATCAAGCGGTCAGCGTCCTGCACCGCGTCATGCAACTGGCCGAGGCCGGACAATTCCCATGGCGCGCCCACTGCTACCGCTTCACGCTGATAGCGCTGGGCTTCTTCCTCGTTCAACACCCCACGGCGCAGGGCGGCGGCGATGCAGACCACGCCATCGAGTTGATGCTCAGTGACAAAGTTGCGCCATTGCTTGGGTAAGTCCTGTTCATCCTGAGGCGTGACCACGCTGCCGGATGCGTTGTAGACGCCATCCTGATAGAAAAACAGCCGGACAATCTCATGCCCGCCAGCCAGCGCGGCCTGGGCGAACAGCAAGGCCCGGCGCGAGGAGGGCGCATGGGCGGCGGAAAACAGCGCAATGGCAAACTTCATGACGGACTCGATCAGCAAAACTGCGGCCATGATAAAGCTTTATCGGCGGGGCGGCGAAGGGCGTTTACTCGTAGACCGTCATCGCGGGCAAGCCCGCTCCCACAAGTTATGTAGCGAAGCTGCAATCTTTGGCATCACACAAGTCCTTATGGGAGCGTGCTTGCCCGCGATGAGGCCCGAACAGTCAATACAAGATTCAGCGCGGCATATAACCCAACTGCCAACGCCGCGGTATCTTCAACGACAGCAACCCCAGCACCCCCGCCAGCAGCCCGCTGACAAACAGGGCCTTGAGCCCAAGATGATGTTCCAGCAGCGCGCCAAGCACCGCACCGGCAAACATCCCGGCCCACGGTATCAATTGCACCCGCCAGCCATTGCGCCGCTCGCCAAGCATCCACCGCCCCAGCCCACGGCCAAACCGCGACAACGCGCCGGTGACGTAGGTCAGGCCGACCGGCAGGCCGTTCACTTCTTCCACGGCGGCATTGAGCATGCCCATGGCGATGATCGTCGCCAGCAGCGCCGGCAATTGCGTTTCGTAGGGCCAGGCTGCAGCGCCGCAGAGCAGGGTGGCGATGCACAGCAGCAACGGCAACGCCCGCCGGCCACCGAAACGGCTGACGACAATACCCAAGGCGTTGCCGGCGACAAATGTGGCCACGAGGATTACCAGGCGCAGGGTCAGCCCGAGATCGCCATCGCTGATCGCCACGGCCAGACGGGTGGTGTTGCCGCTCATGAAGGACACGAAGTCGCCGCTGGCCATGAAGCCGATGGCATCGGTCATGCCCGCGAGTACCGACAAACCGGCGACCAGCGACAGGCCGATGCGTCCGCGCCATTTATGAGTATGCAGATGCCCCGGCGTGGCCCGGGTGCCTGAAGGAGAAGGCAGCATTGAAGAGGACTTCCTTGAGCAGCGATGATTATTTGGTTAACCCATATAACTCGCAATACTCCAGCCAGTCCATGCCGGCCATCTCCGCGACTTCCTTGTGCACCTCCAGGCGTTGGGCCTGGTAATCCTCAGGCGTGGCGGCAGTCAGTTGCAGCGTCAGCTCCCAGGCAAAAAAACCGAGGCGCTCCGCCTCGGCTTCGAACGCTTCATGCAAGCGCTCGTCGCGGTACTGCGCCACTGTCACACCCTTGGCCTGGGCCAACAGTGGATTCAGGTTGTCCAGTTCGATGCGCAGCTCAGGACGCTCATCGAGAAACTTTTTCAGCGCCTGCTCGTGTTGCTGTTCGGTTGCCGCCATGGTCACTCCTTAGAAGACTGCTTTTTGCTCGCCTTGGCGGCCGCGGCCAGACACTCCAGAGCAAACTGCTCGGGGTAGGTCATCTGGATCGGCGTGGTTTCGCCTTTGACGGTTCTTTCGCCATCGAGAATGTAGCGAATCCGCTTGTCGGTGACGCCAATTCGCTTGGCGATCCAGGAAGGCGTCTGACCGATCTGGCTGATCAGCTTGTCGGCGTATTCAGCGGTCGGTTTGTAGTATTCGGCGTTGGGTGTCATGACCTTTCCAGAAAAATGCGCCCGGAAAAATGGGCGATGCGGCGTTAATGGCGCGACAGGGTGCGCGAATCGTTGCGCGGTGTCGCGGTATAAATGAAGTAAAGCAGAACGATACGCCGCGCCGCGGTGATACAGTCCGCTTTTTCTTGATGAGCGAACGCAATGCGAATTCTGATGGTGGCGCTGGCCGCAACCTTGCTGGCGGGCTGCGCCGGATCGGCGATGAATGACGCCCGCACCAAAACCCCGTACAAAACCCTGACCTCGGACAAACCGGAAAAAGTCGTCGCCCAGTGCGTGCAGTTTGCGTGGCAGGACGAAGCGGTATTTGGCGTCGATGCGGGCGCGTATTTGCAGCCGGGCAAGAAGGGTGGCTCGACGGTCTACACCCGTTCGGCCGAGTCCTTTGTGGACGTGACCACTGATGCCTCCGGTACAGCGTTGAGCTACTACGCGCAGCATGACGATTTTGTCGCCAAGCGCCGTTTGGCGGCGTTGGCGACCTGTTTGTAAGCAGGCACTTCGTGCACCGGTTGTTGGGCAGATGCGGTTCCTGTGGGAGCGAGCTTGCTCGCGATGGCGGTTTGTCATTCGACATTGATATCGACTGATCCGCCGCTATCGCGAGCAAGCTCGCTCCCACAAGGTTTTGCGTTTTAATCAGCCCAAACGCTTCTGAAAAAAGAAGCGCTTGTGGCCCGGCGGGTAGTCGGCAATGTGCCCCAACTCGCTGTAACCGTGCTTCTTGTAAAACTCCGGTGCCTGGAAGTCGAAGGTGTCCAGCCAGATCCCCACGCATTCCTTTTCCCGCGCCAGGTCTTCGGCCATCTGCATCAGCTTCGAGCCCATCCCTTGTCCCCGGGCCAGCTCCGGCACCGACAACAACTCAATGAAAAACCACTGGTAAAACACTCGGCCATAAAGCCCGCCGAGAATCTCGTCGCTGTCATTGCGTACCAGCAAAGCAATCTGCTCCGACACCGTGGCCCCGGCCTTTGAGGCGTTGTAGGCGCGCAGCGGTGTGAGGATCGCCTCGCGCTCCTCCGGAGTGGCATTTTTCGACAATTCGATTCGCAGAGTCATAGGCAACACATCCTTATGGCAGTGAACACGGAGCCTATCCCGGTTGCGGCGATTGTTCTATCCCCCCGAAGCCCAAGGAACCCCCGGGGCTCCGGGAATGTCTAGCGTGAACAGCATCGTTGTTGAAAGCAGTCATTGAGGGCAGCCCGTGAACATTTTTGAAGCCTTGCGCGAAAGTCACGACCGTCAGCGCCGCTATGCCGATGCACTGATTCAAACCAGTGGCGACACCCCGGAACGGGTCGAGGCTTACAAACGGCTCAAATCCGAGCTTCAGGCCCACGCAACCGCTGAAGAACGCCATTTCTACATGCCGCTGATGGAGTTCGACAACGGTGTGGATCTTAGCCGCCACGCTATCTCCGAACACCACGAAATGGACGAGATGATGGAAGCGCTGGATGCCACCGAAATGTCCAGTCCGTCCTGGTTGGCAACGGCGAAAAAACTCTCGGAGAAGGTCCATCACCACCTCAAAGAGGAGGAGCAGAAGTTCTTTCAGATGGCCGGCAAGTTACTCGACGACCAACAGAAAGAAACCCTCGCCGGGGAGTATCAGAAAGAATACAAGGCGCAACTTTCCTGAGGATGAAAGCGCCGCAATGCGGTTCACTCAAGAGAGTCTTGAGTCAGTAAGAACTTGTGGCGAGGGAGCCAACACACCTTGCCGGCAAGGTGAAATGATTTGAATCCAATGCGCTCCTTGTAGAGAATCGCCATCTTTGCCTCGAAGGGATGCGTGCGATGAAGTTCGAAGGGACTTTCCAATACATGGGCACTCACGGGATCGTCTTCAACGTCTCGCAGATCACCCTCACCGACAGCGAGCGCGGACGCCTGCGCGAGCTGCATTTTGGCGAGGCGAAAAGCGCCCACTATGAGGTCAACAGCAAGGTCGTCGAGGTGTACGACAAGATGCAGGCCAAGAGCCTGCCGTGCGTGATGATGATCGGCATCTCCAAGCCGCTGACCCGGCAACAGGGCGATGCCCTCAATGTCCAACGCACCAAGGTCGCCAACCTTGCCGCCTCCGCCTTCGGTGGCGCTGCCGGTACTGTGGGCGGTTTAGCCGGACCTGCAGGCAGTGTCGCCGCAGGTACTGTTGTAACGGCGGGTGTGCGCTCGTACGTCAATGACGCTCTGCCCACCTACCATGCTGGCGACGTAATCGTCAGCATCCAGGCGCAGGTCAATGGTGGGATTGGCCCACAGCGCTCTTCCGAATCCCTGATCATCAAGACCTGAGTGGGGCTGCACATGTCCGAAATTACCCAGACGGTCATCGTTGTGGCGCTGGCCTTTCTACTTGATCGGTTTCTTAAGCCGTACCCGCTGCGCAAGTGGCTAGGGGTGACGCTGGTGGTGGCAGGCGCAATCGGCTGCGTTGCAGTGAGCCAGACCCAGTTGCTGGGCTTTGACTTGGGATTGATGTCGGTCCTTGCCGTGCCGGTGGGCGCGGGGCTGTTCGTGACCAGGCGGCGGTTCGAGCAGATTGGCTGAAGGTCAGGAAGGTGTGTTGACCGGACGGATACCTTGCTCCCGCTTGAGTGCGTAGCGCTCACAAAAATCGCAATGGTTGTCAGATTTTTGGGGCCGCTACGCAGCCCAGCGGGAGCAAGCTCACTCGCCACAGGTTTCTCTGGCTCAAGATTCTCTTAATGAACAGCATTGCGGCAGTCGCAGGGCTTTTCTGTTTTCGCCTACCATGGACGCTTTCTGACGAACATAAGGATGGATTGTCATGTCGAACACAGCCGAGCGGGTCAACATCATCGAGTCCCGGGTGCTGTCCCACGACTGGTATCTGCTGAAAAAAATCACCTTCGATTACTTGCGCAACAACGGCGACTGGCAGCGTCAGACTCGCGAGGTCTATGACCGGGGCAATGGCGCGGCGATTCTGCTGTTCAATCGCGAGAAGAAAACCGTCGTATTGACCCGCCAGTTCAGGCTGCCGGTGTTCGTCAACGGCCATGATGGTTTGCTGATTGAAGTGGCGGCGGGGCTTCTGGAAGGCGCTGCGCCTGAAGAGCGCATTCGCGCTGAAGCCGAAGAAGAAACCGGCTATCGCGTCCACCATGTGCAGAAGGTTTTCGAGGCCTATATGAGCCCCGGTTCGGTGACTGAAAAGCTGCATTTCTTCATCGCCGAGTACGACGCCTCTTCGAAAGTCAGTGATGGCGGCGGGCTGGAGGAAGAAACCGAAGAACTGGAAGTGCTGGAGTGGAAGTTCGACGACGCGCTGGCGGCGTTCTATCGGGGGGAGATCTGCGATGCCAAGACCATCATGCTGCTGCAGTATGCAGCGATGAAGGATGTCTTCGGAGCGGTTTGAACAGGTGCGGTGGTTTTGCAGTTCCGGCTCGCCTGACGCGAAAGAGCGTTCAGGCACAATGGTCGAGCATTTCGGCACAGTAACCAGCCTTTGCTCTCTCTAAACTCGTGCCTCACGCCAACACTCAGATGAGGTCACGATGAACATCAGAATAATCCTATCGGCATTGTGCATGGGGGTCGTCCTCACGGGACACGCTGCCGACTTCTCGCTGACGAGCCAGGATATTGCCGAGAACCGCCCGCTGACCAGTCGCGAGGTGTTCCAGGGCTTTGGTTGCGAAGGGGGGAATACTTCCCCCGAACTTTCCTGGCACAACGCCCCGGCGGGCACCAAAAGTTACGCGATCACCGTCTACGATCCTGATGCGCCGACCGGCAGCGGCTGGTGGCATTGGACGGTGGTCAACTTACCCGCTTCAACCAGCAGTTTGCCAAGAGGGGTCGGTTCGAACCTGCCTGCTGGCGCAGTACAAGGGCGAACCGATTATGGCCAACCGGGGTTTGGCGGGGCTTGCCCTCCTGTAGGGGATAAGCCGCATCGCTATCAATTCACCGTATGGGCATTGAAAGTCGATAAGCTGCCACTCGACAATCAGGCCAGCGGAGCCTTGGTGGGCTATATGCTCAATGCCAACGCCTTGGCCAAAGCGACCATTACTTCAACTTACGGACGTTAAGAACGATGCGCCCTTGTTTCGGCATACAGCACCGGGAAAATATTATCGATGCGTGTGTCATACGGGCGCGACAGCCTCATACATTGCAACGGGTGCCGATATTCGCTACGGCCTTGTGTCGAGTGCGGCAGGGAGAAAAACTGCTGCAATGGGATGACCGGCAGATGCGTGCAGGGCCGCAACATCTGATTCTGATGCCGGCCGGGCGCGAGCTGGGCATCTCAAATTTTCCCGGCCTTCACGGTCACTACATCGCCGATGTGGTGACCTTTCCCGGTTCGACACTGCGTAATTTCAGCAGCCGATATGGCCAGCAGATCATGAGCCATCGCCGTGCCCCGCAGACAGATCTATGTGTCCCTCTGGACAGGCATACAACACAGGCATGGGATCAGTTATTGGCCTCCATCAATGCGAACGCGCCGGATGCATTACGCACCCACTATGGGGAAGCGGTTCTCCTCAGTTTGTGCCTCGGCGGCCAGGCCGGGCCGCTGCTGATGGACCGCAACGATCCACTGTGCGAACGGGTGCAGCAGTTGGTAATGGGCAGCCCGGAGAGAGACTGGACTGTTGCGCACGTTGCACAACACTTGAACCTTGGCGAGTCGACTTTGCGTCGCCAACTGGCCAAAGAAGGGGACAGTTTCAGGAATATTCTGGAAAGTGTTCGACTGGCTACGGCGCTGCAATGGTTGCAAACCACTTCTCGCCCCATCGGTGAAATTGCCGGTGCCAGCGGTTATGCCTCGGCCTCACGTTTTGCAGTGCGCTTTCGTTCACACTATGGCCTGTCGCCACGGGAATTGCGGGCGGCGATTTAGGCAGTTTGTGTGAGTCCGTTAGATAAACAAATCATCCATCCTGCCAGCCCCGTGGCACTCGTACCCTTCCAGTGTCAGTAGCCGTTCCTTAGCCTCAAGCCCACCGGCAAACCCCGTCAGTTTCCCTGACGCTCCGATCACCCGATGACACGGCGCGACAATCGAAATCGGATTCTTGCCATTAGCCGCACCTACCGCCCGAACCGCACTGGGATTGCCGATTTGCCGGGCAATCTCGCTGTAGCTGCGAGTCTCGCCAAACGGAATCGTCAGTAGCGCCTGCCACACCTTCTGCTGAAATTCCGTCCCGGCAAAATCCAGTTCCAGCTCGAAACGGTTACGCGTGCCGGCGAAGTATTCCTGCAGTTGCTGTGCGGTGCGCACCAGGATCGGGTTGTCCGCTGCTTCAGTCATCGGCCCAAGCCTTACCCGGCCCGGTTTGTCGTTTTCCCAGAGGATGGCTGCCAGTCGCGCACCTTTCGCCACCAGTTTCAATTCGCCGACCGGAGACGCCAGGGTGGTGAAGGTGTAGGACATGCCGGCGGACTCCGTAAAAGTGCTGAACAGGGGGCTCAGCATACTGCCTCGTCGGGGAGGCGCAATACGCAATCCCAGCCATACTTGCCTACTGCTCTTGAACCGTTCCCTCTGTTTTTGAACAGAACCTAAAAACAAAAAGAGACTGACTCATGAAGTTCGAACCTTTTACCAAATCGCTCGTGGCAACCGCATTGGCGCTGAGTTGCCTGACCGCCCATGCGGCCTCCGTCGCCCCGGTCGCGGCCGAAAACGGCATGGTCGTCACCGCCCAGCATCTGGCCAGCCACGTCGGCGTCGATGTGCTCAAGAATGGCGGCAACGCCGTCGATGCCGCCGTTGCGGTGGGTTATGCGCTGGCGGTGGTGTACCCCGCGGCGGGCAACCTGGGTGGCGGCGGTTTCATGACGATTCAATTGGCGGACGGGCGCAAGACCTTCCTCGACTTCCGTGAAAAAGCCCCGCTGGCCGCGACCCCCGACATGTACCTCGACAAAGCGGGCAACGTCATCCCGGACCTGAGCACCCGCGGTCATCTTGCCGTTGGCGTGCCGGGCACCGTTTCGGGCATGGAACTGGCCCTGAAGAAATACGGTACCAAACCCCGCAATGAAGTGATCGCCCCCGCGATCAAGCTTGCCGAAGACGGTTTTGTGCTGGAGCAGGGCGATGTCGACTTGCTGGAGTACGCCACCGACGTCTTCAAGAAAGACATGCGCGACTCGGGCTCGATCTTCCTGAGCAATGGCGAGCCGATGCAGGTTGGCCAGAAACTGGTACAAAAAGACTTGAGCAAAACCCTGCGGGAAATTTCCGAGAAGGGCGCCGACGGTTTCTATAAAGGCTGGGTGGCCGATGCCATCGTCACCTCCAGTCAGGCCAACAAGGGCATCATCACCCAGGCCGACCTCGACAAGTACCAGACCCGCGAACTGGCGCCGATCGAGTGCGATTACCGTGGCTATCATGTGGTCTCGGCGCCACCGCCAAGCTCCGGTGGCGTGGTGATCTGCGAGATCATGAACATCCTCGACGGCTACCCGATGAAAGACCTGGGCTTCCGCTCGGCTCAGGCGATGCACTACCAGATCGAAGCGATGCGCCACGCGTATGTGGACCGCAACAGCTACCTCGGCGACCCGGACTTCGTGAAAAATCCGATCGCTCATCTGCTGGATAAAAACTACGCGACCAAAATCCGCGAAGTCATCGACCCGCAGAAGGCCGGCGTGTCCCGCGAGATCAAACCCGGCGTAGCGCCCCACGAAGGCAGCAATACCACCCATTACTCGATCGTCGACAAATGGGGCAACGCGGTATCGGTGACCTACACCCTCAACGACTGGTTCGGCGCCGGCGTCATGGCGAGCAAAACCGGGGTCATCCTCAACGATGAAATGGATGACTTCACCTCGAAAATCGGCGTGCCGAACATGTACGGGCTGGTGCAGGGCGAAGCCAACGCCATCGCCCCCGGCAAGGCACCGCTGTCGTCCATGAGCCCGACCATCGTCACCAAGGACGGCAAAGTCGTCATGGTTGTCGGCACTCCCGGTGGCAGTCGCATCATCACTGCAACCCTGCTGACCATCCTCAACGTGATCGACTACGGCATGAACATCCAGGAAGCGGTGGATGCGCCGCGTTTCCACCAGCAATGGCTGCCGGAAGAAACCAACCTGGAGAACTTCGCCACCAGCCCGGACACCAAGAAGATGCTCGAAAGCTGGGGGCACAAATTTGCCGGGCCGCAGGACCCGAACCATATCGCAGCTATTCTGGTAGGTGCGCCTTCACTGGAAGGCAAGCCAGTGGGCAAGAACCGCTTCTATGGAGCGAACGATCCACGGCGTAATACCGGGTTGTCACTCGGTTACTAAAACAGGCGATCACCGGCCACCTGAACTCCCCGGGTGGCCCCGATCCCCGTAGCAGCTGCCGAGCCCGCGAGGCTGCGTTCGGCTGCGAAGCAGTCGTAAAATCGGCTAGCCGCGTTCAGTCAGGCAGCCGCATTCGCTGAAATCGCGACCGCTTCGCGCTCGAACGCAGCCTCGCAGGCTCGACAGCTGCTACAGAAAGGGAGTTGTAATCCATCGTTTTACCGACCTATCTAAGGAAGGAAGCCATGAGCACCGCACTCCTGATCATCGATGTCCAACGCGCGCTGTGCACCGGCGAGTATGAATGCTTCGACATCAAGCGCGTCATCGACACCATCAACGACCTCAGCACCAAAGCCCGGGCCGCCGACATCCCGGTCATCCTGATCCAGCACGAAGAAGAGGGCGACCTGCTGCAATACGGCAGCGAAGGCTGGCAACTGGCCGAGGGTCTGAAGACTTCACCCCAAGACCTGCGCGTGCGCAAAACCACCCCGGATTCGTTCTACCAGACCCACTTGCATGAACGGCTGCAAGAACTGGACGCTGACCGCCTGATCATCTGCGGTCTGCAAACCGACTACTGCATCAACGCCACCGTTCGACAGGCGCATCAATTGGGCTACGACGTCGTGCTGGTGGCCGACGCCCATTCCACCATCGACAACGGCACGATGAGCGCCGAAGACATCATCGCCGAACACAACAAGGATCTGGCTCATCTGACCGGCTCCGTGGCGCGGATCGATGTTACGCCGGCCAGTGAAATCAAAGTCTGAAAACACCGTCAGCGCCGTGGCGAGCGAGCCTGGTGCTGGACGCAATCGCTGCGCCTATGGCATGGTCAAAAAAATAATACGCCATGCAGCGAACGGGATCAGAACGATGGAGGAGGGTGATGAGGTCGGCGCCAGGGCGTCGATGGCAACGCTGCAAGCGTTCAATCTTTGCGTATTGCACTTGGGGCGTCTTGCCCGAGATCGCGGTGCATCCCGGTTCATCACCGACGGTCTGCAGGCATTCAGCCAACTGGTGCCCTTCGCTTCGGCCTGGTGGGGGGAGATGTCCGGGTCAGGTGTCGATGTTTCGCCCAGAAACTGGATGCATGGGCGAATCAATCTGCCCGAGTCGTTTGCCGCCGAGTGGCACACGTGTGCGCGCAACGACAAATTCTCCCATGACACCATGAGTCGACCCGGTGAGGTCGTGCGCGACAGCGGCTTCACCGACCCCAATGAAGAAGTGAACGCTTTCGCTCGGCGCCACGACCTCTACTACCTGATGTGCATAACCTTCGAGTTACCCGAAAGCGGTTTGATGTTCTTCGTCTGTCTCTACCGAGGCCTTGAGGCCTCGGCTTTCAACGACAGCGAGGCCGATCTGTTTTCGGCCTTCTGCGACCATCTGTTGCAGCTGTGGCGATTCCAGGTGCAGGACATGATCCGCTTTGACACGGGCAACGGGGCGTCGGACTTTGGCGTCGCGCGAATGGACGGCAGCTTGCTGTACGTGGGGGCAACGCTGTGTGCAGCCATTGAACGTGAGTTACCCGGCTGGAACGGTTCAACGCTTCCCGCGCAGGTGATCGCGCAACTGCAAAAGGCACCTTGCGTCATGCGCCTGGGCCGCTGCGCCCTGACACTGAGCCCAAACGCCGAGCACGTCATCCTGTCGCTCGAAGCCCAGTCGCGCGGGGCGATGCTTGCGCCACGCGAGCGGACGGCAGCCATGCTGTTCGCCGCCGGCCATTCCTACAAGGAGATTGCCAAAATACTTGAATTGAGTCCTGCGACAGTCCGCACCTATCTGCGCAACTGCTACCTGCAACTGGGTGTGAAGAGCAAGGTGGAACTGGGATCGGTGCTGCGTTCAGCGACCTCGCTCGCGGATGCGACGCGCCGCGATTAAATCCGCCTAAAACGCGCCCTCTGTAGAAGCGAGGCTTGCCCGCGAAGAATGCACCGCGGTTTTTCAGGTACTACGCGTCATCGTTCTTCGCGGGCAAGCCACGCTCCCACAGGTTCTGCGTCTTAACTTACCGGCATTAGGGCAAGCCTCGCTCCTACAAGGGGAATGGAGATCACACTTCTATTTTATCCAGCACCCGATTCGCGGTGATCTCCGCCACCATGATGCTGTTTGAAATGCCCAGCAGGGCGTAGCGCGACTCACCCTCCAGATGATCCACCAACTGATGGACCATCACATCGACCGAAGCCAGCGTCTCGACCAAAAAAACCGCCAGGGTTTCGGCTGTGGCTTCTGGGTTCACGGAAAGCATAGTGCTGGGTGTACGCGCGGTGGCTTTGATGTCGGCATTCGATGGGAAGTGGAAGTTGAGGGCGCGTTTGGCGGCCTCATTGAGCTTTTTTGAATCGGGTTCGTATGGGAATATCGGATCGGCGTCTGGTGGGTTTGGCGTTACCTTGAACATATTTACGTCTCCAACAATATGGAGCCATCACCGAATCGCTGCTAAACGAAGGTGGCAGCTGTGTGCAGGTTAGCAGACCGGCGGAGACGAATCCGGCGCGCCCGAGGGCGCCCTGCGCACAGCTACCATAAAGTGCAGGCATGAAATGACCTGACTGTGTGGATGCAAATGCGCTTCGTCACGACGGGCTGCTAAACCCGATCACTGATGGGCAGTGACACGAATCAAGTTACCGAGTGACCCCAAAGCGCACAAGCCGGCGGATTCTGGTGCAGCCGTAGGCAATGGCGCAAGGTTTTGTAGCTTTCAGGACGTAACTTTGAGGTCTTTTAAACAAGCCTCTTCGATCAATGTTGACTATGCCGCCGTCTTCGCGAGCAAGCCCGCTCCCACAGGTTCCGCCGCTACACCCGATCGGATCCCTGTCATTTAATTGCCTCACCCCTCCTCATTTGTAGAGGTCCATCCGACGCCTGCGCCCTATAGGGTATGCCTGCATATCAGAGGCTTGCGGCCGTCTGTTCGGGCCACTTCCAAAACTATAAAAATAGAGGTGAGGCAGTTGAAATTTTCCAGGCTGTTTATCGCCGTTGCGTCGACAACGGCATTTTCCTGCATGGCGCTGGTGGGGTGTCAGACACAGGGTTCGACACCTGCTGACATGGTGATGCGCAACGGCTATGTCTATACCGTCGATGGCAAGAACTCCGTGCAGCAGGCGATCGCCGTCACTGGCGGGAAGATTGTCTATGTCGGTAGCGATGAAGGCGTTGCCTCGTACATCGGCACGCAGACACAGCTGATCGATCTGGCGGGGCGCATGTTGATGCCCGGCTTCGTCGATGCGCACATGCATCCGGGGGACGGTGGTCGCGCCATGACGTTGTGCGACCTGAAATACCAGACGATGACTCGCAAGGTTTTCCAGGAAACCATTCAGGCGTGTCTGGATGCCGACAAGGGCAAGGGCCCGGATGTCTGGCTTGAAGTGGGCAGCTGGGACCGCATGGGCATGACCGGGCTCGACGGCGATCCCGACAAATCGACGCTGGATGCACTCAAGACCACTCGCCCGATTCAGGTCCGTTCCACCGACTTCCATACCGTGCTGACAAACTCTCGCGGTCTGTCGGTCGCGGGTATCAACAAGCACACGGCCAATCCGGGGGATGGCAAGTACGTGCGCGACAGTGCCGGCAACCCGACCGGTATCTGCGAAGACGGTGCCGCCGATGCCATGGCCGCCGTGGTGCCGCCAGCCAGCGATGCAGAAAAACTCACGCAGACCCGCGCGGCGCTCGACGCCATGCGCCAGCAAGGCATCACCAGTTTCTTCGATGCCTTGTCGGGGCCTGAAAATGGCAAAGCGTTTACCACCCTGCAACAGTCTGGCGAACTAACTGCACGGGCCTTGCTGGCGATCAAACTCGACCCTGCTGCCGCTGCTGTAGACCCGGCGAAAACCATTGCCGAGGCCAAGGCATTGGCCAACACCTATGACCAGGGCGAAGCCAAAGTCGAGCCGGGTGTGAGCATGCGTCACGTCAAATTGTTCATGGACGGCATCATCAACGCTCCAGCGGATACCGGGGCAATGTTGGCGCCGTACCTGCGCAATGCCGGCACCGATGCCGCGCCCAAGTGGACGCCTGGCAAGAATGCCGGTGAGCTGTACTTCCCGCCACAAGTGCTCAATCCGCTGCTGTTGCAAGCGGTGCAGGCCGGCCTCGATCCGCACCTTCACGCCACCGGAGACCGAGCGGTGCGTGACTCGTTGAACGGTATCGAATACGTGCGCCAGCAATTGCCGGGCAACGGTTTTCGTCCAGCCATTACTCACGCCGAGTCGGTGGACCCCGCCGACTATGCGCGCTTCAAGGCGCTCGACGTGACTGCCAACATGTCGTTCCAGTGGGCCCAGCAGGCACCGTCCACGGTTGACGGCACCAGCGATCATCTCGGGCCTGCGCGTTTTGCCCGCATGGAACCATCGGGCAGCATCAGCCGCGCTGGCGGTCGGGTTGCTTATGGCAGCGACTGGCCTGTCGACCCGCTCGATGAATTCCTGGCGTTGAAGATCGGTGTCACCCGCTCAGGCGATCCGCTGAACCCGCACAGCTATGGCCCCAAGTATGCGGGCAGGTTGAATGCCGACCCGGCGCTGTCGCGCACTGACGTGCTGCGCACCATCACCATGAACGCCGCCGAGCAACTGAAACTGGACGCTGTTGTCGGTTCGGTCGAAGTGGGCAAGTTCGCCGACTTGATCGTATTGGACAAGAATTTCATGCAGGTGCCGGAGGATGAGCTGGGCCGAAACGACGTGCTGCTGACGGTGGTCGGCGGCAAGGTCGTGTGGGCCAAGGCGCCGTTCGTTGGACTTGATCCGAAGGCGTTGTCACAAGCGTCCACATCCCGAATCGCCCAATAAAAACAAGAGAGTGTTCCGATGCAACTATTCATTCCCAACCTGTTGGCCGCAGCCCTGGCCCTTTCCTCGGTGCAGGCCATGGCCGCCGCTGATCTTGTGCTGTTCAACGGCAAGGTCTTTACCGCCGAACCCGGTCAAGCACTGGTTCAGGCAGTGGCGGTGCAAGACGGCAAGATTCTAAAAGTGGGCAGCAATGCCGAGATCAACGCCCTGGCCGATGCCCAGACGCAACGAATCGATCTGGCGGGCAAAGTTCTGATGCCTGGAATGATTGATACCCATAGTCACCCGGTCGTTGCGGCCTTCAACAGCCAAGGGGCCAACCTGCTGGATGAAGTAAAGCCGTTGCCGGAACTCGAACAATGGGTGATTGAGCAGGATGAAGCGGGGCGTGCACGGGCCGGTGACGTGATCAGCATTGCCGGGGTGAGTTCGGCCTATTGGGAGAAAAGTCGCGAGCTCGGTCAGCGTTTCAATCAGGGCCGCTGGGCCGACCAACCGGTAGTCCTCAGCGGGATTGACGGGCATACCGGCTGGGCCAACAACGCGATGCTCAAGCGTCTGAAAATCGACGCGGCATTGGTAAAAGGTCTGTCGGAACAGGACCGCAGCTTCGTGGGGCACGCAGCGGACTTCACTCCCAATGGTTTGTTCGCTGAGTCGCGCTGGGACAAGGTACGCAGTCAGATTCCCGCGCCCGGCAATGAGATCATGCTCAAGGCTGCCCGCGAGGCGGTGAAGGTCAATAATCAATATGGCGTTACCGCTTGGATGGACGCGGCAGCGAATGCCGGAAGTGGTGATTCGCTGTTCGATTTCCAGGCCACCGAGCAGAGTTACGGTGTTCTACCGCTTTACCGCGAACTGGCAGAGAAGGGCGAGCTCAACGCCCACGTCGCGGCGCTGCTGCTGGCCAACCCAAAAAGCCGGCCGGCCGATCTGGAAGTGCTGGCCAAGGTGATGAAGAAATTCGAGGGCGTGCCCAACCTGAGCTTCCCGGGTATCAAGGTCTTCGCTGACGGCGTTCTGGAGTTTCCGGGGCAGACGGCAGCGGTGATTGTTCCGTTCACCAACAGTCACAAAAACGGTCAGTTGCTGATCGACCCGGCACACTTTGGTGAATTGGTAGTCGCGGCGGAGAAGCGTGACTGGATTGTGCACATGCATGCGGTCGGCGACCGTGCCGTACGTGAGTCACTCAATGGCATTGAATACGCGCGCAAGCTCAACCCGACACCGATGGCCCACAGCATCACTCACTTGCAACTGGTCAATCCAAAGGAATTCCCGCGCTTCAAGCAGCTTGGCGTAATCGCTTCCATGCAGCTGCTGTGGGCTACCGGCGAGTCTTACACGGTGGAGTTGGTCAAACCGTATATCAGCGCGTTCGCTTACGGTTATCAGTATCCCGCCAGGTCCCTGCATAACGCCGGTGCGGTCATCGCCGGTGGCAGTGACTGGCCGGTGTCCAGCCCCAACCCGTGGAATGCCATCGCTCAGGCCAGCACTCGCAAAGGGCCGTTGGGGGTGTTGAATGCCAAAGAAAGCATTGATCGCCAGACCATGTTCTACGCCTACACGCTCAATGCCGCCAAAGTCCTGCGGCTGGAGCAACAGATTGGCTCGCTGGCGCCCGGCAAACAGGCTGATCTGATCATCCTCGACCGCGATGTGTTCAAGGTCAGCGACGACGAGCTGTTCGACACCAAGGTCCTGAAGACTTTCTTCGCAGGCAAGCAGGTTTACGCGCCCGCGTCCTGACGACTACCCGCCGACAGTACCGAAAAAAATGCTCCTGCTCCTCGTATTGCGAGGGGCAGGGCAACGCCGTGCCCGAAATCACCCGCTGATCCATAAAAATAAGAGACTTGTATGAACGTACGCTCAGCATTGACCCTTGCCAGCCTTGTATTGGCTCCGCTGACCAGCCAGGCACTGACACTTAACGACAACTTCAGCCTGGACATGACCTTGGGCGTTGTCAGTGACTACCGCACCCGTGGAATTTCGCAAACCCTGGGGGATCCGGCGGTTCAGGCCGGCGCCACGCTGGTGCACAGCAGCGGCTTGTACATTGGCGCCTGGACCTCGAATGTCGATTTCGGCGGCCCATACAAGACCCGGCAGGAACTCGAGTACTACGCGGGCTACTACTGGCAGGCGACCGAGGCAATCAGTCTGGATCTGGGGTACCTCAAGTACGACTATCCAAAGGAAGGCCAATTCAACATGAGTGAGGTCTACGCCATCCTTGACGTTTATGGCGTGAAGCTCGGCGCCAACTACTCAAACGATACGCCGAACTTCTTTGGCGAGGACCAGGACACCCTCTACACCTACCTCAGCTACAAAATCGAATTGCCAGCCGAGATCGGCCTGGACCTGCGCGTGGGTCGCAACGATGTCAAAGACCCGGCGTTCTGGTCCACCAGCGGCGAAAGCCGTGATGCCTACACCGAGTGGGAAGCCAAACTGACCCGTGATTTCGTGGGCGTGACCTGGGGCCTCAGCTACATCGATACCGACCTGTCGAAAAGCGAATGCGCGAGCTGGTACGGCTATGGCGATCTATGCACTGCCACCGTGGTAGCCAGTGCCAGCAAGGCCTTTTAAGCATTCAAGCCCACACGATAAAAACAACAAACTGTTCTTCACAGGAAAAACACCGCAATGACCAAGGTCAGCGATAGTCAGCAGCGAAGTCCCCTGATCGAGACACGTTCGATCGATTACATTCCCGAGGCCGAGCGTCATGGCAGCCTCTACAGCCAGTTCACCCTGTGGCTTGGCGCCAACCTGCAGATCACCGCGATCGTCACCGGCGCTCTGGCCGTGGTGCTGGGTGGCGATGTGTTCTGGTCGCTGATTGGCTTGCTGATCGGCCAATTGCTCGGCGGTGCGGTGGTTGCCCTGCATGCGGCACAAGGACCGAAGCTTGGATTGCCGCAGATGATCTCCAGTCGCGTGCAATTCGGCGTCTATGGGGCGGCGATCCCGATTGTGCTGGTGTGCCTGATGTACCTCGGCTTCAGCGCTACCGGCGCGGTACTGTCGGGGCAGGCCATTGCCCAGCTGATCGATGTCAGCGACAGCGCCGGCATCCTGATTTTCGCTTCCTGCATCGCGTTTCTGACGATCTTCGGTTATCGGGTCATCCACTTGGTTGGACGGGTGGCCAGCGTGCTGGGCATCATTGCTTTCGTCTATCTGTTTACCCGATTGATGACGCTCAACGACATCGGTCTGTTGCTGGAAAATCGGCATTTCGGCTGGAGTACTTTCCTGCTGGCGGTATCCCTTTCCGCGTCCTGGCAGATCGCGTTTGGCCCTTATGTGGCTGACTACTCACGCTACCTGCCGAGCAAGACTTCGTCCTGGAAGACGTTCACCGCCGTAGGCCTGGGGACCGTGCTGGGCGCTCAAGCGTCCATGGTGCTGGGAGTGTTCGCCGCTGCGTTGGCGGGCACGAGTTTTCGCGGGCATGAAGTCGCCACCATCGTTGGGTTGGGCAGCACCGGCGTGATCGCCTCCCTGCTGTATTTGAGCGTGGTGTTCGGCAAGGTCACGGTGTCGACCCTCAACGCTTATGGCAGCTTCATGTGCGTGGCCACCATTATCAGTGGCTTCCGTCGTGGCTTCGAGATATCCGCCAGCAAACGCATGCTGTTTGTGCTGGCGATTGTCGGGGCGTCCACCGCGCTTGCATTGCTGGGGCAGCACTCGTTTCTCACGACGTTCAAATACTTCATTCTGTTTTTGTTGACCTTCTTCACGCCGTGGAGCGCGATCAACCTGGTGGATTATTACTTCATCAACAAAGAGCGTTATGACATTCCCGCGTTGTCCGACCCGGCGGGGCGTTATGGCCGCTGGAATGTGTTGGGAATCAGCGTGTATGTCTTCGGTGTGCTGGTTCAGCTGCCTTTTGTCGACACTCACTTCTATTCCGGACCGATGGTCGTGCAGCTTGGCGGTGTCGATATTTCCTGGATCGTCGGGCTGGTGGTGCCGGGCATTCTCTACTACTGGGTGGCCAGGACATCCGGGCTTACCGTGTCGGTCGAAGGTAGCTCGAAGGCTTGAAGGCCCCGTCGATCAAGGGCTGCAGAGTGGGCGCGGCGATAACTGCCTTGTGTTCAAGCGTCTCCTATACTGATCCGCGTTGACAGGTTCAACGCAGATCCTGAATGCCGCTGGAGCAGCAGCCAGCGGCTTCTCTACGACTCAACAGTAAGGAGAACGAACATGGCAATCCGTATTGGCGACGAAGCACCGGACTTTACCGTCGAAAGCACCGAAGGCCCGCTGCATTTCCACGAGTGGATCGGCGACAAGTGGGCGATCCTGTTTTCGCACCCCAAGGACTTCACCCCGGTGTGCACCACTGAGCTCGGCTACATGGCGGGGCTCAAGCCAGAGTTCGATAAGCGCAACACCAAGATCGTCGGGCTCAGCGTCGACCCTGTCAGTAACCATCAGACCTGGGCTAAAGACATCGAAGAGACCCAGGGGCATGCGGTCAACTATCCGATGATCGGGGACGAGAACCTGGTGGTGGCGAAGCTCTACGACATGATCCATCCGAATGCCAGTGGCGGCGCGCGGACTGCCGTGGACAACGCTACGGTGCGTTCAGTGTTTATCATCGGCCCGGACAAAAAGGTCAAGGCGATGCTGATCTACCCGATGAGTGCGGGGCGCAACTTCGATGAAGTGCTGCGTCTGCTCGATTCTTTGCAGTTGAATGCCAAGCACACAGTCGCCACCCCGGTGAACTGGCGTCCGGGCGAGGATGTGATCATTCCCACTTCCGTCTCGGATGAGGACGCCAGAAAGAAATATCCGGATGGCTTCAAAACGGTGAAACCTTATTTGCGCACGGTGGCGCAACCGAAGTAATCCATTCGTTGGGAGACCCCAATGCCCGCCTGCGGCGCGGGCATTGATGGGCAAGACTCGGTGGCGACTGCAGGCTACTCGCCCTCAAGCGCGAGTTCGCTCGGGTCGACCCCACACATCTGTGCCAACACCTGAACCACCAGGGCATGATCCTCACGCTGGGGCAGCCCTGAAACGGTGACGGCGCCAATGCACCCCACGCCCTTGACCGACACCGGGAAGCTGCCGCCATGATCGGCGTAATCACGCAACGGCAACCCCATCAAACCTTCGAGTGAATCGCCCTGAAGCTTAAAGGACAGGCCTACGCGGTATGAGCTGAGCTCCATCAGTTCCACGACATTTCGCTTGCGTCGTGCCCAGTCGGCATTGCTGGCGGAGGTTCCCGGCATCGAGTAGAAAAACACGGTGTCCCGCGCCAGCCTGACCTCAATCGTGGCAGACACGCCTTGCTCTTCGCAGGCGGTTTTCAAACGGGTGCCCAAGTCCCAGGCCGTCGCTTTGTCGAAGCGCTCAAACTTCAGGGTTTCTTCCTGGAACGCGATGCGTTGCAGGTCGGTTTTGATGTCCATGATTTCTCCCTCATCCCTTTCGGGTGGTCGTACTGTTACGCACGGTTAATGTGAATGGCAGCACCACATGGCGCTCCGGGATGGGCCTTTTCTCAATGAGGGCGATCAGCATTTCAACAGCCTTTTGGCCGAAGGTTTCGGCGGGTTGCGCAATGGTCGTCAACGCTGGATCACAGTAGGCCGCGAACGGAATGTCATCGAAACCGACCAACGAAATATCGTCGGGTACCCGCAAACCCTGTTGTTTGATGCGCTTCAATGCACCGATTGCCATTTCATCGTTTTCGCAAAAGAACGCGGTCGGACGGTCGGCCAAATCCAGAAGTATTCCCGCGCCATCAAAACCGGCCTGCAACGTGAAGTCTCCGTGGCAGACCAATTGCGGATCCGACTCGATACCGGCCTGATGCAATGCATCTTGATAACCGGCCACACGGTCGCGTGTGAGCGGGCTGCTTTTCGGGCCTTTGATCAGGCCGATCCGGCGATGGCCCAGATCGATCAGATGCTCCGTCATGGCCTTGGCCGCTGCCCGATTGTCGAGGCTGATCGTCGGATGCCGCCCACCTTGAATCACCTCGCAGGCGTTGACCAAGGGCAGTGACTCACCGTGGGGGGAGGGCGATTCAAAAGGGTCGTAGGCGCGCAACTGAATCACGCCGTCGGCCTGGTGGGCGTATACCAGCGCGGCAAATTCCCGTTCGATTTCCTCGCGGCCCTGGGTGTCGCACAGCAGCAGTCGATATCCGGCCGCCTGCGCGGCCTGTTGGGCACCGCTGATCACCCGGGCGAAAAACGTGTTGGCGATGGCCGGGACCAGAATCACCAGGTTGCCGGTTCTGCGCGAACGAAACTGCACGGCCATGAGGTTCGGCCGGTAGCCGGCCTGTTCCACGGCTGCGTTGACCTTGTCCCGGGTGTCGGGGAGTACGCGCTCGGGCGACTTCAGCGTTCTGGACACGGTGGCCACCGAGACGCCGGCCAGCCGGGCTACTTCACGGATATTGGACAAGACGACCTCGTTATCGAACCGGCAGATGTAAACATGGCCGGCGAGCTTACCGCAGTCCGGCCGTGCGCTGAAATGACCTTCATTTTTAATCCAAGGTTTGACACCTGAAGTAACTGAGCCTAAATTTCCGGCATGATGTAACCGGTTACATCATAGTCAAACCTGAGCGCTAATCCGCCCCGAACAAGAGAAAATTCGCGATGAATGTTGCAACGGCAAAAATAAGAATGGGGTTTGTCGGGGGCGGCGAGGGCGCCTTCATCGGCAAAGCCCACCGCCAGGCCGCCGGCCTCGATGGTCGTTTTGAACTGGTGTGCGGTGCATTCAGCCGAGACGCCCGCAACAATCAAGACACCGGCGCCGCGCTGGGATTGTCCGCCTCACGCTGCTACAGCGACTGGCAGCAGATGCTGGACAGCGAGCACGCACTGCCTGCCGACCAGCGCATGGAGCTGTTGGTCATCGTCACTCCCAATCACTTGCACGCGCCGATCGCTAGCCAGGCACTGAGCGCGGGTTTTCATGTGTTCAGCGAAAAGCCTGCGGCACTGAATCTTTCCGAACTGCTGGCGCTCAAGGCAGTGGTGAAAAGCAGCGACCGCCTCTATGGACTGGCCCACACGTATCTGGGTTATCCGATGGTCTGGCAGGCGCGCAAGATGGTGCGTGCCGGCGTGATCGGCGCTGTGCGCAAGGTCATCGTCGAATACCCGCAAGGCTGGCTGAGCCGGGATGTGGCCGGGCAGGGCAACAAGCAGGCGAGTTGGCGCGATCAGCCCGAGCAGTCCGGGCTGGGCGGCTGCATCGGCGACATCGGCACCCATGCCTTTTCACTGGCCGAATTCGTCGCGGACCAACCCATCGAACAGGTGTGCGCAACCTTGGGTTCGCACATTGCAGGGCGGCAACTGGACGATGACGCGGCGATGCTGTTCAAGATGGCCGCCGGGGCCAGCGGGGTGTTGATCGCCAGCCAGGTCTGCGCCGGCGAAGAGAACCCGTTGAAGATTCGCGTCTATGGCGACAAGGGCGGGCTGGAGTGGCGTCAGGAAGAGCCCGCGAGCCTGATCCATCGTTCCCTCGATCAACCGTTGAGCATCCTTCGTTCCGGTGTCGGTCAGCCCTGGTTATGCGAGGCCGCCAGCCAGCGCATGCGTTTGCCTGCCGGGCATCCCGAAGGTTATCTCGAGGCCATGGCCAATCTCTATGGTGATTTTGCCACCGCGATCCGCAGCAACGTCGAAGGCAACGATGCCCCCGGCGTGCCGGGCATCGACGTCGGGTTGCGTGGCATGGCGTTCATCGAAGCGGTGGTCGCCAATCATCGCGGCGACGCGAAGTGGACCGAACTGGTCTGCAACCCATGAATCCGGAGAACCCTCCCGTGAACCACACCTCCCCAACACCGACAGACCTGCGCGGCCCGGGTATTTTTCTCGCGCAGTTCATGTCCGGCGAAGCGCCCTTCGACACGCTCGCCAACATTGCTCATTGGGCCGCAGCGCAGGGTTACAAAGCCATTCAATTGCCGACCTTGGGCACGCAGTACATCGACCTGGCGCGCGCCGCCGACAGTCAGGATTACTGTGACGAGTTGAAAGCCGTTTGCGCCCAGGCAGGTGTCGAAATCAGCGAGCTGTCGACGCATCTGCAGGGCCAACTGGTGGCGGTGCATCCGGCGTTCGATACGTTGTTCGATGACTTTGCCCCCGCGCATTTGCGCGGTCAGCCTCAGGCTCGAACCGAGTGGGCCATCGATCAGTTGAAGCTCGCCGCGCGCGCCAGCCAACGCTTGGGGCTGAAGGCGCACGCGACGTTTTCCGGTGCGCTGCTGTGGCCGTATGTTTACCCATGGCCGCAACGCCCGAGCGGTCTGGTCGAGCAGGGGTTTGCCGAACTGGCCAGGCGCTGGTTGCCGATCCTTGATTGTTTCGAGCAAGCCGGTGTGGACCTCTGCTACGAGATCCATCCCGGCGAAGACTTGCACGACGGCGCCTCGTTCGAGCGTTTCCTTGAGGCCGTCGATCACCATCCGCGCGCCGCGATTCTCTACGACCCGAGTCATCTGCTGCTTCAGCAAATGGACTATCTGGGCTTCATCGATCGCTACCACGAGCGCATCCGCATGTTCCACGTCAAGGACGCCGAGTTCCGGCCCGATGCTCGCTCGGGTGTCTACGGCGGTTATCAAGGTTGGGTCGATCGGCCTGGCCGCTTCCGTTCTTTGGGTGATGGGCAGATCGATTTCAAATCGATTTTCAGCAAATTGACGCAGTACGACTTTGCCGGCTGGGCGGTTCTGGAATGGGAGTGTTGTCTGAAGGATTCGGAGCAGGGCGCCGCAGAAGGAGCGGCCTTCATCCAGCAGCACATGATCAGCAAAACCCGAAAGGCATTTGACGATTTCGCCAGCGTGACCTCCGACGAGCGTTTCAATCGACGGCTCTTGGGGTTGCCCGACGCCTGAAAAACCTGTTTGCCCCTTTCTCCCAAAAAAGAAAAACAATAAGACGGTGACTGATATGACCACGATGACTGCGCGATTAAGCGTAATGATGTTTTTGCAGTTCTTTATCTGGGGCGGATGGTTCGTGACCCTCGGCACCTTCCTCTCCAGTAATCTGGGGGCCAGTGGCGGGCAGATCGGCATGGCGTTCTCGACGCAGTCCTGGGGCGCGATCATCGCGCCCTTTGTGATTGGTTTGATTGCCGACCGCTACTTCAATGCCGAACGCATCCTCGCGGTGTTGCATCTGATCGGCGCGGTGCTGCTGTTGCAACTCTATCGAGCGCCTGACTTCAGTGCGTTTTACCCGTTTGTGCTGGCCTACATGATGATCTACATGCCGACGCTGGCATTGGTGAATTCGGTGGCGTTCCGGCAGATGCGCGACCCGGCCCTGGAGTTCTCGCGGATCAGAGTGTGGGGCACCATCGGCTGGATCGTGGCGGGCGTGGTGATCAGCTTTGTGTTTGCCTGGGATTCGCAACAAGCGATCTCATCCGGTGGCTTGCGCAACACGTTTCTGATGTCGGCCATTGCCTCCCTCGTGCTCGGGATCTACAGCTTCAGCCTGCCGCGCACCGCGCCGCTCAAACCTGAGCCGGGCAGTGTTGGCTTAAAGCAAATGCTGGGGCTGGACGCCTTGGGTTTGTTGAAGGACCGCAGTTACCTAGTGTTCTTCATTGCCTCTATTTTGATCTGCATTCCATTGGCGTTTTATTACCAGAATGCCAACCCGTTTCTGGCGGAAATCGGCGTGACCAATCCAACCGCCAAGATGGCGATCGGGCAAGTCTCGGAAGTGCTGTTTATGTTGCTCCTGCCGCTGTTTATTCAGCGTTTTGGCATCAAGATCGCGTTGTTGGTGGGGATGCTGGCGTGGGCGTTGCGCTACCTGTTGTTCGCCTACGGCAACAACGGAGATCTCGCCTTCATGTTGTTCACCGGCATCGCCTTACACGGCATCTGCTACGACTTCTTCTTTGTTTCGGGGCAGATCTACACCGATGCCAAAGCGTCGGAGCGTTTCAGGAGCTCCGCGCAAGGGTTGATCACGCTCGCGACGTACGGTTTGGGCATGCTGATTGGCTTTTGGGTGGCCGGGCAGGTAACCGATCACTATGCGTCGGCTGAGAGCCATGACTGGAAAAACATCTGGCTGTTCCCGGCAGGGTTTGCGTTGGCGATATTTTTCTGTTTTTCGCTGGCCTTCAAAGGGCGGCAACGCGTGGCAGCGCCGTCGAGTATTTGAATCATGACCCGAGTCTGAAAAACACCCGTCAGTTAAGGTGCACAACCTGTGGGAGCGGGCTTGCTCGCGAAAGCGGTGTGTCAGGCGACATCAATGTCGACTGTGCCGCCGCCATCGCGGGCAAGCCCGCTCCCACAGTGGTCGGTGTTGTTTGCAAAATTGGTGTACGTCGCCAATCCCTTTGTGGAAGTCGGCTTGCCTGCGATGGCGGCTGATATGGCCTCATCGCGGGCAAGCCCGCTCCCACAGAGTTTGCGATTAATTGACTGGGATTTTGGGGTTATGGAGTGCGCTTCACTCAAGGCGCGCCAAACAGCATCGTCCAATAAACACCCTCATCGCTGCGCGAATCGGCGGCATAGGCTGCGCCGACCTGGGTAAACATCGGGTTCATCAAGTTGGCGCAATGCCCGGGGCTGGCCAGCCAGCCGGCCATTGCTTTGTTCGGTGAGCTTTGCCCGGCGGCGATGTTCTCGCCGATCTGACGGCCTCGATAGCCGGCGGCTTTGGCCCGATCCAATGGCATATCACCGTCGGGATCGCGGTGGGCGAAGTAATTGCCGTAGGCCATTGCCTTGCTGTGCCCTTGCGCCGCGGCCCCCAGGGCGGCATTCCAGGTCAATGGTCGTGCGGCGGCAAAGCGTTGGCGCCCGCACAGGCGGGGCCTGGCCCGTGCCGCATTGACCTGTGCCAGCAACGCCTTGCCCGCTTCTCGCGAATCGCCGACACGTCCGTCGAGCACCGGTTGCGCCAGCACCACCTGCCATTCGCTACGGGAGCGAGTGACGCCGATGTCGGCGAACTGAGTATCGAGCAGCGCCCCGCAGTAATCGCTCTCAAGCATGTCAAACGCCTCATCGGCATCTTGCGCGCCGACCACGCGAATGGTCCGCACCGTCACCGCTTGATAACCCTTAGCTTTCAAGGCACTCCGCAAACCGCCGCCATAGCCGACCGGCAACGCCAGGTTCGATTTCAGCGACAGCGGCCGCAACGGCTTGACCGTACGCCCCGCACAGCGATCGGGATCGGCGCGATAGTCGTTGATGACCTCCACCAGCTGCCGCTCTCCACCGGCATGGGCGGGGCTGGCGAGTAGCGGGAGCAAAGGCATCAGGCACAGAGAGATAAAGCGACAGCGGCGGACGGTTGGGCGCATGAACGGACAGCTCTGATGAGATGACGACGAAAGGGGGACAGGAACGAGCAATGACCGTAGGAGCGCTTCGTTGGGTGAGCTTCTTTTACGGCACGGCTAAGACTGCGGGTCTGAAGACTGGTTCACGAGGGGAAGAGACAAATTTAGCGGCGCCGCCGTGGGGGCCGATTCAGGCATGCACTGGTCAGTCCGCCGGGGACATCGGACACGCTGACTGGTACCGTACTGACATCATTCAGGTGGTACAGGGACATGACGAAAGCCAGGGGTGACAAGGACTGGGTAAAGCGCTCGGCTCAGCCGTTGAAGATGGAGCGCATCGAAGCTTTTTTTGGCGGCCACGGGTTTACACCGCATCGCCACGACACGTACGCCATCGGGCGAACGCTGTCGGGTGTACAAAGCTTCCAGTACCGCAACACCAAGCGTCACAGCCTGCCCGGGAAAACCATCGTTTTGCATCCGGACGAGGTACATGACGGTGAAGCCGGTACCGAAGCGGGTTTTCATTATCGGATGATCTACATCGAGCCCGCTTTGATTCAGCAAGTATTAGGCGGCAAACCCTTGCCCTTCATCGAGGGTGGTATATCCAGCGACCCACGGCTTTATGCCGCGACCCAGGTGCTGCTGCAAAACCTCGACGCTTGCATCGAGCCCCTGGAAGAAGACGATGCCATTTACGATCTCGCGCAGGCGCTGGATGTGAGTTCGGGGCAACGCGGGCGGCGCAAGTCGTTTGACTTTGTAGCGGCCGAACGCGCGCGTGCGCTGATTCATGAGTCGCTGGATCGAGTCATTACCCTGGAGGAGTTAGCTCAGGCGAGTGGTCGAGACCGCTGGAGCCTGAGCCGTGATTTTCGTGCGCTGTACGGCACGAGCCCCTATCGATACATGACTCAACGACGCCTCGATCTGGCAAGAGCGTTGATGTTCGGGGGCTACTCGATGGCGGAGGCGGCCGTCTCCGCAGGCTTTTTCGATCAAAGCCACATGACGCGTCAATTCGTCCAGACCTACGGCGTCTCACCCGGTCGATGGATGAAAAGGCTGGGCCTTGTTTAAGGGCGTTCGACTTGCACAATCATGCAATACGCAGTGCTGATCCTCTCCTAAAGTCAGACCTCGATAACTTGGCTAGTGAGGGCGACTCAAATGAATTCCCAACCCGGCGTGACGACCTGCACCGCGATTAACTTTGCCGAAAAGTTTGCTTTGTTCAGCGAGCAATGGGCGCCCAAGGTCGTTGCCGAAATGAACGACTACCAGTTCAAGGTGGTGAAAATCGAAGGCGACTTTGTCTGGCATTCCCACGCCGACACCGATGAAACCTTCATCGTCCTCGAAGGCGAGCTTCGCATTGATCTTCGAGAGGGCGCCGTCGTGGTCAGGCAGGGAGAAATGTACGTCGTCCCCAAGGGCGTCGAACACAAGCCTTACGCTGAGCGAGAGGTGAAGATGTTACTGATCGAGCCGCGTGGCGTGCTGAATACCGGCGATCAGGAGGGGGAAAGAACCGCAATCAATGACGTCTGGATTTAGACGCTTCAGTGTTTTCTCCATTTTTGTATGAGGGCTTTGAGACTCTATCGGTACATCTGCCAGCAAGCATTCAGGAACGCAGTGTCATTCTCTGAATCAACGAATCAGCAGCGTTTTCGTTGAAAAAGGTCGATGACAGGTGGCGAAGTGCCTCTCGTCGGAAGACAACGCGGCTATTTCGCGCTTTTCAGCTATTCTTGCGGCATCTGGACGGTGGCCATGACGTACTGGCACACGATGCGCAAGGAAGGGAAAACAAAATGGATGATGTGCATTGCGTGCAAGTTATCGCTGTAACTGGCGGTAAAGGTGGCGTGGGCAAGACAACGGTGGCGGTTAACCTTTCGTTGGCGCTGGCAAAAATGGGGCGGCGCGTCGTATTGCTGGACGCCGATCTGGGCCTGGCGAATATCGATATTCTCTTGGGGCTGACGCCGCGCTACACACTGGCCGATGTCATCGAAGGGCGCTGCGAGCTGTCTGACGCGCTATTGCCTGGGCCTGGAGGCATTCGTGTTGTCCCGGCCTCTTCGGGCTTGCAGAGCATGATTCATCTGGAGCCGGCGCAATACCGTGCGCTGATCCAGTCCTTTAGCGATATTGGCGATAAGCTGGATGTGCTGGTAATCGATACGGCCGCCGGTATCGGTGGCTCAGTGGTCAACTTCATCCGCGCGGCGCAGGAAGTGATGGTGGTCGTGTGCGATGAACCCACCTCAATCAGCGGCGCCTACGGGCTGATCAAACTGCTCAACCTGAACTACGGTCTGCATCGTTTTCGCATATTGGTCAACATGACGGGAAGTCCGGCAGAAGGCCGCAATCTCTTTGCCAAGCTGGAAAAGATTACCGACATGTTCCTGGATGTCTCGCTGCAATACGTCGGCGCGATACCCAACGACGAATGTGCGCACAAAGCCGTGCAGAAGGGGCGTGCGGTGTTTGAAGCCTTTCCCCGCTCCAAATGCGCTCAAGCCTTCCAGGCCCTGGCTCACAACGTGGACTCCTGGCCATTGCCGACTCATCCGAGAGGGCATGTGGAGTTTTTTGTTGAGCAACTTGTGCAGAATTCGGGCAGGTGAGGCGCAAAGTCTGCCTTGTGCGGGCTTTTCCGTTTACACAGACTCAAATCACAACTTGTAGCCGATCTGCCGCAACAGGTTCTTGCGCCACAAAATATCTTCATCACCTTCTATGTCTTTGGCACAGAAGCCATCCACCACGCCCAGAATCCCGCGCCCCTGTTCCGTCTCAGCAACAATCACCTCAGTTGGATTGGCCGTTGCACAAAAAATACGGCACACCTCTGGAACCGTTTTGACGGCGTTCAACACGTTCAGCGGATAGAAACCGTCGCCCAGGAAAATGATGAAGCTATGGCCCGCGGCAATGGTTTGCGCATTTTTCTGTGCAAGTTCGATCATGGCGGTATCGGTGCCGGACCATCGCACCAGGCATTTGCCGGAGGCTTCACAAAAGGCCACGCCAAACTGGATGCCTGGCACGGCGTTGACCAACGCTTCGTGGATGTCCTCGACGGACTTGATGAAGTGCGTCTGGCCCAAAATGAAATTCGTTGCTTCCGGCTTGTCGATTTTCAACGTGATGAGTTGCATTTCAAACGCCTCCTTTCACGATGCTGCGAACCAGAGTCTGGCCTCTAATCAAGCCGGGACGGTGTCTTGCTCTGCTGGCGGTGTCTCTGTGTAGACGCGAACTTCACCCAGTTTTCTTATCGTCGACTTAGGCAAGGTCGGCGCATCAAGAAGAATCGAATCAATGCGCTTGCGGATGTCAAAAACGATTGGGCCCAGGATAGCCTCGTCCTTGCCGCTGGCGATTTCGTCCTGAATCTCACGAGATATCGCCCCGAGTTTCTCGGCGGTGTCTTTGTGCCCGGCAGCCCGGGTGTCAAAGTTCAGGAAGGTCTGAACCGAACTCAACACCAGGGTCAGGAGTGACAGCACGCCGGCTACGTATTGGAGCCATACGGGTGAGGAGTCACTGATTGAGCCAAAGACGCTGGCGCTGACGATCGCCGACAGAACAACGCAGGGGATACCCAGTTTCCAGCTGAACTTCTCGAAATCCCGGGCACTGATTTCGTGTTCAATCTGCAACCGAACGATCATGCGATTCCATTTGGTCAGTAGCTCGAGCCGGCTCATGGTTGCAGTCCTTGGCAGGGGGATTCAGAGGAATATTAGCTTCTATTTGGCCGCCTGTTAGGGTTCGCAGACAGTATGACGCTGAGGCACCAGGCCTTCTTCCTCTCGGAGCTGGCGGCTCATGTCGTCGCAGCTCTGCGACCAGGTTGTCAGCCACGGCGACATCTCGGGTGACTGTTCCGCCAATCCCAGTTCCCGGACAAATTCGGCAGGTGAGACCGTACCTTTGGCCGCACGGAACAGGCCCCGCATGATGACGACGCCAATTACCCGTCCTTTGCTCACGAAGCGGTGTTCCATAAAGCTCCACTTATCGTCCCAGCCGAGTATGCGGGTATGAATCTCGAACGATTCGAACAACTTCAGCTCCCGCCGAAACTTGCCCCAGGTATCCCCAACAATCGGCACGGCTCTATGGCGCAGGGCCACTCGATAGGCACCGCTGCGCAGGACGAAGTCCATGCGGCCTATGTCGGCCATAGTGAAATAACGGCCATTGGTGACGTGCCGGTTGAGGTCAAGATCGAGCGGCCAGACGCGCATGCGGATGACGGTAGTGGCCAGCCCATCAACCGGCTTGCGCCATGGGCGACGAAACAGCATGAGGAACAGTCGAAACCAGAGATTCATAGGGATGCCGAGGGTTGAGTAGATCGGTGCACTTTAGGGCGGAGAAATCGGATAAGGTAGGTGCACAAATGACTTTTTTCATGCGAAAAGCGCAATCTGGATCATTCATTCATGCACGTTACTCTGCTACTGGCTGATCAATGTTCCGCCGCCAGCGCCACCTTGGCGCTGGAGGTGCTCAGTGCCGCCAACTTGTTCGCCGATACTGCCAGCGCGCCGTTTGATGTGGTCGTCGCCTCATTGGATGGCGGTGACGTCGCCGGGTGGGGCGGGCAGACGCTACGCGTGGACCGATCCATCGACGAAGTCTGCCGAACCGATCTGGTGGTGATCCCGGGATTCCTCTTCACGCTGAAGGACGCCTTGCCTGCATTTGCGGGTTATGGGCCGTGGTTGCGTCAACAGCATGCGCAAGGTGCTGTTGTGGCTTCAATGTGTACAGCGACGTTCATGCTGGCCGAAGCGAGAATGCTGGACGGTATTCGTGCCACCACGCACTGGGCCTTTGCCGACCTCTTTCGCCGTCGGTATTCCGCGGTCTGTCTGGAGGAGGAACAAATCCTTTGCGAGGACAATCGCGTTATCACCTGCGGGGGGGCGAGTGCTGCTATGGATCTTTTGCTGCACCTCATCCGCCGGTTCGCTTCACTGGAGCTGGCGCAGAAGTGTGGTAAATATTTGTTGGTCGACAACGTGCGCAGCGAGCAATCGGTCTATGTCATGTGGTCATTGCCGAAGAACCATGGGGATGGCGATATCCTGCGTGTTCAAGATTGGCTGGAGGATCACTTTCATCAGCCGCTGTTGATCAATGACGTGGCCCAGCGATTCGGGTTCGGCGTCAGGAACTTCAAAAGGCGTTTCAAGGAAGCCACTGGTTATACGCCGCTGACCTATCTGCAAGCGCTACGCGTGGAGAGGGCAAAGCAGCTTCTTGAATCGACACGAATGACGCTGGACAGCATCACCTACAAAGTCGGGTACGAGGATGGCAACTCCTTTCGCAGGCTTTTTCGGCAGCGAGTGGGCCTGCTTCCAGCGGCCTACCGGAAGAAGTTTCAACCGAGTGCGAGCTGAGCGGCTGTCAATCGCAGGTATTCCGCAGAGGAATGCCCCCATAAAAATCATGAATTTTCTTTATGGCATTGGATCTCGTAGCGTGTCTGCTCACCATATGGAGATGACCCCGTGAATGATTCCCGCCTGCGCCTGTACGTTGATGCTCAATTCACCAGCCCCTATGCCATGTCGGCTTTCGTGGTCCTTCGCGAAAAGGGCATCGAATTCGAACTGAGCCCGCTGGACCTCGACGCATTCGAAAACCAGTCAGAAGACTATGCCAGCCTCTCGCTGACCCAGCGCGTACCGACGCTCGTGCATGGCGACTTTGCCTTGTCTGAATCCTCGGCGATCACTGAATACCTGGAAGATGTGTTCCCCCAAACGCCGGTCTACCCGCAAGAGCTGATGCAACGCGCGAAGGCACGACAAGTCCAGGCGTGGCTGCGCAGTGATCTGCTGCCCATTCGGCAGGAGCGATCCACACTGGTGGTGTTTTATGGCCTCAAATCAGCGCCCTTGTCGCCCGCTGCCGAGTCGGCCGCGCGCAAGCTGATCGGTGCCGCACAAGCGCTGCTGGCTGACGGCCGCGAGAACTTGTTCGGGCAATGGTCGATCGCCGATGTGGATTTGGCCTTGATGCTCAACCGGCTGATACTCAACGGTGACGCCGTGCCACTTGCACTGGTGAAGTATGCGCAGCGTCAATGGCAGCGGCCAACGGTGCAGGAGTGGGTCAAATTGCAGCGTCCTGCGCTGTAGCGGTGTGAAGTCAGGTCAACTGCGCTCAATAAATTGCACGATGACCTGATTGACGACCTCAGGATGCGTAATCGGCCCCATATGACCGAGCCCCTCGAGTTCCACCACTTCAACGTTCGGCAGTGCGCCGGTTAGCAGCCGCGCCACTGCCCGTGACGATGCCGGTGAGTCCTTGCCGACCATGAAAAGTACCGGCAGGTTGAGCGAGCGGAACGCCTGTAATGGCGTCGGCTCGTTCAACAACGCGTGAGCCCAGCCCTGCACATTGGCCACCGCGGCGGCGATGGAGGGCTTGCGTTGTTCCGGGGTTTGCTCCCAGGCCCCGGCACCCATCCAGTAGTCAATGAAATGCTGGGCCGCTGCGTCGAGGTTGCCCGCCTCAAGCGCGAGCCAGGCGTTTGCGACGACTTCACGGATGGCATCCGCCTCATTGGGTGGAGGCGATTCAGCGTCGAGCAGGGCAAATAATGTTGGCTCATACAAAACCATGGCGCGCACCCGGCCGGGGTTCTGCAGCGCCGCGATCAACGCCACTGCCCCGCCATAAGAGTGACCGACCAGAATGAGTGGTTCGCCGGCGCGGGCGAGCACCGGTTCGGCGAAGCGCGCCTCTTCACTGAGGGTGACGATTCGATCGGTGGGCCATGCCGGGCTCTTGCCGGCGCCAAACGAGTCGAGCGCCAGAACCCGAAACTTTGCGGCCAGGTGATCTTGCAGTCCGCGCCACTGCACCGAGTGACTCGCATTGGCATGAAAGCAGACAACGCCCGGTCCCACGCCTGAGTCCCGGTAAAAGGGTTCGACGGGTTTCATTCTGGCTCTCCTGCAACGACGTTAAAGAGACGAAGAGAGTTATAGATTAACTTCAAGGCTTCGGTGTAGCAGCCAGTCATGATGAAATAGCCGCCCGTTTTTGCTGTCAGCAACACCTGATTTGGAGCACCGCATGAAAAACGCCGCCATCCTTACCTTCGCCTTGATGCTCAATACCGGGTTATTCAGCCTGCAAGCCGAAGCGGCGGGGGATGCTGAAGCCGGTCAGAAACTATTTAACCGTATCTGCGGCGGCTGTCATCAAGTAGGGACTTCGGCGCGGGGTTCTTTTGGTCCGCAACTCAATGCGATCTTCGGGCGCCCTGCGGGAAGCACGACGGACTATCAGTACTCAAGCGCGATGAAATCATCAGGCCTCATCTGGACTCGCGAAACACTTACCGCCTACATCGAAGCGCCAAAAGAAGTGGTTCCCGGAACCCGGATGATTTTCTGGGGCCTTAGCGACCCGGAGAAGGTCGAAAACCTGCTGGCCTACCTTCAGACCTTTCAGCCGCAATAATCTTTGCCTCATCAAAATGTTTGCCGCGTAAAGGCTGTACAAGTGATATCAATGAGCCACTTCATCCGTTAAAGTATGCGCCGCCCGAGAGACGGATCCCGGGTATTTCTAATGGAGTGACTCAGTGAATTATCTCAGCAAAGTTGTTGCCGTAGCCCTGTTCGGTCTGGTTCTGGCGGGTTGCACCGGCACCCCGATGAAGACTCAGCAGTACGACAGCAACCAGTACACCGTTGTCGGCCACAGTGAAGCGACTGCCACTGGCCTCCTGCTGTTTGGCCTCATCCCGATCCAGCAGAACAACCGTTTCATCCGCGCTCAGAACGCCGCGATCAAGGCCCGCGGCGGCGACGCGATGATCAATACCCAGGTGCAGGAAAACTGGTTCTGGGCTTGGGCTCTGACCGGTTACACCACCACAATCTCCGGTGATGTGATCAAGCTGAAAACCGTTCAGTAAGCGACAGGCTCTGCCTGTGTGGCGAGCGAGCTTGCTCGCGCTGGGCTGCGTAGCGGCCCCAAAAATCCGACAGCAATTGCCGATTTTGTGAGTGCTACGCATTCAAGCGGGAGCAAGCTCCCTCGCCACAGGTTCACTCATTGATCGCACCTCACCCCCAGGCTTTTCCGAGCTCCTCCAGACCCGCGTCTTGCAGGTTCTGCGCACTCATGACCACTCGGAATTTGCAGTTGGCCTGGAAGTTGAGAAAGAAGGGTTCCGCATATCCGGGAATTTCGGAAGGGTCCTCAATATCGATCAGAAAAATCCCACTTCGCATTCCATCCTGCTCAGTGAAATAAGTCGCCTCTGGCTTAATGGTTTCCAGCACGCGGTTCATGATTTCGCCGATTTTCCCGGACCTGACATGCGCGTTGAAAGGCTCATGGGGAAACTCGACCATCAGTAGCATTTTCATTATTCGATACTCTGTTGAGGTGGCGTGCTCCTTACCCGGATCCTTACTCCTGACGATGATGCCGCAAGCCGTGCGTTCAGCCGTGCCAGCGGTGGTGTGTGGTTAAGAATAGCGAAGGGTGAGAGGCTGCCGGGGCAGAGTTACGGACGGTCATTCTTGATGAATCGGCGGCGAGGCGAAGGGCTTGTTGGCTGAAGTTATGCAGTTCTGTGATGAAAGCAGTTTTATGCAACGTGGCTTTGAGCGTTCGAAGAGAGACATGCCAGCATCGCCTATACAGGCGATGCCGACTCACCGATCCCCGATTACTGCTGTACCGGCGTGCAGAGTTCTACCAACGTTCCGTCAGGGCATCGAACGTAAGAGACGATTTGTCCCCAGGGCTTGGCGCTTGGTGCGGAAATTTCGGTGGCTCCCGCCTTCAACGCTCTGGCGTGCGCCGCCGGAACGTCCTCGGTCACCAGGCCTACTTCGATTCCGAGTGGTTTGGAGGAGGAATGTGCCGAGACATGGCCCGTGCTGAAGTTCATCGCGGCCAGTTCATCGGCGGCGAATGCCAGCGCGGTTTCCCCGGTTTCGAGTTCGCCGTAGGTGTTGGACTCATGGAGGAAGCGAACGCTAAACCCGAAGGCTGACGAAAAGAACTGGAGTGAGGCAACGACGTCCGGGACGTAGATGATCATGTAGCCAAATTTCATGAACGGGCATTCCTTGTCGTGTTAATTGAGTGGCAAATCACGGTTACCCAGGCAGGTTTACCCTGTGCCTGTTCTTTTGAAAAGGCTAGAGGGTGTCATCACGGTGTCATCGAACGAATGGCAAGCTCCTCGCAAACCGTCTTGAGCGCTCAGACGGAACTCCGTCTGCGGGCTGATGAATTTGCCAGGAATCCCCCTTATGAAAGGAGACGCCTCCCTGTTTGCGGCCATTGACTTGGGGTCCAATGCGTTTCGCATGATGATCGGCCAGTCAGTCAGGCGCAATCAGGGGTTCATGATCCAGGAAGTGAAAACCTTGCGAGAGCCTGTCCGTCTGGCGGAGGGGTTTCAGGGAGGGGCGCTGGACGAGTTGGCGCTGGATCGGGGGTGGCAAGCGCTCGCGCGATTTGGCAAAAAACTGCGCGGCTTTGAGGCCGGTCGCGTGCGGGCAGTGGCGACCAGTGCCGTCCGCGAAGCCGATAATGCCCAACTGTTTCTGGCCAGCGCGGAGCGGCACCTGGGCTTTCGTATAGACGTCATCTCTGGGCATGAAGAGGCCCGACTGGTGTACGCCGGTGTTGCCCATACGATACCCAGTTCAGAAAGCATGCGCCTGGTCGTGGATATCGGCGGCGGCTCTACTGAATTGATTCTGGGGCAGGGCACTCAGCCTCTCTTGACCGAGAGCATTGCCATTGGCAGCGGCACTTTTGGCGCGCGTTACTTTCAGGGCGGCTGTATATCGGCGAAGGCGCTCCTGGAGGCCGAGCGCGTGGCCACTCTGCAGTTTGAAAAAGTTACCCGCCGTTATCGCGCGCTGGGTTGGCAGCAAACTATTGGCTCTTCAGGTACTGCACGGATGCTGGCCAAAGTGCTCAAGGCCAATGGTTTGAATGACGATGGTCAAAGCGGTATCACCTACGGCGGTCTGTTGCGCTTGTCGTTGCGTCTGCTGGAAGTGGGGCATGTTAAACAACTCAAATTGGCGGGCTTACCACCCCATCGCCTGAATATCTTGCCCGGTGGCCTGGTGCTCATGCTGGCGGCGTTCAAGGTATTCGGCATCTCGCACATGAGTCCTTCCGAGCCGGGTTTAAGGTTGGGCGTTCTTCATGGTTTGATGTCCAAACACTAAATGACGCCGCGGCTGTCAATCACGTTATTGGCAAAACGTTGTTGTAATCATCACTGTGAAGATCTGGCAGTGACGCTTGAGTATCACCGCTGATCCCTTTGACGATCCAGTCGGGCACTAAAAACGCATGAAAAAACCCGGCTGATGAGGCCGGGTTTTTTGGTTGAGTATTGCGGTAAAGCCACTCATTCATGCTGCACGATTCTGAATCAGACGATCCGAACCACCTTCAGCGACGCGATTCTCGATCAGACGATCCGAACCACCTTCAGCGACGCGATTCTCGATCAAACGATCCGAACCACCTTCAGCGACGCGGTTCTCGATCAGACGATCCGAACCACCTTCAGCAACGCGATTCTCGATCAGACGATCCGAACCACCTTCAGCGACGCGGTTCTCGATCAGACGATCCGAACCACCTTCAGCGACGCGGTTTTCGATCAGACGATCCGAACCACCTTCAGCGACGCGGTTTTCGATCAGACGATCCGAACCACCTTCAGCAACGCGGTTTTCGATCAGACGATCCGAGCCGCCTTCAGCGACGACCGGGTGAGTAGAGGAAGCGGCGAAAGCGTTAACTGCAAAAACCGAGAAAGCGATGCTGAGGAGGATTTGGCGTTTCATGATGGTGTGCTCCGGGGTGTTATTGGTTGGGTATGGAGCGGATGTTACGCCGAGGATTTTTTATGAGAACTTCATTGACGTGATGGTGACTATCGATGCCAGCAATGGTTGAAAGGTAGTGAGCAAGTGCCGCGTTCTCGCCGAGACCGGCCGGCGCCATGAGCGCCCCCTTGCTTGAGCGGCATTCTCCCCACGCAGTAGCGGTGTACTCAGGTCTGGCTGATATCCAGCAACCGAGGCTTTGCAATCGCCAGATAATCCTGCGTATCGAGCACCATCGACGCATCCAGCCGGCCAGCGTTGAAGGCTATTTCGCTATAGCCGGTGGTCAGGGCCGGGTCAACGATCAATTGAATCCGTTCATCGAAGACGAAAGGAGGGATGGCGCCGATCCGGCACCCGGTCAATTCCATGGCGGTTTCGGCCTTCACCAGTTCGGCTTTTTTCCCGCCCAGGGCCGCTCCGACCTTCTTCATGTCGAGCTTCTGGTCTCCCGGCAGTATCACCAGGGCATACGGTTCGGCCTGACCCTTGAGCGAGCAGAGCATGGCCTTCGCGCCCTGGCCGGGTTCGGTGCCACGGATTTCGGCGACCCGCGCCGACTGACCCTCGGCATCGTGCATCAATACCCGGTAAGAGGCTGCGCGGGCATCGAGTAGCGCCACCAGACGATCGAACATGGGATGCATGTAGTTTTCCTCAGGTTTTTACAGGAACAGGTCGTAAGACAGTTTGCTGATCAGGATTACCAGCAACACCAGGAACAGAGCCCGGACAAAGGGCACGCCTTTATGAACCGCCAGCCAGGTGCCGGTCAGCGCACCCAGGATGTTGAATGCCGCCATGGGGATTGCGATCAGGTAGAGCACGTTACCCGTCGGAATGAAGAATATCAGCGCCGCCACATTGGTCGCGATGTTCACCAGCTTGGCCGACGCCGAGGCATGAAGGAAGTCGAAGGCGAAGCAGCGGATAAACAGGAAGATCAGAAAGCTGCCAGTACCGGGACCGAACAGTCCGTCGTAGAAGCCGATGGCACCGCCGATGACGATCGCCAGCAGTTTTTCCTTGGTACCGATGTGCATGGGTTTGTGCAGGGCGCCGAAGTCCTTTTTCCAGAAGGTGTAGATCGCCATCAGCACGATCAACACCAGCACCGCCGGCCGGATCATCGACTGGGGTACGAACGACACCGTGGCTGCTCCGAAGAAGGCCATGACAAAGGCCGCACAGGCGGCGGGGATGACCAGACCCCAGTCGATCACCACCTTGCGCACGAAGGACCGGGCCGCGAATGCGGTACCGCAGGCCGCTGCGACTTTGTTGGTACCCAGCAGCGCCGCCGGTTGTGCCGTGGGCAGTACGTTGAATAGCGCGGGTATCTGGATCAGTCCGCCGCCGCCCACCGCCGCATCGATCAGGCCGGCGGCGAAGGCGAACACGCAAAGGATGACAATATCGACCATGAAATCAGGCTCTGACGATGAAGGGTTGGTGAGGGTTCAGCGGCACCATACGTGCCGGGTCATTGACCCCGAAGACGCGCAGCATCCAGCGGTCCCGGCCGTCGTAGCGGGGGGTAAAACCGTCCCGGGCATGCAGGGTTTGCTGGTTCTTGAAAATCAGCATGTCCCCCGGTTGTAGCAGTATGTGGTGCACGACATCGGGATGATTGGCGGCGGCGGAGAACAGTTGCAGGGCAAACTTCGCGTTGGCACAGGTCGCTTCGACACTCGCCTTGTTGTAGCGGCAATACAGACCACCGGTTGCGTTTCTGTACAGTAGGGGGGCGTTTTCCAACACATTACCCTGCTTGCCGAAGGAGGCTGGTCGGCGAATAGCGAAGTTCGGTTGTGACAATTCTTCTTCGACGGAGGCCGGCAGCATGGCCAGCACCTCTTCAATGGCGACGATGCGCGTCGGCACGTCGAGCTCGCAGCGCAGGCCAGTCAGGGACAGGTACTCCGGACAGGCCGACAACTGCGAGACGGGTTCGCAGGTCAAGGGCAGGTGAGGGTTGTCGACATGCATGTCCAAGTCCGCGCGCGAGCCATAGGAGCTCTTTTCGGTCTCTCGCTTGCGCTTGGGCGATACGTGGCGGAACACCGTGTTGTCGCTTTCACCCTCGTACGCCAGCGGACGGGTTTGCAGGGTTTGCAGCACGGACAGGATAGCCCCGGCCAGAACCGACAGATTCTCGATACCCGGCTCCCTGTCGTAGGGCGTGGCGGGCAGTTGCGGGTCCAGCGGCAGCCCCCTGACGATCATCGCCACTTCACGGGCCTTGGGAAAGTTACGCAACTGCTGGATTTTCTCGGTGCACAGGACACTCTCCAGCAACTGCCCCAAGGCCGGCATGTGGCGGATACCCGAGGCGCTGTCGGTCACGGCCAGGGATGCCAGGCTGGCTTGAAGCGTGCGCTGTTCTTCGAACGACAGATGAATTTGCGGTATCTCCTGTCGGGTCGAAGTCGCTGATCTTTTTTCCAGCCATTCAGGAATTTCTTCACCGATACGGGCTGCGGATTTCCCGACTATTTCATCCAGCTTCGACACGTCCTTCTGCTCCTGTTGCCTACATCCTTGTGAGTTGAGCGGGAAGGTTAACGGAAGGGTCTTTTTTGTGTTGCAATGTTACGTTGTGAAAAGTGCAATGAGGTGGCCAGTGGCATTGAATATGTTGGGGGAACTTGAAGCCTTCGCGACGGTGGCTCGCAAGCGCAGTTTCGTCGCGGCGGCACGTACTCTGGGGCGCTCCCCCAGCGCGCTGACCCGTGCCGTTCAAGCCCTGGAGGAAAGTGTCGGGGTCAAGTTGTTCAATCGCTCGTCCAATGCCGTGAGTTTGACCGAGGCGGGCGAGCGCTTGATGCCTCACGCTTGCAAAATGCTGGATCTGCAACGTGAGGCGGATGAAGACTTGGCCGGCCTCAGCGGCCTGGCCTACGGCTGGATCCGCTTTTCCGCCCCCGAGTTTCTCGGACATGGGGTATTGCCCCGGTTGATCGCGCAGTACAGCGAGCGTTATCCAGACGTGAATGTCGATGTGATTTTCACCGATGAGACCATCGACCCGGCCAAGAGCAAGCTGGACTTCTCGATTCGCGGCGCGTTTGCGCAATCCAGTGACCTGATCGGCTATCCGCTCTGGAATTATTCACGTTACCTGTATGCCAGCCCCGGGTATCTGGAGCGGCGCGGGATGCCCGACTCCATTGAGGCGCTGGAATCGCACTCGCTGATCCTGCATACGGCGCCGCGGATTCTCAAGGAGTGGAATTTTCGCAGTGAAGAGCAGGCCATCAGCTTTCGGGTTCATCCAAAGTTTCGTTTCAGCTCCGGTTTAGCGGTATTCCACGCGGCCCTGGCGGGCGTCGGGATTGCCCGCCTGGCGGACTGGATGGCGGAGCCCGAAGTGGAAGCGGGGCGCCTGCTGCGTGTCTGTCCCGAGTACAAGCTCACCTCCAGCAGCGGTGAAAGCCCACAGATGCACGCGGTGTACCCTGCCGGGAATCTGCCGCTGCGGGTGAAGTCGTTGTTGGAAGTGATCCGTGGCTTTGGCGACAGCCTTGGGCGAAGGTATGCGGTGACGCTTTAGGCGGCTGGACGTTGATCCTCAATCAGTGTGAGGCGACCTTAGGCTGAGTCACCAATGAGCGTTTTTAGCAGTTTCGCAATCGCCTCGCGGCACAAGCCTGGGCTTTAGGCGCATCACTCACTGGTTGAATCAATCAGTCCCTTTTCGTCATTGCGATCTGTGGGCAGCACGGTAGTGGCCGCATTGTCCCACGTCAGCAGTATCTGGGTGATGGCCGCATCAATGACCTCATGCGGCGTGTTATCCCGAGCGAGGATGGAAATGCCCTGCAGGAAACTGTCGAACATCGTAGCCATCGCGGGCGCGTGAATATTGCCCGGCAACTGACCGGCACTGACACCTCGCTCAACACACGCAAAAATCCCCGCGCGAGTGTGGGTGCGAGATTGGGTCAGGGCATCGACTACCCGCGCATTCTCCGGGCTGGGCGCGCTCATTACGCTGAGGGACACCATGCAGCCCTTGGGATGGCCATCTTCACACTGCATGCGCGCTGACTGGCGCAGCGCGGTCTCTATGGCTTGGCGGGGCGGCAGGCTCTCGTCCCACAGGCATTCGGTGACTTGGGCGAACGTCGCCAGGTAACGTTGCACACACTCATCAAACAACGCTTCCTTGGAACCGAACGCCGCGTAAAAACTCGGTGCGGAAATTCCGCCACCCAGTCTGGCTTTCAACTGAGCGAGGGAGGTCGCGTCGTAGCCGTGTTGCCAGAACAGGTGCAAGGCCTGCTCCACCGCGTGGTCGCGGTCGAAAGTGCGAGGGCGGCCCATTTGCGCCATTTCAAAACTCCTCTGGATGACGATATAGATACTAGTCGATACATAAGTCGTTGACAACGAGCGCCGGCAGCCCTCAACATTTATATCGATCGGTATTTAAGTCTGAAATCCTCACTCAAGGAGTTTCCCGTGACACCCTCAATCACCTTATCGGCAGCGGCGGACCGCCTTCCCATCGGAGCCTTGCTCGCCTTGGCCATGACCGGTTTTATCTGCATCGTCACCGAAACCCTGCCCGCCGGCCTGTTGCCGCTGATCAGCGAAGGGCTGAAGATTTCCCCCTCCATGGCTGGCCAGATGGTCACCGCCTACGCCCTGGGTTCGGTGCTGGCGGTCATCCCCATGACCATCGCCACCCGCGGCTGGCGCCGTCGTAACGTGCTGCTACTGACCATCGTCGGTTTCCTGCTGTTCAACTCCATTACCGCGCTGTCATCCCACTACGGCGTGATCCTGGTGGCGCGCTTCTTCGCCGGCGTCGCGGCGGGGTTGGCCTGGAGCCTGCTGGCCGGCTACGCCCGACGCATGGTCGCCCCCCATCAACAGGGCAAGGCGCTGGCGCTGGCCATGGTCGGCACACCGATTGCCCTGTCTCTGGGCGTGCCTCTTGGCACTTGGTTGGGCGGCCTGGTGGGTTGGCGCACCACCTTCGGCATCATGTCGGCCCTGACCCTGGTGCTGATCGCCTGGGTATTGGTGAAAGTCCCTGACTACCCCCCCCAAGCCGCGCACCAGCGCAAGTCGCTGCGCACAGTGCTGACCACGCCGGGCGTGCGCCCTGTGCTGGCGGTGGTGATCAGCTGGATGCTTGCACACAACGTTCTCTACACCTACATCGCACCGTTCGTGGCACCGGCGGGGTTGGGGGATCGGGTGGATTTGGTGTTGTTGGTGTTTGGCATTGCGGCGTTGGTGGGGATTTGGGTGACTGCCAAACTGGTTGAGCCGTTGTTGCGCAAGACTGTGTTGGTGAGCTTGGCGGCGTTTGCGGCGGTTTCCGTGGTGTTTGGCTTTTTGAGTAGCGTGCCTGAGGTGATCTACATCGGCATGCTGGTTTGGGGGTTGAGCTTCGGCGGGGCTGCGACGTTGCTGCAAACGGCGCTGGCGGATGCGGCGGGAGATGGGGCGGACGTGGCGTTGTCGTTGAATGTGGTGGCTTGGAATAGTGCGATTGCGGGGAGTGGAGTGGTGGGTGGGGTGTTGTTGGACAGGTGGGGCGTCGCCTCTTTTCCGTGGGCAATGGTGGTGTTGGTGGCGGTGGGGTTTGTGATTGTCTGGGGCGCTCAGGCCCACGGCTTCAAATCGGGCCCGCGTGCGGCTGGCAGGCCTGCGGTGGCGGGGCACTGAACCACAAAAAAGTCAAAAAATGGTTCTGGATGGGGCTCGGGCGATCCAGTTGATGCGTACCAAGGCGTTCACAGTGGCGCTTTCAAAAAACGTTGCTCATGATCAGGATCAGGCAAAAGGCACGTGTCGTATTTTCCGAAGAGCCAATAGCGATTCAACGCAATGCGATCGTATGCCCAATCTCGAAACTTGCGTGGGAGGCTGCGCAAAAGGTTCACTGGACGCCAAGGGGCGGGCAACTGGGTGATGACTTCGAAAAATGCATCCGAACGCACCCAGTAGTGTCGGTCGCGGATCACGGCCATGGTGTCGAATTGATGCAAGGGCAAACCTGCCCAAGCAAGCAGCGCCTGCCCCTCGGGCGACTGTACTGCCGCCAACCGGACGCGCCGGTGGCGGTCATGGCGGATCAAGAACCTCGCCCAGCCATTGCACAGCTTACATACGCCGTCGAACAAGAGCACCGTCTCGCCTTGCTTGAGCAACGGCGCGGGTGAGGGTCGAATTTGGGATGCTGGCATAAACATGGGTCCAATGGGCCTCGTTATCCGGATCATAGCCGTGCGGTAGAGTTGAAGTCTGCTTTTGGCCCAGAGTGTGTAAAAACGGCCACCACCTTCTACGAGGATCCCACCATGCGCAACTACACCCTGGAATACCTGTTCAACGGCGAACCTCGCACACACATGTTCGAATTCGAGCAGCTTCAACTGCCTGTCCATGAGGCGGCGATGCACCTGCTACAGCTGCACTATGGGGATGGTGAGAACAGCCTGATCATGCCCACTGCGGACGCGACGCCGGCGGAGATTTTAGAGCAGGCTGAGCGGGTAGGGCTGACGCAGATAAAAGTCGTCGATTAACCCGGTTGATGCGAGGTGCCGCGGTCAGCAACGCGCGCCTCGGCATATTTGAAGGACTGCTGTTGGCCGATTGCTCCCTGTCCATAAGGGCAGTTCTTGTATCACAGAACAAGTTCTAAACCAGCTGGCGGATCCCCAGAGACAAAATCAAACCACCGCACAGTCGATCGATTGCTTTTTTCCGACCTTGATACGCGGAAGCAATCTTAGGCTGCGATAGAGCGATTGCGACCATTCCATACCAGGTCATTGAAACCACCACTACAACTGCCAGCATCGATGAAAACGTGCCTAATGAAACGTGGGAGGGGGCTGCGGCTGAAAAAACAGCGGCATAGAAGGCCATGGACTTGGGGTTGCCAATGTTGGTAATCACCCCCTGAATAAAAGACTGCCTGCAACTACCGGCGACGGCATCATTTAGCGGCCCAAGCGCATTCTTCCCCGCATTGATCAACAGTCGGAATCCGAACCACATCAGGTAGGCGGCCCCTAGGACCTTTACAGCAAGCGCAGCCCAAGGGAGCGCAGCAAATACAAACCCGAGACCTGCAATTGCACAGGTGGACCAGAACAAGTTGACCAGTACGATACCCGCTACCAAGGCCAGAGCTTCTGACCGTGTAGCAGCCACCGCTTTATGGACCACTGCGACGAAATTTGGTCCAGGGATAACGACACCGGCCAAGTAGACCAAAAAAACTGTCAAAACGGCGGAACCATCGATCATGTGCTTCCTCGCGAGTCCTGTGGACGGAACCATCCCTTAGTATTGCTGATCGCCATTGGGCGCTGAGTGCCCGGCTCATTCTCGACGATGAGTGTGCGGCTGTCGATCGACCGATTCTGGCCGTTTTCTGCCTGTTGCGACTGGCCGAAAACCCAAAGCAGACATCATGTGTCTAGCAAATCCGGAGCAATTCACTGATGTGAAAATCAAATCTGTATCAAGATTTGCCTAGTCGCCCAAATTAACGGCATTACCGTTAATCCGGACATAATAATTATCGAATTCACCGCTTTCGACGAACACAAAGCCATGGCGAGTGTAAAAACGATTTGAAGCGCTTTCCTTGAGAGCACCAACCTTGATGGGACGCCCGATCTCATCAGCCTCTCTGAAAATCTGAGTAAGAACTTCAGAACCGATTCCTGCTCCTTGAGCACTGGGTATCACATACAAGTGGTCAAGCAGAAGCTCGCTCTGATGGTCTTTGATAACGACAAAACCGACCAGAACACCTGATACTTCTATGCGGCGTGTGCTGTTAGCGTCGAACCCACCAAGAAATCGTTCGCGCGCACGATCCGGGTTAAATCGTCCAAGCCGTTCAAGGCTCTCGCGCATGGCCTCAATCCTGATGGCTACCAGATCTTCCAGGTCGTTATTGGAAGCTGCGCATAAAACGACAGCGGAGTTTTGATCAGCGGAGGCTGGCATAACAAGCACCCTAAACATGGCCGGTCAATCATTATAGAAAACAGAATCCGCATCACCACTACTGCCGCCCGTTTAACCACGCAAGGTCTTTTGGGCGGACGCTTACCGTCCAGGGCCTGGCTACAAGGTTTTAGAAAATGCGTAAGCGATGGGCTTGAAACTGGAGGCAGGCTGCAGCTTCCATTTCCCAGATGCTGACAGTTCAGTTAGAAGAGTTGCTCAACTGCTGAAGCTCAAGTTGCTTGGCAGCACTGGCTTCGAGGGTTGCACGCTCTTCATCCAGATACCGATAAATGCTTTGGAGGTTGGCGATTTTCTGTTTGATTTCTGCCATCTTCTTTTCAATTAGCTTCGCGCCGTCAGCGCAATCGATCAGCTTGTTCCGCTGCGCATCCAGAATCTCGCCTATTTCCCCCAGGGAAAACCCCATGCTTTGCGCGCGCTGGATAAAGTCCAGATCCTGCAGAGTTTGCACTGTGTAAACGCGATAGTTGTTAGTTTGCCGCAGCGGTGAGATCAGGCCGATTTGCTCGTAGTAACGCAGCGTATGGCGGCTGGCGCCGCTGCGGGCCTCGAGTTCGCCGATTTTCATGAAAACACCGCTTGACTATAGAGCTGGGTCGATAGTTTACGCTTGATTTCTCACCTTAAACAAGGAGCAGGGAAATGAGCGTGGAGTGCTTTGTCACGGGGGGTACCGGCTTCGTCGGTCAACATTTGGTGGCGTACCTGAGTGCAAAAGGTCACACCATTCGGGTGTTAATGCGTCGCCCAGAGCGACTAGCTGTACTGCGGGAGCAAGTCGATAATTTGGGAGGGTGCGCAACCCGGGTATTTGCCGTAGCTGGCGATCTGGAACGGGACAACCTCGGGCTGAGTCTTGCTGACCGAGAAGTGCTAAGGCACGCCAGAGTCATATTCCACCTAGGCGCCCACTTCGCATGGGGACTTTCAGTGGAGCATTCTCGTGCGGTGAATGTGGAAGGGGCAAAGCGCGTGGCGCTGTTGGCGGCTGAGCAAAAAAGCCGTTTAGTGATGATCGGCGGCTACATGCTGAAAAATCATGAACATCTGCAACGCATCGGAATTGATCCTCGTCATCCGGAGTTGACGAATTGGCCTGCCGTCTACCGACATGTCGGTGGTTACGAGGGAAGTAAGCTGGAGGCGCATTTTGCGACCCTGGAGGTCATGTCCGCCAAGGGCGGGGAGATTACCGTTGTCCACCCTGCGACTGTCTGTGGTCACAGCCGCACGGGGCATATCCTTGACGGTCAGCCGCTGGTGGAGCTGATACGCAACCTTGTGCAGGGAAAGTTGACTGCAGTGCCCGGTACCGCCGAGCACTGGCTGCCACTGGTCACCGTGGATTACCTGGTTGAGTTGGTGGCAGTTTGTGCTTTTGATCCTGCCATGGTGGGCCAGGAACTGCTGGCGCTTGATGACCAAACTCCAAACTTGCGAGAACTCCTGATGCAGGTGGCACAACCTTTGGGCTTAAAGTCTCCCAAGCATCACATTTCACTCCGATTGCTGAAGTTGCTACTGAGTATTCCTCCCGTCGCGTGGTTTTTGAATACAAAACCCGAAGCCTTGGACTTTATCCAGACCACTCGTTTTGATACAGCGGCGGTCGAGCAATTTGCCAACAGGCATGGAATAGCCAAACCGGATATACGTCAGTCTTTGCAGCACACTGCAACGTTCGTCAACTCATATTGCATAGCCAAGGGCTAGGCCCTCTGACTTCTCCCTTGGCGGCGACAAGAAGGCGAATAGCATCCTACTGGGCGATCCAGCTTATGCCACAATAAATACTGGGGTTGGTGGGATCTTCGTATCCTCAAACTTTGCGCCGTCGATATAGGGCGGCATTCTATCGAACGACAATTCAGCGACAGGGATCGTCATCAATGCAATCTACTTTCAGCAAAGGCGTCATATTTGCACTCTCCGCTGCGGCACTGAACGCAACGATCGGTGTACTCAGCAAAATACTCATGAGTAATGGTTTCACCGCTAGCAGTGTCGCTGTCATCAAGACCGTACTTGGTTGCGTGCTTCTCTCGATCTTATTGTTTTTCCTCAAGCGCCCGGCGGCGTCGACCAAATGGACTCAGGCGGCTATCTGCGCATTCCTTGGCATCTTTGTGCTGTTCCATTTCGAAACGTCCGCCTATCGACACTACGCTGCGGCAGGTGTGGTGGTGGTGCTGATGGCCAGTGCCTCAATTTCCTCGATCATTCTGGGGCGCATTTTCCTCAAGGATGCCATCACCGCGAACGCTACCGTTGGTGCCGCACTGGCTATCGCTGGGATCTCGGTGATCTTCGGCGGCGACCTGCAGCAGGGCTTTACCCTGCAAGGTGCTGCGCTCGCCTCCATGGCCGGCTCCGGCTATGGGGCCTTTTCGGTTGCCATGAAGCGTATGGGGGTGTCGGGGGGGCTGCACTTCACCCGACAATTGTTGTTCTTTGGCAGCCTGTACTTGCTGATGCCGGCTGCGGCCGATGGTTTCGCGATGGGCGAGCTGTCGCCGCTGGCGATCGCCGCGCTGCTGGCGCTGGCCACGCTGCCGACAATCCTGGGCTTCTTTTGCACCACCAAGGCCATCGAGTATCTCAAGCCATCCCAAGTGCAAGCGCTGGAGCTGACCGAACCACTGTTCGCCGCGCTGTTGGCGTTTGTGGCGCTCAACGAAGTACCGCGTGAAAGCCTGTACGCGGGAGCGGCACTGATCATCGTCGGCCTGTGTTTCTCCAATGAACTAATCCGCTTGGGCAGCAAAGCATCCGTCCCTTCGACCGAGTGAGCTATTTTCGGATTCTGATTACTTTAGCAATCAGTGGTTTTTAAGTGTTTTGAGCGACCGACCGCTTCTGGCCCAGAGTGTGTAAAAACGCCTTCGCGAACACTTGCTATGATTTCTGAGAATTTCATCGCAGGGATCGCCGATGAAACGCTTTAGTCACCGGATAAACAGGTCTCACTGACCGATCCAGACGCCCGCTCCATGATGACGCGCGGTACGGGAATCGTCGGCTATAACGTGCAGACGGCGGTCGATACTCAACATCATTTGATCGTTGCGCATGAGGTCACCAACGTCGGTTCCGACCGCGATCAACTCGTCTCGATGGCCAAGTAGGCCCGCGAGGCGATGGCGTCAGAAACACTATCGGTAGTGGCTGACCGAGGTTACTTCAAAAGCGAACAAATCTTGGCTTGTCACGATGCCGGCATCACTGCCTATGTGCCCAAGCCAATGACCTCGGGAGCAAAGGCTGACGGGCGTTTCAATAACGATGCGTTCATCTATGACAAGGCTGTGTAAAAACGTTTTTGATCGTAATAGGTGGCTGGATTCGACACAAAAATTGCGGTCCTACGCAAATTTCAGGTCTGCTGAGTTGCCGAGTGCCAGCAATCCTAGAGCTCCACTTTGTTGTTCGCGGACTGCGTCAAAAACTCGGTGATCAGTGACGTAACCTGCTGTTGGATTACCTCGCGCGGGCGAGCATTGTCGCCATCCCCGCAAATGATGCCATCGCCAGGAATGTCCTCTTCGAGCAATGCCACTGCACCTGGTTTGCAAATCGACAAGAAGCTGAAATGGCTGGCGTCACTTATCTCGACATAGCGGCTGGACGCTTGGGGCAGGCGTGTGGCCAGGTTAGCGGACTCCAACTGAGCAGGCAGTTCCACCGATGGTGCGCCGGCAGCGATAACTAGCACCGGCACCGGCAGTGCCGCAAGGCTCTCATCTGTCATCCCGCGCGAGAGTCCCAGGTCCAAAGAAACCACAGCGGTGACGCGTTGATCGCGCAAATCGCCGGCCAGACCAGCCTTTAATGCCGGAGTACTCTCAGGGTTGATCTTTTGATAATTGGTGCAACTGGATAACTGCGGATGGAGTTTGCAGTCACGGGCAAACAGGGCCGGGTCGAAACGAGCGCCGGCGATCTCCATTGCAGTCCAGCCGCCGAGTGAATGGCCTACTACAGCAATTTGACGCTTTGTGACCACGCCAAATTTTTCAGGTTGAGTGATGACCGCCTCAATGGCCCGATGCAGGTCAATGGGCCGCTGCCATAACTGCGCCGCCGCTTGCGGGCTTCGATCATGGGTCGTGGTGCCGGGGTGGTTGACCGCTGCGACAATGTAACCCTTATGGGCCAATGCACTCGCCAACCAGTTCTGATTGTTCCAATTGCCTCTGAATCCATGGGAGAGCACCACCAATGGGTGCTCGCCAGCAGAGGGTGGCGCGTTGCGAACCGCAGAAGCACCGACAAACACCACATCGTCGCCGATCAACTGTGGGGTGACGGTCGTTGTACTGGGATACCAGACGACCATCTCCAGCGGACGCTCATTGTGTGGGTCCGGCAGGGTGTCGGATTGGAAGCCGACAGAGTTGACGTCAGCGAGAGCGCTGGTCGTCAGACAGGTTAAAAGCAGGGCGCCGAGAGCTGTTTTCAATGGGTTGTCTTCCTTGATTTAGATAGGGGTTCAGAACCTGGAACCCACCGATAGCGTGCATCACATCTCGCAAATTATAGAAATCCTGCGCCGTGAGCAGGTGAATCTGCACCGACATTAAAGCCGATACTCCGACTGACATGCATAGTTTCCGTTATCTGCATTGACCGGTCAGCCGCCGGGCTTTCGGGGCAAGTCCGAAGGGCCGCTATTGGCCGATCCTGTTGAAAAAGTAGCTCCCCTGGCTGGCCTCCGGCAAAATCTCCGCATTGACCAGCAGGGAAGCACGCAACATGATGGGACAGTTATCGAGTGGGCAGGAGCGGCTGTTTTACTCGTTCAACCTTGAAGATCACATCCCAGCCACTCACCTTCTACGCAGCATTGATCGGTGTCTTGATCTGAGCGACCTGCGCCATTACCTCGCCGATTTCTATAGCCCGATTGGGCGTCCGTCGATTGATCCTGAACTGATGATCCGCATGCTGATCGTCGGCTACTGCTATGGCATCCGCTCCGAACGGCGGTTGTGCGAAGAGGCCCATTTGAACCTGGCGTATCGCTGGTTCTGCCGGTTGAGCCTTGAAGATGAAGTCCCCAACCACTCGACCTTTTCCAAAAATCGACACGGCCGTTTTCGGGACAGTGATCTGTTTCGCTGGTTGTTCAATGAAGTGCTGCGTCGCTGCATGGACGCCGGTCTGGTCAAGGGCGAAGTCTTTGCCGTGGACGCCAGCATTATCAAAGCGGATTCGAGTCGGCAGCGCGGCGTACCGGGTGGTGAACCGGTCAACTGGAGCGATCCGGTTCTGAGCACCCGCGCCGTGCGTGAGTACCTTGAGGCACTTGATGAAGAGGCTTTGGCCGAAACGCTGCCGAAGCGCCTGTCGCTGACGGATCCTCAAGCCCGCTGGACCGCTGCTCCAGGAGGCCCAGCTTTCTACGCTTACTCCACGAATTATCTGATCGATACCGAGCACGGCGTGATCATGGATGTGGAACCCACACCGGCTCATCGAACCGCAGAAGTCGAGAGCACCAAGACGATGATCGAACGGGTCGAAGCGCAGTTCGACATCAAGCCGGAGCGCCTCATTGGCGATACTGCTTACGGTACAGCGCCGATGCTGGCCTGGATGGTGGAGGAAAAAGACATCGAGCCGCATGTGCCGGTGTGGGACAAAACCGAGCGCAAGAACGACAGTTTTTCGAGCAACGATTTCCACTGGAATGAAGAGGCTGAGGAATACCGCTGCCCGGCCGGCAACCCATTGCGCAGCGAATGGCGAGCCTTCAAGAATGAGCGTTCACACGTCACCAAAGCCAACACCATTATCTTCCGATCCCGGCAGACCGACTGCGCTACGTGTCCGATGAAAGCCAAGTGCTGCCCGAACACAGCGTTCCGTAAGATCGCTCGCAGCGTCCATGAAGCCGCTCGCGATGTGGCTCGGCGCATTGCAGCAACGCCGGTATATCAGCGCTCTCGCCACGAACGTAAAAAGGTCGAAATGTTGTTTGCCCACCTCAAGCGCATCCTGAAATTGGATCGCCTGCGGCTACGTGGCATGAGTGGCGCGACGGATGAATTCACGCTGGCCGCTGCGGTGCAGAACCTGCGACGGCTGGCCAAATTTTCATCTCAAGGGCCACCAGTCACGGGATAGGTGCGCCTGCACCAAGCAAAAAACCTCAAATTAACCCAATAACAGAGCAGCAAAGGTCACCGAAGGGCCGAAAAACCACTCGATGTGGTGAGTAGGTTCTCCGGTGGTGGTCGTGCCTGAGTTCAGGCGATCTGAAAATTCGACTTTTTCAACAGAATCGGCCAAAAGGAGACAGTCGGACCCTTCTAGCAAATCAGGGGCAATTCGGTTTTCCTATAACCTTTTAGGATATCTAGAGCTTGTATTGTCAAGAGGTTCAATGATGAAAAAACTGCAGAAAAAATCAGACGACAATAAATCACATAAAATCATCTTCAAGTTCAGATATGTTGAAGTCTGTTAGTTTGGCATCAGAGATTTCTAAAATTACTTTTCTAGCGAAAACTTGGCAATCAGCTTGATCGTAACGAGGGTGCAGGCTGTGGATTTTTTTAAAAGCTTTTATTACATCCTTGCACATGAGCCCGCCCTTGCTACTAAAAGATTTTAGGGTGTTTACGGTATAGCCATTGCCATCGGTTTCGTAAGCTCCGATTTGGAATGTATCCTCACCATTCGTCCTGGATACTCTGATGTTCACTCCATTCACTAGTTTTATCAGAACCTCGTGATGGGTGCCATCGATAAAAGAATCTCCCCTTAGAAGAATGCCGTCCAGTTTTATTAGTTCAAAATTCTTGTAAAATTGTGGCTTAAGCCACTCTCTGTTTGTGTTGGATCTTTTTATTGTATTGGGAAGCATGAAATTCTCACTTGGCGTGGCGTGGCGTGGCGTTGAAGTGGAAGGATTAAGAGAATGCGTGAGCTATTCATTTCTTAAAGACGCAGTTACGGATTCTGTCAAGCCAGCTGCTTTGATCAGCGACCGCAATTGGCCGATTTCTGCCTGTCACGACGAGCTGGTACCAGCCAACAGCTGTCGCAGACGCGTGTCTACTAAAGTGGGAGATTCGCAGAAAAGATGGTCTGTCACTTCCTGCGATTATCCTGGGAGCGCTTGGTTCGGGACTACGCTAAAGCTATGCCGGGTCGTCGATCAATTGTGACTCACTGTTCGCGCTGCGTCCGTCCCTGGAGCGCCCAATGCCGCCCATCACCACGCGCCTGGTGGCGCTGTTTGTTCTTTGCCTGACGCTTGAAGTGCCAGCCCAGACCAACGCCTGCCCAGCGGGTGAGAAACAAGTGTGCCTGGATGGCTGCATCTGCCTGCCAGACGTGGGACAGGTGCTCGGTCCCCTGCCTGATGGCATCTACCAGATCGCGGCACCTGCCTTGGTGCTGTGGCTGACCCAAGCCCGCGCTGAAGCAACCAACGCCGGCATCCAACCCATTCCACCGCACATCCGCGAGCAACTGCTGCGCTGGTACGCCCCCAGCGTTCTCGATACCGCACGCTACAGAGTTAGCGACAACGGCCAATTCAACGCCGCCACTGCCATGCTGCAAAACCCCGATGTCGGTGCCGTGACGCTGATCGACATCATCCTCTTCCGGGACGCTCAAACCGCAGAACAGAACATCGCGCTCTGGGCTCACGAACTGAAGCATGTGCAGCAGTATCAGGAATGGGGGGTAGAAGGATTTGCCCAGCGGTATACGCAAGATTTCAATGCTGTGGAGGCGCCGGCTTATGCCATACAGGCTGAGGTCAGACGGTGGGTGCGGGAAGGGACTTACTGAAAAGCTGCCGGTCGGGATGGTTCTGAATCAGTTTCGCAAGTCACCCGCTTTGATGAAGTCGATGAGCGCTTTCAAGGCCGGTGGCAGATGGCGCCGGCTGGAGTAATAAAGAAAGAATCGGCTTGGCGGTGCTTTCCATTCCTGGAGTATTTCTCTGAGATGCCCTTTGCGGATTTCGTCGCGCGCCAGCTCCTCGTAGACATAGGCAATACCAGCGCCATCTTTCGCCGCCTGGATCATCAGCGCATCGTCTTCCAGAATGAGCGGGCCTGTGACGGACAACCGTATCGGTTGACCGTCTGCTTGATACTCCCAGGCGTAAAGCTTGCCACTGGGAAAACGCCTGGCAATGCACGAATGCTCGAGCAAGTTGCGGGGGGCTTGGGCGATCCCCTTTGCGGCCAGATAGGTATCCGAAGCAACCGTCACGAACGATTGAGGTGCGCCGACAGGGACTGCGATCATGTCACCGGCCAGGCTTTCACCAAAACGGACTCCAGCGTCAAATCCGCCGTTCACGATATCGGTCAATCCATCGTCGGTGATCAGGTCCAACTGAATACGTGGATACCGGGCCACGAAGGGCGCAAGTACTTTCGCAAACACGATACGAGCCGCCGGGCGCGCCACGTTGAGGCGAAGTTTGCCAGCGGGCACTTCCTGCATCGAGGTCAATTGCGCCAATACATCGGCAACCTGGTGCAGGGTCGGGACCAGCGTCGCCAATAGCTGCTGGCCGGCCTCGGTCGGGGTCACGCTACGAGTGGTTCGGTTCAGCAGCCTGATGCCCAGGCGTGTCTCCAACGCTCGCATCGCGTGACTCAACGCGGAAGCCGACACGCCACGCTCGTCGGCTGCCTTGCGAAAGCTGCGATGGCGAGCGACGGCGGCAAAGGCATCGAGTTCAGAGAGATCGGGGTGATTACTCATGAATGTCGTTCAGTAGTTCAAATACGATTACCTATCTTATCGTCATCAGATCTCTCCCGGATACTTCTCACATCATTTGTGGAGAGGTCGCTATGCAAAAGAATCGTCTTGGATCATCGGAATTCCTGATTTCGCCTATTGGCTTGGGGACATGGGCAATCGCCGGCGCCGGCTGGGAATACAGTTGGGGAGCGCAGGATGACAAGGACAGCCTGAGTGCACTTGAATATGCCGTCGAACGCGGCGTGAACTGGATTGACACCGCTGCGGTTTATGGCTTGGGCCATGCGGAGCAACTGGTGGGGCAATTGCTGCGTCGGGTGCCGGTCTCGCGGCGTCCTTTGGTGTTCACCAAAGGCAGCCTGGTCTGGGACCCGGTCACGAAGCAGATTTCGCACTCCCTGGTCCCCCAATCCTTGCTCGCCGAGATCGACGCAAGCTTGCGCAGGCTCCAAGTCGAGACTATCGATCTGTATCAGATCCACTGGCCTGCCTTTCCTGCCGACGCAAGCAGTGAAGGTATTGAAATGGCGCTTTCGGCTTTGGCAGCCGCGCGCGATCAAGGAAAAATTCGCGCTATCGGCGTATCGAATTTCGATGTCGCTCAACTCAAGCGGGCGCAGGCGGTGACAGAGATCGTTTCGCTCCAGCCGCCGTACTCCGCCTTGATGCGGGACATCGAGAAAGACGTCCTGCCATTCTGTGAACAGGCCGGGTTGGGTGTCCTTGCCTATTCCACACTTCAATCGGGGCTACTGTCCGGCAGCATGACGCGTGAACGCATCTCGCAATTGCCCGAAGACGATTGGCGCAAGGCCCGAAGTGCTGATTTTCAGGAGCCCCGTTTGAGTGCGAACCTGGCATTGGTTGACGTCATGGCGCGTATTGGAGAAAGGCACGGGGTGAGCGCTGCGGCGGTCGCCATCTCTTGGGTACTTCGCCAACCTGTAGTGACGGGCGCCATTGTCGGAGCCCGCCGTCCCGCACAAGTAGACGGGCTGATTGCAGCCTCGGAGCTGCGCCTTAGCGCCGCGGAAATCGACGAAATTCGACCGTTCCTACCCTCAGGCATGGGAACAAATGTCCCCGGCGCCGCCTGACTCTGTTGAACAGAGGGTGAGCGTTCGCCGGTCAATCTTGTCGTTCATGAGCTCGATCATCGGCTGGCCGAATAGCGCCCGGTCCGGGTGCTCACATCGACCCATACGGCTAACACCAGAATGCTGCCTTTGACAATCATCTGCCAGTAGCTGTCTACGTCGAGCATGGACATGCCGTTATCCAGACTGGTGATGACCAACGCGCCGAGAAGGGCGCCGTAGACTGTGCCGGAGCCACCGCGCATGGAGGTGCCGCCGATGAAGCAGGCGGCGATGGCGTCGAGTTCGCCCATGCTGCCGGCCGAGGGTGAGCCGGCGGCCAGGCGGGCAGTATTGACCACGCCGGCGAGGGCACACATCACGCCCATGATCCCGAAAATCCACAGCTTCACGGCCTGCACGTTGATACCCGACAGGCGCGTGGCTTCCATGTTGCTGCCCACTGAATAGACGCGTCTTCCGAAGACGGTCTGGCTGGTCACGTAGCTGAACACGCCCAGTAGAATCAGCAGAAGCAGCACCGGAACCGGAATCCCGTCGTAGCTGTTGAGGGTATAGACGAACCCGGCCAGTACCGCGCCGATCAACACCACGCGCAATACGTCACGCATCATCGAGTGTGCCGCCAGGCCGTGGAGAGCACGATTGCGGCGTTGTTTCCAGGTCAGCAAAAGTGTCAGCGCGAACAGCAGCACGCCCAAGCCGGTGCCTACCGCGTGCGGCAGATAACCCTGGCCAACGTAGACCAGCTCCGGCGATACCGGGGCGATGGTGGTGCCGCCGGTAATTCCCAGCAGGATGCCGCGAAAGGCCAACATGCCACCCAGCCCGACGATGAAAGAAGGGATCCGCAGGTAGGCAGTCATGTAGCCGTTAGCCAAACCGATCATCAATCCGCACAGGGCGACCAGGCTCAGGTTCGCCAATAGCGGTATGTGATAGACCACGTCGAGAATCGCCGCCAGTCCACCCAGCAGACCCAGCAATGAGCCGACCGATAAATCGATCTCGCCGCTGATGATGACCAGCACCATGCCGCAGGCGAGAATCCCGGTGATGGACATCTGCCGCAGCAGATTGGAGAGGTTGCGCGGGGTCAGAAATCCGCCCTCGGTCTGCCAACTGAAGAACAGCCAGATAATCGCCACAGCAATCACTAGCGCGAGCATTTTGTAGCGGGTGAAGAGCTGTTTGATCTGATTCATCTACACGGATTTCCGATCATTAGGGTGATGGCCAGCGGGTTGGCTGAGCGCGGCGGCGAGCACCTGTTTCTGGGTGAGTTCGTGGTTGATGAAGTCGCCGCGCAACTGGCCTTCGCCGATCACCAGGACGCGGTCGGAGACGCCGAGCACTTCGGCCAGCTCTGAGGACACCATGATGATCGACACGCCGTCGGCCGCCAGCGCCCCCATCAACTTGTAGATTTCGTACTTAGCGCCGACGTCCACACCTCGGGTAGGCTCATCGAGAATCAGTACCCGGGGTTTGGTCAAAAGCATTTTCGCCAACACGGCTTTTTGTTGATTGCCGCCAGAGAGGCTGGTGATTGGCAGGAACGGGCTCGCGGTTTTAAGGTGCATGCGCGAGATTTCGCGGTCGATGCTACCCAGTTCGGCTTCGGCGTCGATGCGGGTCAGTTTCGAGTAATTGTCCAGCACGGCCAGGGTGATGTTCTGGCCGACTCCCAGATCCGGAATGATGCCCTGGCGCTTGCGGTCCTCGGGCACCATGCCCAGGCCGGCGCGGATTGATTTGCGCGGCGTGCGCGTGTCGATCGGTTTGCCGTCCAGCCAGACCTCACCTTCGTGGCGACCGGGGTAAGCGCCGAACAGCGCCGACACCAGCTCCGTGCGTCCGGCGCCGACCAGGCCGGCGATGCCGAGGATTTCACCGCGTTTGAGGACGAACGAAATGTCGTCGACCCGTTTGCGTTTCGGGGTGTCGACGTCGTAGCAGGTGACGTGGCGCGCCTCGAAAATCACTTCGCCAATGTCGTGGGGCTCGGTGGGGTAGAGGTTGCTCATTTCCCGTCCGACCATTTGAGTGATGATCTTTGGAATGTCCATGTCCGCCATGGCGGTCGTGGCGATGTGTTGGCCGTCACGGATCACCGAAATGGTGTCGCATACGGCGGCCACTTCATCAAGCTTGTGAGAGATGTAAACGCAGGCAACGCCCTTGGACTTAAGGTCGCGGATGATATCCAGCAGCACCTCGATTTCCGAACGGGTCAGGGCCGATGAGGGCTCATCGAGGATCAGCAGACGCGCTTGCTTGTTCAGTGCCTTGGCGATTTCCACCAGTTGCTGGTAGCCACCGCCGTACTGCGAAACCGGTAGCGATACGTTCATGTCCGGCACTTTCAGTTCACGCATCAGGGCTTCGGCGCGGTGGATCATCGCCGGGTAATTCATGCGCCCGCCGGGCAGCGTCAGCTCATGGCCCATGAAAATGTTTTCGGCCACCGACAGGTCGGGAACCAGCGTCAATTCCTGATGAATGATGACGATACCGGCGGCCTCGGTTTCGCTGATCGATTGCGCCTTGAGCGGCTGGCCGTCCCAGAGGATTTCACCATCCCACGTACCGTAGGGGTAGACCGCCGACAGAATTTTCATCAGCGTGGATTTACCGGCGCCGTTCTCGCCGCACAGTCCCACGCATTCACCGGGCTTGACCCTGATGTCGATGCCATTGAGGGCTTTGACACCGCCGAAGGTTTTGACGATGCCGTTCATTTGCAGCAGGTAGTCGGACATGGCGAGGGCTCACACAAAGGGCTCACACATAAGCAACAGACGGGAGGTCAACCCTGCGGGAACGAATTGGCTCGCCCCGCAGGATTGCACTCAAGCTTGCTCTCGAGTCTGTATTGCTCGATGGATCACTGTCCGGCAATCTGCGCCTTGGTGTAGAACCCGTCCTGTTCCAGCAGGTCGATGTTGTCCTTGGTCAATGGGGTCGGGGTGAGCAAGATGGTGTCGACTTTTTTACTGCCATTGTCGTACTGCGAGCTGTAGGTGGGTTTCTCGTTACGCGCCAGTTGCACTGACAGCTTGGCGGCTTCAGAGGCGATGAGTTTCAGCGGCTTGTAGACGGTCATGGTCTGAGTGCCATTGATCACTCGCTTGACCGCTGCCAGGTCCGCGTCCTGACCCGAGATCGGCACCTTGCCGGCCAATTTCTGCGCGGCCAGTGCCTGGATGGCACCGCCGGCAGTGGCGTCGTTGGAGGCGACGATGCCATCAATCTTGTTGTCGTTGCGGGTCAGGGCATTTTCGACAATGCTCAGCGCTTCGGTGGGGTTCCATTCCTTCACCCACTGTTGGCCGACGATTTTGATATCACCCTTGTCGATGGCCGGTTGCAGCACTTTCATCTGACCTTCGCGCAGGACCTTCGCGTTGTTGTCGGTCGGCGCGCCACCAAGCAAAAAGTAGTTGCCCTTGGGCGCTGCTTGCAGCACGCCGCTGGCCTGCATCTCGCCGACCTTTTCGTTATCGAAGGAAATGTAGGCGTCGATATCGGCGTTGAGGATCAGGCGGTCATAGGACACAACCTTGATTCCGGCCTTCTTGGCTTCGGCGACGGCATTGGTCAGTACGGTGGCGTTGAATGGCACGATGACGATCACATCGACGCCACGGGAGATGAGGTTTTCGATTTGCGAAATCTGCTTTTGCTCGTTGGCATCGGCCGATTGCACGAAGACCTTGGCGTCCATTTTTTCCGCCGCCGCGACGAAGTAGTCCCGGTCACGTGACCAACGTTCCAGCCGCAGGTCATCAATGGAGAAACCGATTTTCGGGTGGGCAGAATCGGCCATGACCGAAAGTGATAGCAAAGACAGGGCGCCGGCGAGTAGCGTGCGTTTTAGTTTCTTCATGATGGTGCGTCCTTTTATTGTTGTTTGAAAGACACTGCCTGACGATGAGTATCGTGCCGGTAGAACTGTAGAGAGTCGCCAAGTGCCGCGGGCATAGATTTGTCGCGCGAATGTCACAGCGCCGCCAGCGGACTTTGTTGACCGTCAGTTGTAGATAAACCGGTTCACGACGTTTTCGAGCATCTCCTGCCTGCCGCTGACGGCCTGCGGATTCAGTTCGTTGGCGAAGGCGTGTTCGGCCAGTGATTGGAGGCTGAACTCACCCGCCAGTACCGCCAACCCCAATGGCTGCTGCCAGCCGGCATAGCGTTGATCCTTGAATTGCTGGAGTCGGTCGTTCTGCACCATGGCCGCTGCACGCTCCAGGGACAGGGCGAGGACGTCCATCGCGGCGACGTGGCCATGGAACAGATCGATCTCGTCGAGGCTTTGGCGGCGAACCTTGGAGTCGAAGTTGAACCCGCCATTCTTGAAACCACCGACTTTGAGAATTTCGTAGGTGGCCAGGGTCATCTCTTCGACGCTATTGGGAAACTGGTCAGTATCCCAGCCGTTCTGCGGATCACCACGGTTGGCGTCGATGCTGCCGAAGATCCCCAACGAGGCTGCCGTTGCGATTTCGTGATGGAAGCTATGACCCGCCAGGGTCGCATGGTTGGCCTCGATGTTGACCTTGATTTCGTTTTCCAGGCCGAACTGATGCAGAAAGCCAAAGACGGTGGCGCTGTCGTAATCGTATTGGTGCTTGGTCGGCTCCTGCGGCTTGGGTTCGATCAGCAAGTCACCTTTGAAACCGATCTTGTGCTTATGCTCGACTACCATGCGCATGAAGCGACCCAGTTGTTCGCGTTCGCGTTTCAAGTCGGTGTTGAGCAGGGTTTCGTAGCCCTCGCGACCGCCCCACAACACGTAGTTGGATCCTTTGAGGCGCTGGGTAGCGTTCAAGGCGCTGAATACCTGAGCGGCGGCACAGGCGAACACTTGCGGGTCCGGGTTGCTGGCGGCTCCTGCGGCGAAGCGCGGGTTGCTGAAGCAGTTGGCAGTTCCCCACAGCAGCTTGATCCCGCTCTGTTCCTGATGGCGCTCCAGGTGGTCGATCATCTGCGCGAAGTGGTTGCGGTAATCCTTTAGCGAACTGCCTTCCGGGGCGACATCCGTATCGTGGAAGCAGTAGTAGTCGATACCAAGTTTGGAGAAGAACTCGAATGCAGCATCCGCCTTGCCGATCGCCATCTCCATCGGATCTGCAGCTTGCTGCCACGGGCGCTTGAAGGTACCTGCACCGAACACATCGGAGCCCGGCCAGACGAAGGTGTGCCAATAGCAGACAGCCATGCGCAGGTGCTCGCGCATCGGTTTGCCGAGGATAAGCTTGTTGGCATCGTAGTGGCGGAAGGCGAGGGGAGAGTCGCTGGCGGGGCCTTCGTAGAGAATCTTGTCGACATCGGGAAAGTACGGCATTGGCAATGTCCTTGTTGTTCTTGGCGGTGTCTCGATACTAGCAACGGCCTTGTGGCTGCTGATTATGAAAGTCACCAACACAGGGTGCGATTTTGAGTATTGAGATTCGTCGTATGCACGCCTAGTCTGTGCCGACCGCCTCGGTGTTGACCGGCCCAGGACAAGAACAATGAAAACCGTACCGCCCGTTCACCGCATCGCACTGCTGTTCAATGGCAGCAAGATCTACGACCGCGGCATCATCAGTGGCATCGGCAACTACCTGAGCAGCACCCGCGCATCCTGGGACTTGTTTCTTGAGGAGGATTTCCTCTGCCGGTTGAAAGGGATCGAGCGCTGGCAGGGTGACGGGATCATTGCCGACTTCGACGACCCGTTGATTGGCGAGGCGCTGTACGCAATCAAGTTGCCCGTGGTGGCGGTGGGCGGTTCTTATCAGGATGTGCGAGCCTATCCGAAAGGTATTCCGTACGTCGCCACCGACAATACCGCGCTGATGACGCTGGCGTATGAGCACCTGATCGAAGCCGGGCTGACGCGTTTTGCCTGCTTCAGCCTGCCTGAAGCACAAGCCAATCGTTGGGCTCAGGAACGGGAAAAAGCCTTTCGCCAGCTGATGCAACGCGATGGCCTGCACGCGGAGGTCTATCGCGGCATGGGCACCAGCGCGCCGCTCTGGGACAGCGCCGTCGAACAGCAGATCGCCTGGCTGCAGAGCCTGCCCAAACCCATCGGCATCATCGCCGTCAGTGACGCGCGCGCCCGACAGCTACTGCAAGCCTGCCTGACCGCGGGGATCGCCGTGCCGGAGCAGGTGGCGTTGATCGGCATCGACAACGATCCGCTGACCCGCAGCCTGACCCGGGTGCCACTGAGCTCGGTCATCCAGGGCACCGAAACCATGGGGCGAACCGCCGCGCATCTGCTCCATCAGATGCTGCACGGCATGCCGTCCACGGGCACGCAAATACTGATACCCCCTGATTCGATCAACGTGCAGGTATCAAGTCTGCATCAACCATTAGGTGACCCCTACGTCATGCAGGCGCTGCTGTTCATTCGTCAATATGCCTGCCAGGGCATCAAGACGGCGCAGGTGGCGGCTTATGTCGGCGTGTCGCGCTCATCGCTGGAGTCGCACTTTCGCAAAGTGCGAGGCTGCAGCGTGCATGACGAGATCCTGCGCTTCAAACTGGCGGCAGCGACCAGCGGGCTGGAGAACAGCGATTCAGCGATTGCAGACATCGCGCACAACTGCGGCTTCAAATCTGCGCAGTATCTGCACACAGTGTTCCGTCGCGAGTTTGGCTGTACGCCCCGTGAATACCAGCAGGGCGCCAGCGTTGCGATGCAGTGATCGTTGGGGTGAGTCATCGCCCTGGTCGCATAAATTTGAAATGTACGGCGTTGCTCTACAGAATCTCCCCCCGATCCGGCCAAAGGTGCCGGACACTCGTGGTGAAAAGGAACTGCAGTTGAACGAACAGACATTGTCCATGCGCCTGGAACGCGTGGCAGCGCATGTGCCAGCAGGTGCGCGCCTGGCCGATATCGGCTCGGATCACGGCTACCTGCCGGTGGCGTTGATGCGCCGTGGTGCCATCGCGACGGCGGTGGCCGGCGAGGTGGCATTGACGCCGTTCTGCTCGGCCGAACGCACCGTGCGTGAGAACGGCCTGGACCAGCGGATCACCGTGCGCCTGGCCAATGGCCTGGCGGCGATCGAGCCGGGTGACGGGATCACGGCGATCAGCATCTGCGGCATGGGCGGCGAGACGATCCGCGACATCCTCGACAGCGGCAAGGCACGCCTGAACGGCCAGGAGCGCCTGATCCTGCAGCCCAACGGCGGCGAGCAGCCACTGCGCCAATGGCTGATGGAAAATGGCTACCGCATCCTCTGCGAGGACGTGCTGCGGGAAAATCGCTTCTACTACGAGATCATCGTCGCCGAGCGCGACGGGCCGGTGATGTACACCGCCGAGGAGCTGTACTTCGGCCCGCTGCAGATGCAGGCACGCAGCCCGGCGTTCCTGTCCAAGTGGCAGCGCATGTTGCGCCAGAAGCAGAAGACGCTGACCAACTTCGCCCAGGCGCGACAGGCCGTGCCCGAGGAGAAGGTGCAAGACATCGCCCGGCAGGCCCGGTGGATCAGCGAACTGCTGGCTTGAACTCACGGTGTGCTTGCGATCAAATGGCTGGACGAAGGATTTCCTGTTGACCACAACCTATCCGAGCTGTTGCTTCAATGCTCATCTCGGAAAGTGCTTTCGCAGTCCATTCGACACAAAGCTTTCAGTCTTGCTTGACGCTGGCAAAAAACTGAATAAGCAAGCCTGACACCTCGTTAAGCAACCGGCTGCAAGCCACTGTCCGGCTAGTACCAAATGGTAAGTAAAACCGGAGGGCTGCATGACAGAATCCGCATATAACCCCAGCATGAGCATTCAGGTCGCGTACTTAAAAGAGGCGTTAGAGCTCCATGTCCTTGAAGTTCCTGACATCGTTCGCTGGGCGGATGAAGAGATAAATGGCCAAGCTAGTCCTCCTTATGAGCTGATAGAGCTTGCTCTGATGGGTAAATCAAACCGGTTCGACACGGCAAGCCAATTACTGCGAGTCGTAACACCGTCCATGAGCAGTGCAGAGATACTGCCCTACGTATTAGCTGCAGCACATAAAAAACTTCTCGATGCCCCTGACTTCGGAAAGGTTTTAGCCGAGGGAATGTATCGGTCTTGGATTAAGGCGAACTGTAATTTTCCCGACGCTCTTAGCCCGTGCGGATACTTCGACGACGCCTACAGTCTGGCTGAAAGCGGGACATTTGGAACAATCGACCAGATCAACCGAGAGCTGCTTGAGTTTACAGCCGGGTTCCTGAGTTGGATTTGGCCCGCAAGGGTGGCTGTGCGATAGGCTGTTAGTTTTTTTCGCTTGCAGGATTGTGAACGTGCGCTTCTGGCCGTTTGCTGCCCGCTACGACGCAGCTATCGGGCCAAGATCCAAAATGCTGTCAGCACAACGACTTCTGGTAATAGAGCCGGGTATGTCCCGGTGGATAGTCTCCCAGGCGTCCGAATTCGGAATAGCCAAGTTTTTGATAAAAGCCGGGTGCCTGAAAGCTGAAGGTTTCCAGCCAGATACCAGTGCAGTTCTTTTTCTGCGCGACCTCTTCGGCCATGCGCATTAGTCGCTCTCCGATACCTTGGCCACGCATCGACTCGGGAACGCTGACAAGATCGATGAGCAGCCATCGATATGAGACCTTGCCGTACAGCCCGCCAATAACTTCATTACTGTCAGGGTCTCGTAGCAACAGAGCAAATGTTTCATGGGCGTCGTCCCCACCGTTGGCCAGATTATGGGCCAGCAAAGGGGTCAAAATTCCTAACCGCTCTGCTTCAGTCGCGTTTTCCGAAAGCTGGATCTCTACAGACATGACGCTCTCCCTGAGCTATGAGTAACTGGGTCCATCTCGGTTCCTGGTGGAACCACATTCAGCGCATCCAAGCACGAAGAGCTTCGAACTCGATTGGGTTCGGATGGCGTAGTCGGGCGGTTAGCGATTCCTCTTCTTCTTGAGAGATGAAGGCTTTGACAATTTTCGAGATGCCTCGAGGGCCAGCCTGGTAATTCATGGCGACACACTGTCGACTAAACAGGGCTTCAAGAAGCGCATAGTCTGCGGGTAGTAAAGCCGTTTTGATCAATGCCACTTCACTTTTCAGTGCGACACTGAAGTCTATTTGAGGCGGTAGCCAAGATAAGTCTGTAGCGACGCGCACGTATTCCCTTGTCACGAACGACGAGATATCGGCATGGGCAAGTGGAGATGGCTGAGCAAAATGAAGTACCTGAGCAATCCCCGAAGTCCCGTTTTCCAATCGAACCAGGCAGTAAGGCTCACCGCCGCCTGTAGCCGCAAAGGGAAGAAAGGTTAGACCTTGCTGGTCATCAGGGTTAAGCCACTCATTGATTTCTCGTTCTGCTTCTTCGGCATCGAGCCAGTGAAAATCTTCAAGGCTACTCAGTGCAGCCTTTGATGGGGGGGTATGTGCTATTCCCATGAGTGCTGCGAGGCGTTCTGGAAATTCAATGTCAATTCTGTGTGCAAGATTTTGAAAGGCTTCGACGACTGCAACAGCTTGTCCATAATTCAAAGTAGAAGAATCTCCATATCTGATAGCAGCGCAATCGAAGTCTCGGAATCTAAATCAACGCCCTCGATTTCCAGGCTTGATCTGCAGTTCATGTGAACCGCTATTGTCGGTTCGCTCGCGGGATCCTACAAAGCTACAACTAGAGGCGCAAGCATCCTAAATCCAATGACCGCTTTTGGCCGTTTTCTGCCTGTGGCGACCGGCTGAAAACGACCCATCTGCCGGTGGCGATAGATAGTCAAAAACGGCCAAGTGCGGACTGACACACGGATTCCGTCCATTTGCGCGAACCAATGGGCACTCCGTAACAACCGCTGAACCTAACGACTTTCGTAGAGAGGTTGCCGATGCAGGACACACCAACCATGTACGGTACCCACACGCTATGGAGAACCAAGGTATCGCTAATCTATCGCAGGACGAAGAACCTGAGAGTAGTGCAACTCCTGCTTGGCCGTACGAAGCTTGAATGTACCGGCAGATACCTGGGGATCGAGGTCGATGACGCCCTGGAAATGGCAGAACAGACGGACGTCTGACCACCCACTGCAACGGTCGAGGCTAGACCGTCGCAGTCTCTTGCCAGGCTCGAGGTCGGCCAATGCCATATGACCAGAAGGAAGGATTTGTTCAAGCATTGCTTGGCGAGGCATCAATCGCTGCAGATCTTTCATCGTGACGCTCCAGCTTTCCAGGCGTCTATAACTTTGTAGCCAAGGTTGGCTCTCATCCTGGAAGAGGGAGAACTTTTATGATCATTAAACCGCGCGTTCGCGGCTTTGTCTGTGTGACTACCCACCCCACTGGCTGCGAAGCCAACGTCAGGAATCAGATCGATTACGTTACTACGAAAGGATTGATCACCGGAGGGCCAAAGAGCGTACTCGTGATCGGTGCATCGACCGGATACGGACTTGCTGCGCGGATAACGGCAGCTTTTGGTTGTGGCGCCAGCACTCTCGGTGTGTTTTTCGAACGTGAAGGCGATGAGGGCAAGCTCGGCACCGCCGGCTGGTACAACACAGCGGCCTTTCACACGTTTGCCGAGTCCGACGGCCTCTACGCCAAGAGCATCAACGGCGATGCTTTTTCCGATGAGATCAAACAGAAGACTATCGACGTTATCAAGCGCGACCTCGGGAAGGTCGACCTGGTTGTTTACAGTCTTGCCGCACCGCGCCGGACACACCCCAAGACGGGTGAAGTATTCAGTTCTACCCTCAAGCCGCTCGACAAGGCCGTGACCCTGCGGGGTCTGGATACTGATAAGGAAGTGGTCAAGGACACCACGCTACAACCCGCGACCCAACACGAAATCGATGGCACGGTGGCCGTGATGGGGGGCGAAGACTGGCAGATGTGGATCGATGCCCTGCACGAAGCAGGTGTTCTGGCTGAAGGGGCGAAAACGACCGCGTTCACTTACCTGGGCGAAAAGCTGACTCATGACATCTATTGGAATGGCTCCATTGGTGCGGCCAAGAAGGACCTGGATCAGAAAGTCCTTGGTATCCGTGAACGGTTGGCTGTTCTGGGGGGCGATGCGCGGGTCTCGGTATTGAAAGCGGTGGTTACCCAGGCAAGTTCAGCTATCCCGATCATGCCGCTGTATCTGTCATTGTTGTTTAAAGTCATGAAGGCGCAAGGCACACACGAGGGGTGTATCGAGCAGGTCTATGCGCTCTACAAAGACAGCTTGTACGGCCATTCTCCAGTGATGGATGAAGAGGGCCGCCTGCGTGCGGACTACAAGGAGCTGGCTCCCGAAGTCCAGGACCGCGTCAAGCAACTCTGGGATCAGGTCAGCAGCGATAACCTCTATGAATTAACTGACTTTGCCGGTTACAAAGCGGAGTTTCTGCGTCTCTTCGGTTTCGGGATCGAAGGGGTTGACTACGAGGCTGAGGTAGATCCGGACGTCAAGATTTCCAACCTGTTCCAGGCTTAGGTCGTAAGTACGGATAGCTGCCTCGATGCCTCATGCAGAGGCAGCTGCTGCTCAAGAGGGGTTGTAACGGAAGGAAAAAGGGGACTGATTTATTTTTCAGAAATCCGTCCGCCTTTCTCGCTCAGCCAACCTACTCAAACCGCCGCCGCTTCATGAACAATCCCATCCCCATCGCCACGGCAAAAACCGACAGCAACCCCAGATCAAACCCCAACAAGCGGATCTGACCTGCCACAACGCAGCCAACCGCACCCGCCGCCACCAACACCACTCCTAGCCACTTGCGTAGCAGATACGGTTTGAGGAATTGATCGAGCAGAAAGGACAACACCAAGGCAATGACCAATTGAGTAATTACGGACATGTACGTCTCCAGTCAGGTCTTGATGATCAATGTCGAGAGGGTGCGTTGCGGGCCGATACCGCCGTTGACCTGCGCCTCGATGCTGACCAGTACGTCGCCAGCATGGTAGGTGGGTAGGATTTCATTGGCATACGTGCGCACACCGGCCCCTACAGATATCGCCACGTAAGAGGGGGCCACGGCCTTGGCGGCGGCAGTGAAGGCCGTGGCTGCAAGGTTGGCGATTGTGGTGCGCTGGGCGTTGAGGGCATCGCCCTGTTGCCGGGTCAACGGCTTGGAGATGCCGATCATCATCAAGCATGGCAGGTTTTTGGCCAGCATCTTGTCGTACACCTCGACGACCTTGCTGTTGACCTCATAGTGGGCGTTTTTTGCCTCGCCAAAATGCAGCTCGCGCAGGCGCCCACGTTCGCTGTCGGTGAGGGTGATCTGCGAGATGTTGAAGACGATCCCGTGATTGCCCATGTATTGGAAAGTCCCTTCGAACTTCATCCCTCGTTTCCTTTTGAGGTGAAGGTAGCGATTCTCTACAACGAGCGTATTGGATTCAAATCATTTCATCTGGCTGGAGCGGGGAGCGGTGAATGCCGGTCAGTTAAGCAGGCACCCTTGGCGAGCATTTTTTCCAGGGAGTCGAGCATAGCGGCGTCCTTATCAGTTTTGGCAGTGATTGACCGGTTGGGAGTTGGACCGCTATCGCGAGCAAGCCCCAGCTCCAGAGCAGAGCAAGCCGCCCGCATCACCAAAAAACCTCCCTCCTACAGCTTCCACCTTTGAGATCGGCGCAATGTGTAGCGAGGATCATAAAGGCTGCTTTTGGCCGATGCCTGCCTGTCATGACTGGCAGGAATCGACCCTAACGGCCGGTCGTGTTTGACAGACATTGACCAAGTGACCGATGTGAGCAATTTTGGCGCATCGTTAGGCTATTAACTGCCATCTTCGCAAATTGCTTTTAGTCCAAGGACTGTGGTTGGAGTACTGCCAATCTGAGTTGGAGTGGCGATGACCATATTAGCGCCTGAGTCACCTTCCAGATGGTAAGACTTCCCATTACAAACTTTTGCGGCTTTCTGGTTTATGTTTTCTAACAAGCCTTCTCTAGAGTTGAAGATACTGCCATGGCTTGTGATCATGTATTGACCAGGAGCAATTTCATTGGCGCCCGTAAAGGTGCAGCCAGTTAAGACCAAGGTAATACATCCGGTTAATATTATTTTTTTCAAGTGCGAGATCTCATATAAGGCTAATAACTATTGTTGGGTGGCATGACATGCCGCGTTCGAACGCGACAGGCTTTCGCATAAACGATCTTGTTAATTATCACGGCGTTCGCGATAAACACGACATGCCTAAAGGGAAACGAGACAAAGGTGACAAGATCCATTGTCGAGCATTCATGTCGAATGCTATTGTTTTGCCAGTAAGGCGTCCATCGGATTTCTGGCCGATAGCTGCCTGTCACGAGGGCCTGCAATCGACTGTGGACTAGCGAATCAGAATACCCGGACTGACAGCAAACCAATCGTATGTCTGAAAAAGGTGAGGCAATTGGAATTAAAGTTCAGCCATGTGGATGTCCTCGTCGAAGACCTCGAGGAAGCGTGCAGGTATTACGCCCGAGTCTTCAGTGCCAGGATTTCCAAGACACTTGATTGGCAGCGCGATGGCTTGCATGTGCGCTATGCGATCGTCATGTTTGGAACGGAGCGCCTTATGTTAGTGCAACCGTTTACCGGAAATCTCAAGGCGCTAATGGACTCCAACGGCGAAGGCACGATCTACCGTCACTGCTATTCCACACCAGACATTGAGGCCGCGTACGACGAATTGATCGATGCAGGAGTCCAGCCGGAAAATGAGAACGGAAAACCACTGTCTCGCGATAATCTGCAATCGCCCAGTGGGACACGCATCATCTGGTTACCGAAACGCTTTGGGCATTTTTCTATTGAGCTGCTTGAAGAGAAAGAGCTGGAGGCATTTATCAAGGATGCATTTGCCGAGGAACCTGCACAAATCTTCTAAACGTCCTTTTCCATTGCGCGGTAATTTAGTCATCCGCACAGATCAACGCTGAGCCATGACCTAGGGAGCCTTCCGTGGATAGACGCAACTGGATTGAGCTGTCCCAGGACGCCGATACCGGGATTGAATCGATTCGTGCCCATTTTCAGGGGCATGCCTACGATCCGCATTGGCATGACAGTTTTCTGGTCGGGGTCACTGAGCAGGGGGTGCAGCAGTTCAATTGCCGGCGCGTTCGCCACCTCAGTACGCCGGGCAAGGTATTCATGCTGGAGCCGGGGGAAATCCACGATGGGCATGCGCCGACCGAGGAGGGGTTTACCTATTCGATGCTCTACCTCGATCCGCACTGGCTGGAGCGGGAGTTGCACGCGTTGTTCGAGCACGCGCCGGCCAACAGTCAGCCGGGTTTTGCCGACACCCTGAGCCAGGATCCGCGCCTGGCCACTGCCATTTTTCAAGCCTTCCACGCGCTCCATGAGGGCGACTTGCGCATTGTGCGCCAGAGCGCCATCGACACCTTGTTGGGTTCGCTCACTTGCCACCTTGATTGGCGCAAGCGTCAGGCCTTTGATCCGCGCCTGCCGTTGGTGGCCCAGGTTGCGCGAGACTATTTGCATGCCCATGTCTACGAAGACATCGGGCTGGATGATCTGGCCCATGCCTGTGGTGTTGATCGCTTTCGTCTGACGCGGGCCTTCAAGGCAGCCTTTGGGTTGGCGCCTCATGCTTATTTGATCCAGCTGCGCCTGGCCAAGGCGCGACAACTGCTGGCGCGGGGCGAGTCGCCGGCGCAGGTGGCCAGTGCGCTTGGGTTCGCCGATCAAAGCCATATGGGGCGCTGGTTCCGCCGTGCCTACCAGCTCACACCCGCGGATTACCGCAAGCGCTGCTCAAACCTTCCAGACTGAATCCCGCTGACCCGCGACCATGGTTTCCCAATTTATAAAGGAGTCCATGCCATGGAATCGTTGCTGCCTTTCCTGTTGTTTGCGTTCGTTGCCTCGATTACCCCGGGGCCGACCAATATTCTGGTGTTGAGCCACAGTTCGCGGCGGGGGCTGGGTGCCACGCTGCCGATCATTTTTGGCGCATGCGTGGCGGCGGCGCTGATTGTGTTTGCAGTCGGGCTCGGCGTGGGTGAGACGCTGCTGCGGTTTCCCCGTGTGCAGCAGGCGATGGCTTGGGCCGGGGTGCTTTGGTTGAGTTGGCTGGCCTGGCAGATCTTTCAAAGCGCGCCGCCGTCCCTGGACCCGACCACCCCGCGCGATGAGGGGCTCAGCGTGTTCGGCGCCGCCACCCTGCAATTGGTCAACCCCAAGGTCTGGATGATGGCGATGGCGGTGGTCAGCGTATTTGTCGGTGGCGGCGACAAGACCCTGCGGCTGGTGGTGTTGTCGCTGATGTTTCTGTTGGTCTCTTTGCCGTGCATGACCCTGTGGGCGTTGCTCGGCGTGGGTAGTGCCCGGGCTTTTGGTTCGCCACAGGCGTTCAAACGCATGAACACTGCACTGGCTTTTTTGCTGCTGGTGTCGGCCTGGTTGACCGTGCTGGTGTAGGTCGAACATTGCCTGGGCAGGGCGAAGCAAGTCACAGCTTGCTGTCACTCATCTATATCAAAAGGCCAAACCGATATTCGTGCTCTGACCCTTCTTGCCACCCTTCTTGCCCAGATATAGGTTCGATCAAGAAGCCACACCGGTTGAGCACTTTTGCCGAGCCGATATTTGCAGCGTATACGTTGGCAACCAGTTGTTTAAGATTCCAATGCAACTGCGCCTCCTGGATCAGATACCTCACCGCCAGCGTTGCCAGTCCCTGTCCGCAAGCGCTTTGAGCAATCCGATAGCCGACTTCAGCCGACCCCTCGGAGATGTCGATGCCTTTCAGGTTCGCCCGACCCACTATTTTTCCGTCAGCATCTTCGATGACAAATGGGTGCCAGGTTCCGGCGGCAAAGTCAGATAAATAAGCCGCAATGTGCTCGGCGACGCCCTGCACCGAGTAAAAAGCAGCGTCGCGCGCGTCAATGAAACGCTCGAACCACTCGCGATTGTCCATTTCAAATGTCAGCAACGCCTCAGCATCAGTACTTTGTAGGGTACGAATTCTGACGGGTTTCATAAGATCGCTTCCTTGGTAGAACCACTTGGTAATTGTGCAGTGGAACAACTGCCCGCTTTCGGCCGATTCTTACCTGCATCGGTCGGTTGAATCCACAACCCAAAGCGGACCGCCCGGACACCAGAATCAGGTTTCGGTTTGATGAGCCGTCCAGTGTTTCATCTCTTCGGCAATGAAGTGGTTCACCAGATCGCTGTACATCTTCTCGATTGCATCCGGGCTCAGGCCCTCGGCCTCAGCCCACTCGCGACGTGTCGCCAGCATCGCCTTGAAACGCTCCGGTGCACGCACCGAAGTCGCTGAGGTCTTGAACTTCGAGGCCGCCAGCACGTAATGAAAACGCTTGCCCAACAGCTTGATAACGGCCTGATCAAGGGCATCGATTTCGCGTCGGATGTCCTCCATGCCTGCACACTCTGCGGGCTGCAACTGATTGATGACTTCCATGTAAGTGACTCCGTTTGTTGAAAAAGATCGTGAGGTACCTCTTAAACACCGCCATATTGATACACCGTCGCACTCCAATACTGGCTGCCATTGCGTTTCTGCCGCGTCCATCCATCTGCCACCAGTTGTTTGGCGATCATTCGATTCATAAAGCCATGACCGAGCAGCAGAACCGGTCCTTCGCTGGCAAGGGACTGAAGTCGTTGAGCTGCCGTGTTGGCGCGCATCTTCGCAGTGCCGACGGATTCGACTCTGCGTGAGTAACCGCACAACCATAAGATTCGAAGAATAAATGCCCAGGTAAACGGTGATAGCCGTGGCCGTTTCCAGTGACCATAAGGCAGTTGCGCTTCACAGAAAAGCGCATCGACGAGGGCGGGTTTCAGGCCAAGAGCCTGGACGGAAGTCAGCGCACGAGGCGCGTTGCTTGAGACAATCACCGTGGCGGTTGCGGCGAGCTGCATGCTGGCATCCGGGACAGGGTGGTTGGTGATTTCGGACCGGTTGTATTGTTCGATCCAGTCTTTCATATCAAGCGCTGACATCTTGTCGGTTGCGACCAATTTTGGCTGGCCGTGACGCATCAGGATTATTTTCCTACTCACAGTATGTTTACGTCCTTGTCCTGGTATGCGGTGAATGTGGGACTTGACGGTAATCTTATCTGCGAAAGTCAGTCGTCGGCCATGACGGATGAGCGTTTTTCCGGCAATAGAGGCGCACTGTGGTTTTCAAAACCAATCGTGATCGCGGTACCACGCCACAGTGTCAGTGAGTGTCAGCTCCAGCGCCCGGAAACTCAGGCCAAGCTCTTGTTCACTCTTGCTGTGGTTGAAACAGGTGCGGTCCTTCTCTCGTACCAACAGGCGCAACGTGGCCATGCTCAGCAGAATGGGCTTGCCGGTAATACGCGCATAGATCTCCTGCACCGTCGCCAAGGTGTATAGAAAGGGCAGTGGTAGTTGTCGAGCGGGTGTCTTGACGCCCGCTATACGCCCCAGAACAGGCACCAGCTCACGCATGGTCATATGCCGGCCCGCCGCGAGATAGCGCTCACCGCGCCGTCCATGTCTGGCTGCGGCAATCTGCGCCAATGCCACATCACGGGCATCGACAACGGAGAAACTACCGGGGATCAGTCCGGGTAATTTTCCGCGCACGACATCGTTGACCAACTGTCCGGAGGAGGTTGGGCCAATGTCGGCAGGGCCCCACATCCAGCCAGGCAGGACCATGCAGGCATGCATCTCGGGATGGCGTTCCAGGAACGACAAGACGACACGGTCGGCGAGGATCTTGCTACGGTAGTAGTCATCCGCATCGGCGTCTGCCCGAAGGCAAGTTTCATCGATTGACGTGCCGGGTGCGCCGTCGAGCACGGCAATGGAAGACGTATGGATGAAACGTCGGATACCGGCGTTGTAGGCCTGGGCAAGCAGGCGCCGCGTACCCTCCACGTTAATCTTTTCGAGTTCCTTCCAGTGACTGCCACCCTTGTAGTTGTCGCGAAAGAATGCGGCGGTGTGAAACACCGTATCGCAGCCTTGCAGCGACGTTGCGAACGCGTCGACATCGGCCATGTCACCAACGACCAATTCCACACCCTGCAAATGCTTGAACTGTTGTTCACCTTTGGCTCTTGAACGAACCAGGGCTTTGACCGCGCAGCCTCGAGCGACCAGTTCACGCACCAGGTTGTTGCCCAACAAGCCGGTCGCGCCAGTAACGAATACACTGTGCATCGCTCAACCCTCAGCTTGATCGGCTAAAAAATGACATCAACACCGCACTGTCGAAGAAGGCCTCTTCACGGATGGCCAGCCCGTCTTTGAAGGTGAAGTGTGCGGCGTAGTACACGGCAATGTGACGGCCATGGGGTGGAATCACCCGGTCCGGCATCACTAATGGTGCGGTGAAGGTGCCGGTCAGGAAGGCGGTCAGTGCCAAACGATCGTCATCGACGGCAAATGGGCTGAAGGTCAACTGGGCATCGGGGAAGGCTTCGAGTAATGCGGTTTCTCGTTGGCGCATGGATTCGCGCCCGGTTTGCATCCCCATCCCATCGAAGTAGATGAAGTCTTCAGAAACCAGCGTAAGCATGGCTTCCACATCACGGCGATTGAAGGCACTGGCGGCGCGCTCCGCAAAGTCGTTGGGGTCAGTCGTCATACAGTCCGTTCCATTCCATTCGTTACGAGGGTCTGTAGATATACCTTTGACGCCTCTGCCGAAAAACAGCGACTGCTGCATAATGGCTTTGCAAATTTGCAGATCAGGGAAGATATGAAGCATGGCTTTGCAAGCAAACTGGGACGATCTTCGCCTGCTGTTGGCAGTCTCGCGACGTGGCAGCTTTCTTCAGGCCGGCCAATTGCTGGGGATCGCGGCGTCTACTGTGTCGCGACGGCTGACCCAACTTGAAAGTGCACTTGGCGAACCACTCGTCGAGCGGGGAGTTGAAGGATGCTGGTTGACCCCGCGAGGCCAATCCCTCGTGGACGTTGCCCTGGCTGCGGAAGCGGGCTTGAGGCGTCAAACCGTTATGGGCATGTCCGAGCTACACACTGAGCTATCTGGCACTGTCGTGGTCAGTGCAGGGGAGGGGTTCTCGTCTTGCGTGCTCGAGGCCGCGAGTCGCTTCACCTCTGTGCACCCGCGATGCTCGGTGGAGTTGCTGATAACAGCCGACTTTCACAAGATTGTCCGCGGCGTCGCAGACATCGCTGTACGCACAGCTCATCTGGGTGAGCCGTCGCTGATTTATCGCCGCGTAGGCAGGCTCGCTTATGGTGTCTTCACCGATGCAAGTTATCTGAAGCGGTTTCCAGGGGTGACTCCGGCCACTGCGGTCAATATTGCCTTGCTTCCTCCGCTGGATATGTTGCCGCAAATGTGTGTGGCAAAGGCCGCGGGTCTGGAACGCACGCAGATCAGCGTGAACTCGTTCGCGGCTCAGCACGAATCGGTAAGGCGAGGTATGGGCGTGGCAGTGCTGCCCCGTATTCTGGCGAAGGACCTGATCGAGCTATTCCCGGATCTCCAGCTTCCAGATATGGAGGTCTATCTGGTGACCCGGCCGCAGGCGTTGAAACAGGCTCACATCAAATGTTTTTTTGTCATCCTGGAGCAGGTGCTGCTTGAAGCCATTTCCATAGAAAGTGTCGAAGATTACCCTTTGGGGGAGGTGCCCCGAAATGGGTGAATAAGGGCAAATACATCTTCTCAAATTCAGTGGTTTTGACATTGCAACCTGGTACGGGCACAGTCTGGCGCTACGTGAGGATGGATGCCTCGGTGAAGCTTAAGGAGAATGCCGTGTTTCCGATCAATATTTGGTTTGCCTATACTGCCGCGTGCTTGCTATTGGTACTCGCACCAGGCCCGGACAATCTGCTGGCCGTCGGCCGAGGACTCAGTCAGGGCAGGATTGCCGCTATCGTATCGGGCATGGCATCCGGGGCGGGAATTCTCTTTCATGTGGCAACCGCATCACTCGGACTGACTTTGCTTATGCAGACGTCTGCAGTTGCCTTCTGGGTCGTCAAGCTCATTGGCGCCGGTTATCTACTTTGGCTTGGCATAAAAGTCCTACGCTCTCGTAGCCTGATTAGCTTCCAGCCAGCGACACGGCAATCACTGCCGAGCATTTTCCTCACGGGATTACTCTCGGCAGCACTCAATCCGAAGCCTGGGTTTTTCGTACTTGCATTCATCCCGCAATTCGTCGACCCACAACGCGGCTCATTGAGCGTGCAGATGCTGGTGTACGGCATATGGTTCGCCGCACTGACGGCAGTGGGATTCGCACTTATGGGCGTATTTGCCACTGCACTGTCCCGATTTTTGCGTCAGAGGCCACGACTGGTCAATGGCCTGAACGTAGGGGCAGGACTCACCTTCGTTGCTTCGGGAGTATCGATAGCGGCACTCAGTCAAAAATAGGATCAGTATATTGGCGTCGCGGGGCTAAGATTTCAGCCTCGCTGAGCCCCGGTGATTATGAAAGCTGACGACTTTAAGACTTATCTTTCAGGGCTGAGATCATGGCTCTGTATAGCCGCGAAATTGTCATTCGCCGTCAGAATTTTGTTCGCATGCTGCCTTTTGATTGCAACCGCTAATCACATCCGTGCAGACGTTTCGCATGGACTGTTCTGGGACTACGGATACGGGCCTGGCACTTACTTGGGCAGCCGTATTTTCTGGGGGGCGCTTACGTTTTTTGACCCGCTTGCAGCATTGCTACTATTCATCAAGCCAAGAACCGGAATCGTGCTTACGGCAGCGATTATTTTGGTCGACGTAATCCATAACACTTTTTACGTCGCGTTGAAGCAACAGTGGCTGGAGCCGTTCTACCTGTCCCAGGTAGCTTTCCTTATCGTAGTATTCCTACTCTCACCCGTCGCTTGGAATGACCCTATTCGGGACGTAGCGCTCACCAATTCAGTCCGGCGGTGATTCGCTCCACACGCCTGCCGACACAGCGAGCGAGTGAGATAAGGCAACTGCTGCCGCATCAGTGGGTGGCGGCGCGTCGGTTGATCACACCTTGCTACGTTGGGCTTTAGCGGGCGCTACTCCCCGGATAAAAATCGTTTGGTGATCATTGCCACTGCCTCCGCTGGAGAAGTCAGGGCGGTGTCTATATTAAACGGGGCGTTATCCCACGCCTCATATTCATGATCCAATACAGACTGCCAGGTTGGTGGCGTCAGCCCGGGAATATCAATCTTCCTGGTTTCTACCCGTCTCCGGTGTTCATGTTTATCAGAGCAAACCACCTGGATATTCACTAATGGAGCACCAGAGCGTGTGGCGATTTCGCTCCACGCCTTTCGGCTTTCGATTACTGGGTTCACGCAGTCGACTATGACCGTGCTGCCAAAACGAAGATTGCTCAGAGCAAGCTCATTAGCGACCATGTAACCGCTCCGCCCCACGTCTTGTGCCAGAGCACCGGAATTTCGGATAGCCTGCTCAATCGTATCGATCCGCAGATACACGGCACTTGTTCTGGTGGCAAGGTCACCTGCGATAGTCGTCTTTCCGGTACCCGGAAGGCCGCTGAAGACAATGAGCATGTTATGTCCTTCGGTTAGTGAGTTAACCCAGTCTAGGCGGTTGCCAGTTATGCGGCAGCAATAGCGGCCAGCGACGGGCGAACACATCTCCCTCCTACAAGGCTAAGGGAGGCGAAATCATGCTTTCCTGCCTGACCATCACTCTGGTGGCCTACAGCAATGTGCGATCAAATTTCCGAACACCAGCATGGAGCATGTTTATGTCTGGTGAAGTGAAGCTGGTAATTTTGAAATCTAACCATTGAATCGCCAGAGCGCGCGTCTAAACGCAATGTTGATTTGCAGGACCAAGCCAGGAATCCCTTGATTCAAGAGATTCATACGCCATAACAAGCGGCTATAACAATGAGCGCGAGAAAACAGACCAACTGAACTAAAAAGAAGGCAAACCGAACCGCCACGAACGTATTGGTTTGCACATGGGATACATGAACCAGAGACTGGCACACGCGGGCAATCAGGACGATTACGGACAAGTAGCTCACTGCAGGGTCGTCGACACCAAGGGTTGAAATCACCAACACGATGGCGCCAAAGACAGGCAGATTTTCCACACAGTTCGCGTGTGCTCTTATCCCACGCCGATACCAATCCTCGCCTTCGAGCTGATCGCATCGGAAAGAGGCAATCGGAACATTCGAGAACAAGATTCTGACCCAGCGATACACCCCGACGGTTGCCATCAACAGCAGCAAAGTCCAGGTCGCAAATCCAAGCAACATCCACATCGGTATTGTCATGGCTGCCAGCCTCGATAAATCATTTCAGCACGTCATCCCACAGCCGCGCGGCCGACGCACGGTCGGCCGCCCCAGTCGATCAATTGCTCATGATGGGCGCCAGTGCGGCCTGGATCGTGGACATCTGTGCGGGTGTTGTCATGTGCGTAAGCAGCCGGCCAAAGTGTGGATGCTCCACCCCCGAGATTATGTATTGCCAGCGGTAGGCGCTCAGCACGGAAGCTTTGATTTGCGCTGTCTCATCGACACTGAATGATCGTGAAACATTGCGAATAAAGTAGTCGGCATCGGATGCCGATTGTGCCTGCAGTATTCCATCGACGGCCGCCACCAGAGCAATCAGATCGTGCACCGCCTGTTCGCGCTCGGCTGGCGAGAGTTTCGCGTGCTCCGCCTTCCACTCCAGTTCATCGAGTACGACGTGCCGGCTTTCATCCTTCCAGTGAAACTTGAAAACATCCTTGAATAGCGGGCACAACTCCTCGCGCGGGGCGATGCTTTGCACGTAGTGCGCCTGAACAAACAGCTCGATATGACAGGTCAGCGCGAGCACCGACCAGGTGCTGGCCGCAAGCACCGAGCGCGCCACATCGTTTGGATTGGCAACTTGACGATATCCCGCTGGCAATTGCGAACCAATCATCGTCTCCATGCGCCGGAACAGCTCCTGGTGCTTGATCTCGTCGTTAGAAAAGCGCACCAGAGCTTCGAGTGCGAGCTGATCGTCAAAGACATGGGCCCGACCTTGATCGAGCATTTTGGCGCTGATAAAACGCTCGACCAAGCCAAAGATATACGCATAGGTTCGGCCCTGAATCTGACTGAGCAGGCGCGCCTCGTCCGCGGCGAGAAAGGTCAGGCGGTCGATCCGCGACAGTCCGTCGGGCAAGAATTTGCGCGAGAAGTCGAAACTCCGGTCCTGTAGCAAATCACGATCGATCTGCCATTCCGCTTTCTTCGATGATCTGACAAGTTGAGCATAACGGTCGGCGTTGTCCGAATCTGAGCTGGGCATGGTAGCAACGGTGTTCATATCGATCTCCTGCTTGCCTGGTCGAGTTGGAATTGGGTAATTACGGTTAACGTCGGAGCCCATGACCAGCGGTGAAGCACCTGGGGATAGTCTCGATCACTGAGTCCGAGTTGGTGCTAATCTAGGCCTCGCAGTTCAGGCGATGAATGACCAGTCCGCCTGATTACATGCTCAGGACTCCGGAAAGGAGGGCTGGCAATTGTTGGATGCGTTTTCTGATGTGTTGCGTGTGATTCGGCTGTCTGGAGGGGTCTTCCTCGAGTCGGAATTCACTGCGCCCTGGTGCATCAAGGGAAGAATCTCTGCGGACGATTGCAAACCGTTCCTGGAGGCGCCTCGACACATCATTGCTTCGCATTTTGTCGCCGCGGGGCATATGCAATTACAAGTCGACGGTGGTGCCGCCATTGACGTGCGGGCAGGCGAACTCGTTCTGCTTCCTCACAATGACGCTCATTCTTTTGGCAGCGACCTGAGCATTGCGCCCATGCAGGCGGGCGAAGTTATTCAGCCGCCAGAAGTCGGCGCTATTTCACGAATCAAGTACGGCGGGGGCGGCGAGGTCACGCAACTACTGTGCGGATTCCTCGGCTCTGAAACACCCTTCAGTCCGTTGCTTTCGTCGCTGCCTTCCCTATTGAAATTAGACTTGCGCGCGACGGCTTCGGGAGCCTGGATTGAAAGCTCATTCCGTTTCGCTGTCAGCGAGATTGCGGCGGGACGCCTCGGCTCGACAACGGTCATCGCCAAGCTCTCCGAATTGCTATTCGTCGAAGCCGTCAGCCAGTATGTCGCGAGCCTCCCCGCTGAGCGGCGCGGGTGGCTGGCGGGTTTGCGAGATCCGCATATCGGGCGCGCACTGGCGCTGCTCCATGCTCGTCCAACCGAGGGCTGGACGGCAGAAGCCCTGGCGCTTGAAGTGGGCATGTCGCGCTCGGTTTTCGCGGAGCGATTCACGGCATTGGTCGGACAGCCACCGATGCAATACCTGACGCTCTGGCGTATGCACGTGGCGGCTCAACAGCTGCGCGAAGGTCGCGGTAATGTGGCGCAAATCGGCTTTGCAGTTGGCTACGAATCCGAAGCCGCGTTCAGTCGCGCATTCAAGCGCCAGTTCGGCACATCACCTGGCACTTGGCGTAGACAATCAGCGTGAGAAGGTTCGGTGCTGCTGGATACTCTGATCAAGCCTGGCAGCAAAAGTCTCATCACGGCCAATTCATCTACCCAGTCTCGCGCCGGCCTTGTCGGGGCGCATTACCTCCCAGTACTAAAGGAGGTGCTAATGAAAGCTAAAGGACCATTCCAGTCTGGCGTCATGGGTTTAGGCTCAATTCCACGATCAAAAGATACCGGCTGCAATGGCCCATTCATCACTGCATCTTAAAACACTGTTCGCCTGAACACTTGATGCAGCACCGTCTCCCGCTGAACGTTGTCAATAATGACAAACAGACGAGCCTCACAGCCTGCGATATGAGTAGAAAACCTCACCTGATTTTCGGGTTTCCAGAATAAAAGAGGATTTATCATGAGCAGCACCTTCTTCATTCCATCCGTGAACATGATGGGCATTGGCAGTCTCGACGAAGCGATGCTCGCAATCCGCAAATATGGTTTCCGTAAAGCCTTGATCGTCACTGATGCAGGCCTGGCCAAAGCCGGCGTGGCCGCCAAGGTAGCCGGCCTTCTGGCCCAGCAGGACATCAACTCCACCCTGTTTGATGGCGCCAAACCAAATCCGACGGTCAGCAATGTCGAGAAAGGCCTCGAACTGCTTGGCCGTAGCGATTGTGATTTCATTATTTCCCTGGGCGGCGGTTCACCCCATGACTGCGCCAAGGGCATTGCCCTGTGCGCCACCAACGGCGGGCACATCAGTGATTACGAAGGCGTGGATCAATCCGCCAAGCCACAGATGCCGTTGATTGCGATCAATACCACCGCCGGCACGGCGAGTGAAATGACCCGTTTCTGCATCATTACCGACGAAGTCCGGCACGTTAAAATGGCCATCGTCGACCGTAACGTCACCCCACTGTTGTCGGTCAACGATCCTTCGCTGATGGCAGGCATGCCCAAAGGCCTGACCGCCGCCACCGGCATGGACGCGCTGACCCACGCTATCGAAGCCTACGTGTCGACTGCGGCAACGCCGATCACCGATGCCTGTGCACTCAAGGCAGTGGAATTGATCTCGGCCAACCTGCGCACTGCCGTTGCCCAGGGTGACGACATGACCGCCCGGGAAAATATGGCCTGCGCGCAATTTCTTGCCGGCATGGCCTTCAACAATGCTTCGCTGGGCTATGTCCACGCCATGGCGCACCAACTGGGTGGGTTCTACGACCTGCCTCACGGCGTCTGTAATGCGATCCTGCTGCCCCATGTCGCCAGCTTCAACGCCAGCGTATGCCCGGCCCGGTTTAAAGACATCGCCAACGCAATGGGTGTCGACACCCAGCATCTGGATGCGGAAAAAGGCGCCGCCGCGGCCATCACCGCCATCCGTAAACTGTCTTCGGATGTCGGTATTCCGAGCGGCCTCGCCGAACTGGGCGCCAAGGCCGACGATATCCCGATCCTGGCAGCCAATGCCATGAAGGATGCCTGCGGCTTTACCAACCCGCGTCCTGCCAATCAGGACGAGATCGAGCAGATTTTCCATACCGCGATGTAACCGATGTGAAGTGACGCCAGCCAGCTCAAAAGCCCCGCCTTCGGTTGAAGTGCGGGGCTTTTTTGCAGCCAGCACGTAGTGAAAACGCTTGCCCTACAGCTTGATAACGATCTGATCAAGTGCATCGATTTCGCGTCGGATGTCCTCCATGTCCGCACACTCTGCGGGCTGCAACTGATTGATGAGGACAGGGGTCTTGTTGCGTCAGATCAACCGCCGCAGCCCTGACGCCCAGCGGGCGCAACACTGGACGGCACATTGTTACCAAAACAGCAGTAGACTATTACAAAATATGAGCTGGTTATCTATTGGCATACTTGGTATTTTTAAAAATTATTCATCAGCTTTGAATCTGGATAGTTAAGAATTTTAACAAGCTAATTATGCTGTAAGCGCTTAATGTCTAGCTTGCAAGTATATTACTATAAATCAATAACCTGCTGTGCAGTAGCTCTAATAAAGCTTGCGTGTGCACTCCTAAAGCTACATTGCGGAAGACAAAAAAGTAATATTTTTTACGATTTGTTTTTTGTTGCATTCATGAATTCTACAATCAAAAAAACATGACAAACTTTACAGAGATATCACTTCAATACCCTCAATGCTGGAAGCTCGATATAAATAATCGAATCCTATTCGACGGCGCCAATCAAATACATTTAACAAATATTGAGAACATAATTTTAAAGAACATGCTCCTCAAGGAGGAGCGCGTAATCAGTAGAGCAGAGCTAGTTAGTAGTATCGGGAGAGAGCCTGGCCTCTATCGTGGCTTGGAGATGAGTTTGAGTAGACTGCAAATAAAGTTCAAGAAAAGCGCCGGAGGAAGGTATCTCTTTCGCGCAGTCAGAAATCGTGGCTACTGCCTCACTCAAACCATACATATTAATGAAGAGTCGTCTCGGGAATTTACGTGAGGTAAGCGGCAATACACCCCTCGCATGGTCATATGGCTGATGATGACTAACGACTTTATGAATTTAGGGGTGGTTTAGTCTGTCGCAACTGACCGAAAATGGCCGCTTCTGGCCGTTTTCTGTCTGTCGCAACCGGTTGGTTTGGGTCGGCTGCTGCCTTTCATCACAGCGACTATAAGCAGCCGAATACTGCATCATCTGAATGGATCTCGGTGCGAATCAGAGGAGTCATCTTTTCATTGGTTATTCTTTTAGGTTTCTTCCTTCAACATAGAAAGCAAGTCTGAAAATGAGTCGGCCACATAAAATATTCCCTCTTGCACTTCTAACTCATGAAAATAGAAAGCTACTTTGGGGGATAGAGGGTTTTCAGAGTAATCAAAACACAGGTAATCGCCGCCGCCGCCCACGACAATAGGAAGATAGTAATTTGGTAGCTGATGGTGATTTCGCAATGAAAATAGAGCTGTAACGATATTCTCAGCGCTGTGTAAAGGGTCAAGAGTCAAAAGCATGCCGAAGCCGATACCCCATGTTTTTCCACCAACCTCAATAGACAGGCTTCGGTCTTTCGGCTGTCCACCATGAAAGTGTTTTACGCACTCAACGTAATCTTTAGGTAGCGTGAAACGGATAACTTTTTCGATGCCAGCAATCAAATCATCGGGCAACGGTTCATGAACATCTGAATAAACATCCCACTCCATCAGCGAACCTTCCTTTAGCTATTATCAGGCGACATTGCCAGTGCGGCATATTGCTAATACTTTCATATTAAGCATACCTTTTGTCGCATAACATCCAGAGCGATGTTCAATCATTTCTGAATGACCGCTTTTGGGCTCGAAAGCAGACATTACTTCTGCTCCCCAAATCCGCAAAAATAGGAGCGCGTTATTCCCAGTTTCGTAGCGTAGAATTTCCCAAACGCCAACCCCCACGCGAGACGGAACCTCAATGC